>NZ_BEWW01000264.1 GCF_002933955.1 Prevotella sp. MGM2
GAAAGCAAATAGTGTTAAAATCGGGATTCCATTAAAAACAAACCGCCAGCATCTTGTTTTTTCAGATGAAGAGAGGTATCATCCTTACCACCCTGTGGCGTTCCACCCTGCCGCGTCATACCATTCCATCTGACGAAAAGCTTCGTTGAGATTGCCATGAGGCGTACGGCCGGCATTGTCGGCATAGACGTTCTGCGGCACGAAGAGTGAAACGCCGCAATAGGTCTTTTCATTCACCTGCTGGTAGTCCCATGAGTTGGGACCTATCCAAAACCTGCCCGTTGTTCCTTTGGAAATGACGGCACGGTTGAGCGCAAGAAGGGCTTCTTCGTGAAAGGATTCCGGCAAAAGGCGGCGCAAAGCCTCGGCGGCATCGTAGTTATGCGGCCGGTAATAATAGCTGCGCGTATAAGCCTGATAGTTAAGCACGCCTTCCATCGAGGCCGACGCGCGTCCTGCCGCCGCCGAATGAGGGAGCGCCCGGCGCAGAACTTGGGCCAACGGTTCAAGGGCCGCGGTGTGCACGGCCGAGAGTGTGATACCGTAATCGTCGTACTGATACGACAACGAGGGGGAGGAAACATCGCTGACGTAAGTGGCTACAATGGCCGAAGGACTTTCGGCAAAAAGTCCGTGGCGGAGCTGGTTTTCATAGTAGGCTCCGGCTGCCGGAATAGGCATCGGCGCCGCCACCACACAGTCCGTCACATGACGCAAGGCATAGGCCACTTCAAGATTCTGCATAAGACAGGCATCAAAGAAGATGTATTTGAAACGGACACCCGTAACGGCCAACGCCGCAGCCATTTCGCCAACATCCATCTGCGGTCCTTTGTCGCTTCCCATGCCGTAGCCGCCGTCATCTATGCCGAAAGAAAACGGCCGCACGGATGAAGATGGCGGAACGTCAGTGCAATCCTTGTTCGTAGGCGGCAGCCAGCCGTCGGCGTGCGACCACATGACCAGCCCGTATTCCGCTGACGGGTATCTCTCTTTCACCCATGTGACAACTTCGCGCAACTGCTCAGGAGAAGTTGAACAAACCTCATGATCCCACTGCCGCACAAGCTCTGGACGTTTACACGAGCGTGTATAGCGGTATAATCTTGGCCGGTGGGCATCGTCTACGAAAACGAGAAGACGGTCGTTATCGTCAATATACCGCCGGCCGGCCATGATTTCGGCAGAATCGGCGGCCTGATGCCGGTACAGTCCGAGAGAGTTCTGCGCGGCCATATAGACAAGCACAGTCCGGCGTCCCTTTTCGCTGGGGAACTGCGGTTCTTCTCCGCCGCTGTCCTGGCACGACGGCAGGACGAGCAGAATCACAACGGAAAGAACGAAAGCACAAGAACGGAATATGGAAAAAAATACCGACATTTATATAAATAATTAAAGAATACGACATTGGCCGGCGGGCATCATTTTTTCTCACTACACTGATAGCCTGCAGGCGCTACACAACATCACAAAACTCCTCAAAAGTACGCAAAAAGGGGTCAAGCCGAAAACACGGTGCATGAATTTTGAGAAAAGTGTTAAATTTG
>NZ_BEWW01000265.1 GCF_002933955.1 Prevotella sp. MGM2
GAACAGCACCGTGTGCTGCAACAGGCGCGAAAGAAATTTTTCAAGGGGCGAGGCCGGCAACATGATGTAGGAAATGCGCTGCTGCTTTGTCAAGAGATGCGAAAAGGTCATGCTCAGATTATAGGTCATAAAAAGAGGAAACATCATCATGAAAAAGCGGTTGGCACGGGAGGAGAGGATGTCCGCCGCCAATTCGCGGCTGGGGGCCACGATCTCCCAACCATAAAGACTGGGCTTGTAGTAGGAAAAGAACAGCAACAGCAAAGAGAGGGAAAAGACCGACAGGAAAGCGGATATATGCTGTTTGCGGTTGGTGATGATGTCGGCACGGAGCAGATGCCCGAAACGATGTATGTTGAATTTATTCATTTTCTAAAGGCTTTTTAAACGTAGGAAACTATTGGTCATAAGCCGAGCGAAGCGGCATTCTCCTGTAAGGCATTGAAGAGCAGTTCGAGATTGAGCGGCGTGTCGTCATCCTTTTCGTTGTGGCAGATAACGGCATTACCCTGAAGCGAGGGCTGGATGTAGAGCGCGTCACTCACATCAGCACCGACGGGACGTTCCTCAAAGCGCAGGCGGCTGCAAATGTCGGCAATGGAGCGGTTGAGCAACAGACGCTTGCCATCGATAATGGCCACATGGTCGAGAAGCATGTCAACATCGCGCATCTGATGGGTGGATATGACCAGCGTGCGGCTGTCGTTCATGTGGCGCACCACGACTTTACGGAACTGGCTCTTCGAAGGAATGTCGAGTCCGTTGGTGGGTTCGTCCATGAGCAGCAGGCGGGTATTGGTGGCCAGGGCAAAACTCATGAAGGCTTTCTTCTTCTGTCCCATCGAAAGCTCGCCTAGACGGATGTCGGCCGACAAATCGAAGTCCTTCAGGCACTCATACAGGATTTCATCGCTGAAATGCGGATAGAAAGGGGCGTTTATACGCACATATTTGGAAAGACGCATGGCAGGCAGGTCAAATTCTTCGGGTACGAGGAATATATCCTCCAGCACCTCGGGACTGCGTTTGGCCACGGGATTACCATCGAAAATGACTTCGCCGGCCTGAGGAAAAAGCAAACCGCTCATCATATATAATAAGGTACTCTTGCCTGTGCCGTTCTTGCCCAGGAGGCCGTAAATGCAGCCTTCGCGGAGCGACAGGCTGAAATCTTCAAAAACAGGAGCCGTTCGGCGGCCATAACTGAAGCGGATATTACTGACTTCTATCATCTGTTGAAACTTTTATAATTAATATTATCAGGTGTAATACTATAATAGTACACTGCAAAAGTAATTCTTATTCTAATACCAGCCAAATTATCAAGTAAAAAAATACGGAAAAAATTAAGACAAGCTTCCTGAACAGGTTGTAAAATAGAGATAACGAGTTTAAAAATCGTTATATATCAAGTTCATAAAAGTCTATAAACCGGCCGGATCACAAAAAATCCTCAACTATTTCCGACACAATAAAATGAATGCACTCATTTTAACAC
>NZ_BEWW01000266.1 GCF_002933955.1 Prevotella sp. MGM2
GCGTAGCGTTCGCTGCGTCCTATGGTGCGGAAGTCCAGTATGGCCTGTTTGCTGCCGCTCACCTCGCGGCGGTGTGCATAAGCCTTGTTTTGCTTTTCGTTGCGTGTGAGCCAGTGTTCGAGCCTCACCGAAGCCTCGCCGGCCAGTACGGCGGGGGAGGCGGTCACTATGGCATGGTACGTTTTTCTTACCTTGCCCGTGCGGAACATTTCGTTGAGCCGTGAGAGCGCCTTACCGGTGCGTGCAAACACGACTACGCCGCTCACCGGACGGTCCAGACGATGTACCACGCCAAGAAATACCTTGCCGGGCTTGGCGTATTTTTCCTTGAGGTAAGCCTTCACTGTTTCGCTTAGGGGGCAGTCGCCGGTTTTGTCGCCCTGTACGATTTCGCCCGGTGCTTTGCTGACGATGATAATATGGTTGTCTTCGTAAAGTACGGTCATTGGATACATTTTTTATGGTCTGCATCGTAGGGACAGAGGCGGAGAGGTTATCCCTCCATGTCCTTTTTTTGAATGTCGGGCCGTTGTCTTGTTTTTTATGCAAACTTAGGGAAAAAAAATGAGTTATGTGTCATTTCATTTAATTTCCTTTTGCGGAAAGTCGGTGCGGGTTTCCGCGTTATTTATAAGTTTTCATTTTAACATATTTAACTTTCTTTTACTTTTCCAAGTGTTAAAACATAGGTGGTAAGTAATGTCTGGCAAAAAGTATG
>NZ_BEWW01000267.1 GCF_002933955.1 Prevotella sp. MGM2
AAAAGAAAGTAAAACTCTGACGGCCTGCAAAAGCGCCCGTTTTTTCAGGAAAGATTAAACAGCTACACAAACTTAGTTTCGCATGAAAGTATTGAAATTCGGCGGTTCGTCCGTAGGGACAGCCCGAAGTTTGACCAATGTCAAGCAAATAGTAGAAGCCACCGACCGGCCCGTTATCGTAGTCGTGTCGGCGCTGGGGGGAGTGACGGACCGCCTCATCGCAGTGTCGCAGTTGGCTGCGCGCGGCGAAACGGATTATCGTGAGGAGGTGGAAAATCTCCGTCTGCGTCATGAACAGCTCATAGCCGATGTCATCGCCCCTGAGCGCAGGCCGCATTTGATCGGACAGACAGAAGCCCTCTTCGAGGAATTGCGCAGCATCCTCCACGGCGTGTCACTCATCCAGGACCTCACCCGTAAAACAGCCGATGCTATCGTGGCTTATGGTGAACGGCTCTCATCGCTCATTTGTGCCGCACTTATTGAAGGCGCCCGCCACCATGATTCGCGAAACTTCATTAAAACCATCGTGCAAGGGGACAAACATTTGGTGGACTTTGATGCCACTAACGCTTTGGTGCGTGAAACCTTTGCCGAAGAAATCCCGGTGGCTGTGGTGGGAGGATTCATATCGTCTGACCTTGAAAACGGCGTCACAACCAATCTCGGTCGCGGCGGATCGGATTACACCGCAGCCATTATAGCGGCAGCTCTCAAAGCCGAAGCGCTTGAAATATGGACTGATGTAGATGGCTTCCTGACGGCTGATCCCCGCGTCATTCCTTCAGCTTATACAATTCCACAACTTTCTTACGGCGAAGCCATGGAACTGTGTAATTTCGGTGCCAAGGTGGTTTATCCGCCGACTATATTCCCCGTATGTGCTGAGAATATTCCCATTTACGTCAAAAACACCTTTAACCCTTCCGCCAGCGGCAGCGTTATCCGGCGCGATGTAGAAGCTTCTTCGCGTCCAATCAGAGGCATTTCTTCCGTCAACGAAATGAGCATGGTTACTGTGAGCGGTCTCTCAATGGTGGGGGTAATCGGCGTGAACCGCCGTATATTCACAACCCTTGCCGACGGTGGCATCAGCGTTTTCATGGTAGCCCAAACCGCCTCCGAAACGAGTACGTCCATTTGTATGACCCCATCCGATGCCTTGAAGGCATGCCGGCTGCTTGACGGAGAGTTTCGTCGCGAAATAGCCGACGGGGCAATGAATCCCACACAGATAACCGAAGGATTGGCAACTGTTGCGGCCGTAGGGCAGCAGATGCAGCGTTCACCCGGCATAGCCGGAAAACTATTCAGCGTATTGGGACGCAACGGAATCAGCATCTGTGCCGTTGCGCTTGGTGCGCCGGAAATGAACCTCTCCTTTGTGGTAGAGCGCAACCAGTTGGGCAAAACGCTCAATGTGCTTCACAACAGTTTCTTTCTGAGCGATTATCAGGAACTCAATCTCTTCGTTTGCGGTACAGGCACAGTAGGAGGAAGTCTGTTGCGTCAGCTCGCCACACAGCGGGAGAGGCTCATGCGGGAGCATGGCCTGAAAGTAAATCTGGTGGGAGTGTGCGGCAGCAGCCGTGCGGCGTATAACCGCGACGGTATTGACATAGATCTTTATCGCGAAGCCATGGCAACAGGCAGTGAAGGAGGAGTGGAGCGAATGGTAGCCGAAATCCTCGATATGAATATTTCCAATTCCGTATTCGTAGATTGTACGGCCGGTGCCAAGGTCGCTGAACATTATCATACGCTGCTGTCGCATAACGTGTCAGTTGTAGCCGCCAATAAAATAGCCGCATCTTCGGCTTATGACAACTATCTGCGTCTTAAGCATACTGCCCGCGAACGGGGAGTAAAGTTTCTTTTTGAAACAAATGTCGGCGCCGGCCTCCCCGTAATTAATACCATTGGCGACCTTACGGATTCAGGCGACAAAATACTTCGCATCGAGGCAGTGTTGAGTGGGACGCTTAATTTCGTATTCAACACCCTTTCTGAAGAGATTACACTCAGCCGTGCCGTACATAAGGCACAGGAAATGGGCTATAGCGAACCCGATCCACGCATTGATCTTTCAGGGCAGGACGTTATACGTAAACTGACCATACTTGTGCGTGAAAGCGGCTACCGTCTTGAAACTTCTGACGTAGAGAGCCGCCTGTTTATCCCATCTGCATTATTTGATGGATCGCTGGATGATTTCTGGAAAGGTTTGCCAGCGCTTGATGCTGGCTTCGAAAAAGAACATCATCGTTTGGCCGCCGAACGCAAACGTTGGCGTTTTGTTGCGGAATGGGCTGAAGGCAAGGCTTCCGTAGGTTTGCGTGAAATACCTGAGGGGCACCCCTTCTACGATCTTGAAGGTTCAAATAATATTATAGCTCTTACCACCGAACGTTATCGTGAATATCCTATGCTTATACAGGGATATGGCGCGGGAGCTGATGTGACCGCCGCCGGTGTATTTGCCGATATAATGCGTGTAGCCAACATCTAAATCATAAGTAAGTTTTTACCAATATTTATTTTCTGGTAAGATTATTGTGCCTTTGCAACGAAAGAAGCGGGACTCTCTGAAAAAGAAAGTCCCGCTTTGGCATTGCAAAGATACAATGGATGCTATTGGGAGAAATACTACTTATTCTGCGAAGGTACGGAATATCATACGGAGGGTTTATGGTTTTTCCCGGCATTGCGGAGCATGGAGAGGGCACCTTCTTCACCTACAACCCAGATGGTGTCGTGGTGAAGAATGCTGTGATTGGCCGTCGGAAAGTCAAGTGTACCATCAGCGGCTTCAAACCCTACCAGCATACAATGGTAACGGTCTCGGAGGCCGCTTTCAGATAGTGTCCGGTTACAAAGCGGTGAATGTTCATCTATGATAATCCGTCGTAACATGAGATGATGGCGCAAATCATCTGGGGTGAGCGGCGTTACTTCTGTCGCCATACGTTCTGCCAGTTTTTCCAGACTGTGGTCATCTCCGATAGCCTCTATCCGGTCGCCGGGAAAGAGTCGTGTGTTGCCGTCGGGTATGTTGATACGGTGCTGTCCGCGCACTATGGCAGCTATCATTACCCCATCGTTGTGTCCGAAGTTCAGTTGACGCAATGTCTGTCCGCCCCAATCGGAATTTTCGGGCAGTTCGAGTTGTGCCAAATGGACGTTGTGACTCAGCAGGCGGCCTGCATAGGCCGGACCGCCGGATTTTTTCTTGCGGGCTACGACTTCTCGTGAGCGCAAATTCTGCAGGAAGGTACGTTCCAGACGTATACTCACCATCTTTACCTGCCGTGAGATCACCATCAGGGCTACGGTCAGGACGGCCGCGAGCACATGTACCGGCAAGCGCCATGGCGAGGGCAGAGGCGAAAGGAAATTGATAACGTACCAGACGGCGGCTGTGGCAATGCCGTAGCGTATGCCGAAAGTCAGCCATAATCCCAGGCGGTTGGCCATGCTGCAATGGCGTAGCGTTTTCCATTCTTCTGAGTGGTTTTTACGCATGACGATGGCGCGCAGAAAGGGAGATACGACCAAAAGTGTGAGAATGCCGCAGACGATGTTGCCTGTCCAATGCCCCATGGTGCCACGGCAAAAGGGCAGCAAGGCACTGAGGGCTATAATGATGGCGGCTCCGCTCAGTGTGGCGTAAGCCGCCACCTGGCTGATAAGATCGCGCAGCAGGGAGTGCCAGAGCTTTGTGTCGGCAGGAGGGCGTGCTTCAAGCCGTCCCCGTCCGTCGAGCCGTTGTCTCACCGTTGCGGGAATAAGCAGCGAAAGTTTTCCGTATGCCGGCACAGCGGCGCGTATCATATAAGGAGTAAGGAAGGTCGTGATGATTGAGACTGCCACTACCACAGGATAGAGGAAACTGCTGGTAACTCCCAGGGAAATGCCCAGTGAGGCTATGATGAAAGCAAATTCGCCTATTTGTGCCAGTGAAAAACCGCATTGCATAGCCACCTTGAGCGGATGGCCTGATATAAGGAAACTGCTGGTACCTAGCAGAACTTGCCCGAGCAGGATGGCAAGAGTGATGATGCAGATTGGAAACCAGTACTCTACGAGCACGGCCGGATTGACCAGCATGCCTACCGATACAAAGAAAATGGCGCCGAAGAGATCCTTTACGGGAGCCACTATGCGCTCAATGTTTTCGGCCTCAACCGTTTCGGCCAAAATACTGCCCATCATGAAGGCGCCGAAAGCCGAGCTGTATCCGGCGTGGGCTGCGGTGACCACCAACACAAAGCAAAGCCCAACCGAGACAATCAGGAGCGTTTCGCGGTTGAGCCATTTGGCACTACGGCGCAAGAAAGTGGGAACTACATACACCCCAACGATAAACCATAGAATCAGGAAGAAACCTAGTTTCAGCAGACTGCCGGCCAAAGCCAGACCTTCGAAATGACGTGATACGGCCATGGCTGAAAGCACCACCATAAGGAGGATACCAAGAATATCTTCCAGAATAAGTACGCTGAGCACTTCGCCGGTAAATTTCTGGCGCCGCAGTCCCAGGTCGTCGAACGCTTTGTAGATAATGGTGGTGGATGACATGGCCAGCATGCCGCCGAGGAACAGACTGTCCATGCTTGACCATCCGAAGAGATGCCCGACGCCGCTGCCCACACTTATCATGCAGAACATGACGGTGCTTGCCGCTATGACTGGTTTCGACCCCATTTTCACGATTTTCTTAAAAGAAAATTCCAGACCGAGGGTGAACATGAGGAATATGACGCCGATGTCGGCCCAGGTCTGCACGCTGCCTGTGTCGGCCACAGTCGGAGTGTAGGGCATGTGTGGCCCTGACAGAAATCCGGCTACGATGTAGCCCAGGACGAGCGGTTGGCCGAGGCGTTTGAAGATAATGGTAACTATGCCGGCCGAAATTAGTATCAGGGCGAGGTCGGACATGAGGGCAGGCAGATGAGACATAGTGCGTGAAAGTGAGGAAGGACGAGGTATTAAAAAAAACGGCGGGTAAACAAGCGCTTGCCGCAGAAACCGGCCGGTCAGCTTATTTACCCGTCTGTAGGTTATTGGGGTTATTGATATTTTTCGGCAGTCAGGGCGCAGATGTTCACCACAACTTCGCAGGCCTTCATGAGCGAAGGTATCGGCAGGAACTCATGCGGCCCGTGAAAATTGAGTCCGCCGGCAAAAATATTGGGACAGGGCAGGCCTTTGAAAGATAGCTGTGCGCCGTCGGTGCCGCCGCGGATAGCCCGCACGGCGGGAGTGACGCCCGCACGGCGGATGGCTTCGTTGGCGATGTCGATGATGTGCATAACAGGTTCCACCTGCTGGCGCATATTGTAATACTGGTCGCTGAGGCTGACCTTGACGGTTCCTTCGCCGTATTTTACGTTCATCCATTCGCCGGCCTTGATGATGAAAGCTTTCCGCTCTTCGAATTTCCGGCGGTCGTGGTCGCGGATAATGTAAGTCAGCGAAGTCCGCTCCACGTTGCCTTCGATATTAAGCAAGTGGTAGAATCCTTCGTATTCCACAGTGGCTTCAGGAGTCTCGGTGGTGGGGAGCAGGGCGGCAAATTCCGTTGCTACACGGGCTGCGTTCACCATTTTGTTTTTGGCATAGCCGGGGTGTACGCTCACGCCGGTCACTTCCACTTTAGCCGCAGCGGCGTTGAAGTTCTCAAACTCCAGTTCACCCAATTCGCCGCCGTCCATCGTATAAGCCCATTGGCATCCGAATTTCTCCACATCGAATTTGTGTGCGCCCAGCCCTATTTCCTCGTCGGGGTTAAAGGCTACGCGTATCTTGCCGTGCTTTATTTCCGGATGCTCCATGAGGTAAACCATAGCCTGTATGATTTCTGCTATTCCCGCCTTGTCGTCTGCGCCGAGGAGGGTGTGTCCGTCTGTCACTATGAGGTCTTCGCCCACGTGAGCGAGCAGTTCCGGAAACTTTGCCGGCGATGTGACAATACCGGCCTCGGCATCGAGCACAATGTCGCCGCCGTCATAGTTCTCCACTATGCGCGGTTTCACGCCGGCCCCCGAACAGTCGGGGCTGGTGTCCATGTGGGCTATGAAGCCGATGACGGGCACTGCCGCGTCAGTGTTGGCCGGCAGTGTGGCATAAAGGTAACCGTTGCCGTCGAGTTCAACCTCCTGCAAACCGATAGCAGTCAGTTCCTCGCGCAGATATTCGGCCAGTTTCAACTGCTTGTCTGTACTGGGAGTTTTGCCGGCATCTTCGGATGACTGTGTGTCGAATGCCGTGTACTTCAGGAATCTTTCTACAATATTCATGATATGTTTTTTTTCGTTCTGATAATGTTCTTTGATAAGGTACCTGCAAATATAAGTTTTTTTGCAGGTACAGGCAAGAATTACAAAGTGATTTTACACTCTTCCGACAGTATCGTTTCAGAGGGACGGCCAAAAGAAAATCATGAAACGGCTGCCGCCGGTTACCGGTTTCGGCCTTCTACGGCTTTTTAACATAATTTGCTTTTGGCCCGAAAATGTATTATCTTTGCAATAGCGAAGCGGGATATTCTCACGGAATACCCCGCTTTTTGCGTGAATTCGGGCATAAATACGGCAGTTTTTTGCTGTATTTATCATTCAAAAAGCATTACTTGCAATTAAAATTCCCCGTATTCGAGTTCAAATTCCGATACGGACTTTTTACCTGACATTATTTACAACCTATGTTTTAACACTCCAAAGCGTTACGGAAGGTTAAATATGTTAAACCGGGAATTGCCATCCGGGAGATTACTTCAAAGGTTTTTCCATTAACAAAACGAGACAGCGAAACACATACGGTGGAAGGGACACTACAACCGGTTCCAGCATCTCCTACAGACACTGACTGAGAAAACAGGCCGATGACGATAAAAAAGACATCCAATGGTTTTCTTTTTCATTTATTTTTAAAAAATAAGTTTTTTATTTTCCACGATTCCATTTTTTTGACCATATTTGCAAATGGTAAGAACAGCACTGACGAACTGCTATCAAAAAAGGAAACACCATGAAAAATCTCGTCAGACCAACCACCATGTTTTGTATCTGTCAGCCTCAGCCCATATCCTGCCTGAGCAGTAAAGTAGCGGATCCTTTCATATTCCCGGCATCCGGCTGTTTAGTTGTCCTCTACCCAATAATATCATCGCATTCATTTATCTAACAAACCTATCTCAGTATGAACAAAAACAGTTACTTAGCTTCTGTGCTACTGGCCGGCAGCCTGTTTTTCGGAAGCCTTTCCGTGCAGGCGCAGGACCGCACCATTAAGTTAACTACCCAGAAACCGGCAGGCGAGGCAGTCACCTTGCTGGTCAACTACACCTACAAGGGAGTAACCGTGGATTGGGGCGACGGCCAGCCCGTAGTCTACAACACCGGCAAAGAGCCTATCCGCGAAATTACCGGCACCGTGAAAGGCTCCACCATAACCATTACCGGCGACGGCAACTGGAACATGCTGTCGTGTGCCGACTGCGGCCTGACGGATATCGACCTCACCGGAGCACGCGACTTTGCCTCGCTCTATTGCCAGAACAACCAGCTCACCACGCTCGACATCAAGGGCATGAAGGAACTGACGGACCTTGACTGCTCCAACAACCAGATTGCACGGTTCTCTTTTTCGGGAGCCACTGCAACCAGCGAAATTCCCAAACTGGAGAACCTCAACATCTCCAACAACCAGTTTACAGGAACATTCAACTATCCCCTGCCCTCACTGAAAACACTGAACATCTCCAACAACCAGTTTACTGGCGCCTTGCTCACGAGCAACACCGGACTGGTATCGCTACAATGCGAGGGCAACAAACTGGGCGGACTGGCCGTAGACAAGGCGCCTAATCTCACGGCGCTCGTGTGCAGCAACAATAACATAGCCAATCTCCTCCTGAGCAAAACCGCCACGGAAATACGTCAGCTGGTGGCCGACAATAACAGGATATCCGTCACTCTCGACTTGTCTGCCTACAGCAACCTTGCCGACCTTTCTGTCAGCAATAACGTTATTACCAAGCTCTATCTGCCTGAAAACAAACTCCGTTCGCTTAACCTTTCCAACAACAAACTGACGTTTAACGTTCTGCCGGTATATGCCTACAGGCCGAAATATCTGACTTTCATGCCGCAGGAGAAACTCGACATCTCCAAGTTTGAAAACGTGAAAACCGTTAACGGTCAGCCGACCATGACTGTTGTTACGTGGGAAAACCGCGGAAAGAACACGCTCGACCTTTCTCCCTACATTAAAATAGCAGTGAAGCCCAACGGCACCGGCGGCACCAACGACGGCATCATTGAGTGGTTTGAACTCACAGAGGACAATAAGGAAATACCGCTCGTCAAATACGTCAACTCCACACAAACGCCCAACGATTATTTCGTTAACAGCAACAAGTTCAACTTCTTTACCCCTCATGAAAGAGTCTTTGCACGCATACGTCCCAACAACATATACGGCGACACAGACCACTTCATTGAAACAACCTGTATCGCCATAATGGCAGACCCCACCACAGGCATCGGCAACATTGCCGGCACAGACAACGGCCTCAGCATCAGCAGCACCAGAGGAAACCTCACCATGAGCGCCCCATCGGCCATGGCGGTACGCGTGATTTCGGCCGACGGCAAGACTGTATGGAACGGCACAGTTAGTTCTGCCGTCACCATCACCCTCCCCGGCGGTATCTACATCGTCAACGGCAAAAAGGTCGTACTGTAAAACACACCGACACATTACAAAAGAAGTTTTTCAAGACATATTTATAAAAACAAAATGAACAGAATACAAACCTCATTTATAGTGGCAGGATTCGCCGTTATGTCCCTGTTCTCAGGCAATACCGCCGGCGCACAAACCAACCTGCCCGACGGCGCCACACCAATGATCGTCGCGCCTCATCAACTGCCGGTGGGCTACATGGAACGTACCATCTGCTACGACATAACCGCCAACATCCCCTATGAGGTCAGCTCCGACCAGGCATGGGCCACTGTCCGCAAAGGCACCGACGGTACGATCTACGTACACCTCACGCAGAATTACAACTCCTCCGACCGCACTGCCGTCATCTCACTCACCAACAGCGAAATGGGAGTGACCCAAACCATCAATATTGTGCAGCAGCGCGACAACTCCGCCACGACAATTCCTACTGACCCGCATATCACACCGCAAAGCGCTACGGCCAACACGGAAAACAGCACAGCCGAAGGCATTGCCAAAACGATTGACGGCAACACTTCTACTTTCTGGCACTCCAAATGGAGCGGCACGAAGTTTGAAGTCTCAGAAAACAATCCCGCCGTCATTACCTATAAATTCCGGGTGGCCGCAGCGGATTCCATCGACTACATCAATTACATTCCTCGTCAGGACTCGCAAAACGGCGCATTCGGAAAGGTGGAAATGTACATGCGGCTGATTGGAGAAACGGACACAAAACTTTATGGCACTTACGACTGGGGACAAACACAAACCGCCAAGACCATCACTTTTGAAAAGTCCGTCAAACCAGCGGAAATTACCTTTAAAATTTATTCCGGCTATGGCGGTTGGGCCTGCTGTGCTGAAATGGAGTTCGTTCAGAAAACGCCCGTACACAGTGATTTCGGCATTTTTGAAGACGAACTTTACACGAAGCTCAAAGACGGCGTTACCCTTGGCGATATAGAGAGCATGACCAATCCCTTTGCCAAAAGTCTGGCCATGAACATCTTCAACGGCCAGTACGACATGAACTACCGTGTGGCTAAATTCCCATGCAAGCTCTCTGTACAAACTCTGGCCGCGCGCTGGAAAACTCCAGGCAAATACTACGACCAGACTGAAGGCGTTACGGGCATTTCCTTCGGCCCCGGCACTCACGCCGTCATCGTCAAAGGACTTCCCGAAGGCAAGAATGCCACGCTCAAACTCGTTTCATGGTATAACGGCATCGTAGGCGGCAATTTCGACGGCGGTAATCCTCAGGAGAAGTCCTATCCGCTCTCCAACGGTATGAATATCATCAAATTCGATCCTGAAAAGGATTTCACCTATCTCAACAAAGGCAATGGCGGAAAATACTTGCGCGATTATGACGCATTAGGCTACATCTCCTATGAAGACAGCGAAAACCCTGCTGCCTATAACGACATTGAAATACACTTCGTCAACGGAGAAGTGAACGGCTACCTCTCTCTCGACAAAACCAACGATGAGATGCATGAGATTACCGCTAATGCCAAAAACTACTGTATGGACGTATTCGGCAGGAAAGCCCATCAGGTATGGACATCGCAAGGCCTTCACGACTACTGCCGAGCCATTGACGGCTCCATCGGCTATCGTCAGTACATGAACATCATCGACTCTCTCGTACAATGGGAACACGATCTGCTTGGTTTCACCAAGTACAACATGCAACCCGACAACCGCACCTTCGCTTACGTCAACTTCACCTATTATATGTTCCAGGGCGGCCGCGGCGTTTCTTTCCATCAGGATCAGGAGTCACGCGTGCTGAATTGCGAAAAAATGGCCAATAGAGACGATGATGCCATTTGGGGCTTGAGCCATGAATGGGGACATCAACATCAGATGCACCCCTACTTCTGCTGGAAAGGCATGGCTGAAGTGACAAACAACATGAACGCCTACTACAACATCATGCGTATGGGCTACCGCACTTCTGACAAAATCAATCAGTGGGTGCCTGCACGCAAACACTTCATACAAGACAATCTCAGCGGTGTAGACCTTACCAGCAACCAACGCCGGGCAGCCTGGCTCCGCCGCAGCAACATGTCCTGGAACACCGATTATAATGCCCTGCTTGCTGAAATGGAAGACAGCATCATTACCACTCAGGCCGACAATGTACTAAGAGGCGTGGGCATCACCGAAGTAGGTGTCGGCGAAACTCTGTGTCCTTACATCATGCTTTACGTTTACTTTACCCGTGACAAGGGTATGACCGACTTCGGCCCCGACATGTACGAAGCCCTTCGCCGTACAGAGAAAGAAGGAGGCTCTGACCTTGAAAAACAAAGCGGCATCGACAAATACGAGCTTGTGGCTATGGCACAAAACAACAATACCAATAATGCCATTGACCAGCTCAATGAAAAATTCGCCGCTTCTGTCTGGACAAAATATATCACCAAGGAACATTGCGGAACCTGGGATAACAATATGCCCTATATCCTCAATTATATCCGCAAGGTAAGCCGTCTGACGGGTTATAACCTCTTCCCTTATTTCGAAAAATGGGGTTTCCTGCGCAACACGGCACTTTACATCGGTGACTATGGTGACGGTTGGCAAATATTCACCAAAGCAGCCTATGATGAGTTCAAAGCCGACATGGATGCCCTCGTAACTTCCGGCGAGCTGAAAGAAATGCCTGAAGGTATGGTTGAAGAAATATCCAACGCAGCAAACTACTTCCAGGCCAAACCTTCATTTCCTAACTGATATGGTTTGACCGGTGGGAACACTTGGTTAATCAACAAAAACAGCGTGGCTATCCCAAAGATAGCCACGCTGTTTCATATCCAGTTCACACGAACACCCTCACATATTCCCCTGGCCTTCACATTTCAATCATGCTCAAAATTCTATTATTAGTCTTTCTATAGCACATTTTTGCCTTTGGAGAGAATACTATATCTCTATAAACTGACAAATCGTTTTTAAAGTAGTTCCAACGCTATTTCCGCCCCAAAATCCGTACCGGATTTCAATTCCAAGTAATCGCGCTAAAAGTCTGAAGGTTAATTCATACACTTCAATACATGGTAAAACATCATCTTCAAACGAGTATCCCTGCAAAGGATCCAAATTATAATATGGATTCCTTTGCAGGGATTATTAATGATGTATTCTCCGACAACAATTCTGTCAGGACCTCAATGCTTCTTATTTCTTAGGCGTACGCTCAAGGGTTGTAAGCACAAATCGCCAATATTTTTCTACACTAGGCACATAACAGCGTTCATTAGGCGTATGGGGAGAACGGAGCGTAGGACCAAAACTTACCATGTCCATACCGGGCTTATGGGCACCAATGACACCGCATTCCAAACCGGCATGAATAACCTGTACGCGATTTTCCGTACCAAACAGTTCACGATAAACATTCTTCATGAGTTCCACAATTTCGCTTTGAGGATTAGGCTGCCAGGCTGGGTAATCGCCACTCAACTCTACTTTCATTCCTGCCATGGCAAATGTGCTTTCAATCGTTTCGGCCAGACATTGACGCATAGAATCACGTGAAGAACGGATGAGTATTTTGAACATAACCTGCCCGCCACCTATTTCAACGATAGCCAGATTAGAGGAAGTTTCGACAATGGAAGGTACTTCGGGAATAAAACGGAATACACCGTTGTGACAAGCGCAGAGAGCATTGACCAGATTGTCCTGCAATTCTGCAGGAACGATTTGTGTGGGGCGCTCCACATCTGTACAGACAAGGGCCAGAGCATTCTCCACGGTACCATACTCATCCGTAAAGGTCTGCCGCCATTCCTCCACAGCTTCTTTAAGTGCCGGCACATTTTCTTTCGGGAGAGTAAGCACCACTTCGGCCTCACGAGGAATGGCATTGCGCATGTTGCCGCCCTTCCATTCAGCCAAACAGGCTTCAAAGTTGGCAATAGCATCTTGCACAAGGCGTGCCATCATCTTGTTGGCATTGCCGCGGCCCTCGTTAATTTCAAGTCCCGAATGGCCGCCAAGTAATCCTGACAGTTTCACGCTTACAGCCGCATCATCGGCATCGGCTTCCACTTCCTTATATTCAAGCGTGGCAGTAAGGTTCACTCCACCGGCCGAACCTACAATCATTTCTCCCTCAGTTTCATTGTCAAGATTAAGGAGTATCTCTCCCTTAATGGTATCGGCGGTCATGTGGTTCACGCCATACATGGTTGTCTCCTCATCTGCCGTTATAAACCCTTCAAGAGGACCATGTCTGAGACTGTTGTCTTCCATAATAGCCATGATGGTGGCTACGGCCATACCGTCATCGGCACCGAGAGTGGTACCGCGAGCACGTACCCAGTCACCGTCTATGTAAGTTTCTATAGGATCTTTCTCAAAATCGTGGCAGGAATCGGCCGCTTTCTGCGGTACCATGTCCATGTGGCCCTGAAGAGTCACGATTTTACAATCTTCCATGCCCGGCGTGGCTGCTTTATACATCAGGATGTTGCCAGCGTCATCCTTGCGGGCCTCTATGCCTTTCTCGGCAGCCCAGTCGAGGAGGAATTTCTGTATCTTTTCCAAATGTCCCGACGGGCGTGGCACTTGTGTGAGAAGATAAAAGTTTTTCCAGATAGCCTGCGGCTGCAAATCTTTAATTTCGCTCATGGTATATACGTTTTAGAAATTATGTTTGTTATTTATTTGTGTTGTTTGCGATACGAGAGGTCCACCCAGGCAAATGCTCCGAGCAACACGACCTCAAAAGTTTGTATGGTGTGCACCACAAGAGCGAACATAATGGCCGGCGCCTCAGCCACCCCGTAGAGCACCAGCATTGTTTTTACTGCAAAATGCCATGGGCCGGCGCCATTAGGTGTCGGCACCAATACGGCAAAAGTGCCGATGCAGAATATGAGAAATGCCTGTGCGGGACCGATGGTTGAGGTAAAATCAAAGCAGAAGAAAGCCGTATAGAAATGAAGGAAATAACATCCCCAAACAGCCAGTGAGAAGAATATATAAAGCGGAAAGTTATTCACTCCACGCAGCGATGTGATGCCTGCCCACAAATTACGCACGGCATTCTTTCCTCTGGAGAAAATAGAAAATCGCCGGAAAGCGAAAAAAACCGATAAGACGACAGCCACTATGCAGACTGCCGCAACGATATATCCTGTGCCGGTGTAGCGAACAAAGGAACTGCCGAAATCTGTTCCCGTCTGTTTGAGAAAATGCAGAACATCAGCCAACTGCGACAGAAAGGCACACGCCGTAAGCAACAGTATGACCAAGCAATCAATGAACCGTTCCGTCACCACCGTCCCCAAAGCTTTGGCAAAAGGCACACCGTCATATTTTTTCAGAGTGCCACACCGCGCCACCTCCCCTATACGGGGTATAAACAGGCTCGAAGCATAGGACAGGAATATGGCATTCTCACACACCCTGCGCCGAGGATGTTCCCCCAGCGGGGCCAATGCAAGTTTCCAACGCCAGGCACGCACCTGCTGGGCAAGAACGCCGAAAACTAAAGAAAGGGCCATCCACCACCAGTTCATACGATGGACAACATAATCGGTAAAGTCATTCCAATTCGTATCGCGATACATCCACCAAAGGATACAAATGCCGAGGACGAAAGGCAATGCGGCTTTAAAAATATGCTTTATGATAGTTCCCAAAATAAGTACTTTACGCTGTTTTTTAGTATTTTTGCAAATCAGTAACATCTTGCACAACGCCTGACGCATTGAAATATGCCCGTCAAAGGTAGTGCAAACTGCGGAATTTGCCAAATTAATTGCTGGGTTTGTTAAATGAACACGACCTGCGGCTCTCTGCAAACCAGCAATACACACAAAAAACATCATCACTTATGCTGAAAAACGTACGTCCGAAGAAATTTCTGGGGCAACATTTCCTGAAAGATCAAAACACGGCCAAAGCCATTGCTGACACTATTGATGCCTGTGCCGGTCTGCCCGTTCTGGAAGTAGGCCCCGGCATGGGAGTACTCACACAATACCTCCTTCCTAAGAGACGCGAAATGAAAGTTGTCGAAATAGACTTTGAAAGTGTGGCTTACCTGCGCGAAAAATACCCACAGTTGGAAAACAATATCATAGAGGATGATTTCCTGAAAATGCACCTTGAAAATACTTTCGATGGCCAGCCTTTCGTCCTCACAGGCAACTATCCCTATAACATCAGCAGCCAGATTTTTTTCAAAATGCTGGACTACCGCCACCTCATTCCGTGTTGCACTGGAATGATACAGAAAGAAGTGGCCGAGCGGATGGCTGCACGTCCGGGCAGCAAAGCCTACGGCATCCTGAGTGTATTACTCCAACTGTGGTACGACGTAGAATATCTGTTTACCGTCGAACCCGGCGTTTTCAATCCGCCCCCAAAAGTAAAAAGCGCCGTGGTACGCCTCACACGCAATGCCATAAACGATGCGGGATGTGATGAACACCTTTTGCGCCGCGTGGTAAAAACCACCTTCAACCAGAGGCGAAAAATGATGCGCGGATCGCTCAAACCGCTCTTTGCCCAACTCAACTCAGAGACCGGACAGCATTCAGACCATACGGCATTTCTGTCGCAACAATTACTGACGCGCCGGCCGGAACAACTCAGTGTACAAGACTTTGTAGACCTGACAAATGCCATCAGCAAAGAAATGAAACTGGCAGCAGACAAACAATGAGCAGCCTATCGCCTTCATATTTTAGAGTGACCAAGATAAGATTATCGTCATAAATAATAAGTGTCTTGCCATTTCAAGTATCATTCATGAAGACCTTTGGAGGCGCTTTTCTTCACCCCCAATTAATAACGAGCAACAAAAGCATCAGGCAATGTCCTTTCTACTATCCGGTCAATGTCTTTATTCTGAAAGAAGGTGAAATGGCACCACTTTCCGTCTTTGTTTTGACACTTCTCCATTCCTGATAGCTGAAGAAATAAAACGCAATTATGACATAATTATCTGGCCTTTGAATTATTGAACAATGCTGCGGAAAGGCTTGTGGTATAATGGTTTAAACTGTTCTTAAGATTCAGAAAACAGTTGCAGATGTTTAATGAGGAATGCCGTAAAGAGATAAGGCTGTTTACAAGAACTATGAGTTTTGTAAACAGCCTTGAAATATCATGACTGCGGGTTACTTTAAGTATCGCACTTAGAGTGGCAAGGTATTTTACCTTTCATGAATAAATTACCAATTATCATTTTCGTTACCAACAAGACCGTTCTTAATGCATTCCTCTATTTTATCCATTACGACGTTGGAATAGGCATGTGCCATAATAAGAGATTTGCTGGATGTTTTTTTATGTTTGTCTTTTTCAGCAAAAGGAAAGCATTTGTCGAGTACCCATTTCTCATCCTGACGTTGCGCACTATAATTGGGCGTTCCTCCTAATACCGACATCCAGCCTCCCCCGACAATCAGAGTTGCAGAGTAATAAGGAATTGTATAGGTGACGCGTACCTTTTCATCTTTAATATCGCATTTGATGATAGGGGTAATGCTTACCGCGTATGAATTAGCTCCTCCTATGTGTTGTGCGATATTGTCAACATAACCTTTAGCGATAATGGTACCTGTTTCTTTTTCGTTTAGTTTAATGACAGATTTTGCGTCATTAAATGTTGAGGTGAACCAATAATTCAAAAGAACATATAGCTGTTCTTTATCTTTTCCTGAGGCTTCCATGACTTGTACGTAGGTAATGGCATTGTTCTTGTCAAGGGTAAGTTGCGTTCCTAATTTTTTTGCTGCATCAATCCATTTTTCACCGTATTTTTCTTTAGCATATTTTTCAAGTTCCTCTGCACGAAGTATTTGAGCATTGGCAGTAATAAGTAAAGAGCAGAAGATAGCTAATAATAGCACTGTTTTTTTCATAATTAATTTTGTTTTATTATTTATACAGAATATCTCCACAACTCCTTGGAACAATTGTTCTTGTCTCTGTTCTATGACATACAATAAAGGCGTGGAGTTGACTGCTTTATCTCTTACTTGCAGGTTCTGGAATACCTTGTAAACGAAATACAATCAAGCCCACACCTTTTGGTGCGGGCGTTCATACTTCAGTTCCTCGTTTACAGTAGAATTTTCCAGATTCGCAAGTAAAAAGAACAAAAGCTAACGCTCTTATCTTATATGTCTATGGAATTGTTAAAGGGTTACTTCATAGGCTTTTGTTTTATGAGATGAATATGCAATAATATATATATAAAGGTGGTTCATCGTACCATGCTGAGAATATTGGCTAGTCCTTCCGCTGCTTGTTTGAGGGGTTTTGATACCATGCCTTTCATAAAGAAATTCACTTCGGCTCCCACTGTTATGCGCATTTTGGTTTCAGCTTCACCGTGTGGCAGGAGTTGTATCCATACGTAAAGAGGAAGAGGAGATCCTTCACTCTGGAACTTGATATATTTGGGAGCTTCGCGTTCCACAATTCGAAGGGTAATGGCTCCCATTGGCGTGGAAAGGTTGAGACTGTCGGCATCAAAAGTCATACTTTGGGCATACTTTTTCATTTCCTCCACTTTATCTGCAGGGACTTGTGAAGCCAAACGACTGATTACTTCTGGATCGTTGAGACGTTCTTTCAGACCTTCAAGATTGCGCAAATCGGCATAGCGGTCATAGACGGTTTCGATGGGTTGTGACAAATATTTTATCTCGCTTTCGAATTTACTGAGTGACATATTTCAAGATTTGGATGAATGTTTCTGATTGGAAGATATGGGGATGCCGCCATCGTCAATGCGGAAAGCTTTGGTGACGTTTTCTATACTCATGAGTGAGTTACAGAGTGAGACAACATCATCGGCATGATATACAGCGATATCGAGACTACCCGAAAAAATGCCGTCAAGAGTATTGAGAGTGATACTGCGCACCGGTATGGCGCGTTGCGTATGGAGTACATCGGCAATGGCGTGGAGTACGCCCTGACTGTCCATTCCGGTAATGGCCAAACGGCAAGGAAAGAGAATTTGGCGGTGGGTATCCCATTTGCAGGCTATGATCCCGTTACCATCGCGTGTTTTCAGTTGCATGGCGGTGGCACAGCTGCGTTTATGAATTTCAAGAGTGTTTTGCGGAGTTATATAACCCAGAACATCATCGCCGGGAATAGGACAACATCGCGGAGCTATGATACATTTAGGCAAAGTCTCTTCATTAAGAATGAGTATTTGCTTACGGTTGATATTTTTAACGAATTCGATGCTGTCCAGAGCTTCAGGAGCATTGGTTGGCCCCTGCGTTTTACGACTGCCAATGAAAGGAATGTAGCGTCGCCATCCCTTTGAGGCTGTTTTGCCTTGCAGGAAGTTGATGTCGTTTTCGCCCAGTATGATGCGTTCTTCGTGAATAGCCAAAAAGAGCTCTTCACGGTCGGACAGTGTATGATATTTGCAGAGTTGTTCTATAACAGCAGTGCTGGCAGTGATTTCATGCTTGGCCAGAAACTGCAACAGATGCTCTTCTCCTTGGCGACATTTTTCGCGCCGGTCGCGTCGCAATATAGCTTGTATCTTATTACGGGCTTTGGCTGTCGTTACAAAGTCGAGCCATTCGGGTTGCACATGTTGTGTGCGTGTAGTGATGATTTCTACCTGATCGCCGCTTTTAAGACGGTAATTGAGAGGCACAAGCGTATGGTTTACTTTAGCTCCGAAACAATGGCTACCTACAAAAGAGTGTATGGAGAAGGCAAAGTCGAGAGCAGTGGAACCGGCTGGCATGTTCTTAAGCTCACCTTTGGGAGTGAATACAAGGATTTCGTTGGAATATAGGTTGAGCTTGATGGTGTCAAGGAGATCAAGCGTGTCTGGTTGCGGGTCATCAAGTATTTCCTTGATCGAGTTGAGCCATCGGTCGAGCTCATTTTCATCATAAGGCGCGTCTTTATCCTTATATTTCCAATGAGCGGCAAAACCCTGTTCGGCAATATCATCCATACGGTCTGAGCGTATCTGCACTTCTATCCATTTGCCCTGCTTACTCATGAAGGTGTTATGGAGTGCCTGATAGCCATTAGCTTTGGGACGAGACAACCAGTCGCGGAAACGTGTTGGATGAGGAGGATATATTTTTGTCAATGCGCCGTAAATACGGTAACATTCATCTATTTCTTCTTCGCGATTGCGAGGAGTGAAGACGATGCGGATAGCCAAAATGTCAAACACCTCGCTAAAAGGAATGTGTTTGTTCTGCATTTTCATCCAAATGGAATAAGGACTCTTTACGCGCGCTTTGATGGAGTGGTTGACACCCATTTCCTCCAGTTTCTTGCTGATGGGCGGTGTGAATTTATCAAAAATAGTGGCACGCTCAGGCTGTGTTTCGGCAAGATCTTTTTCTATTTGGCTATACTCTTCCGGATGTTCGTAGCGGAAACTGAGATTTTCGAGTTCTGTCTTTATTTTGTTGAGCCCCAGCCGGTCGGCTATAGGGGCGAAAATGTAGAGCGTTTCGCTGGCTATTTTGTATTGTTTACGTGGCAACATACTTTCAAGGGTACGCATGTTGTGCACACGATCAGCAATTTTAATGAGGATGACTCGTATGTCATCGCTCATAGTGAGCAAGAGTTTTTTGAATGTCTCAGCCTGTAGCGAAGCCCGTTCTCCAAATATGCCACCGGCAATTTTTGTCAGTCCTTCTACAATATTAGCTACCTTCTGTCCGAAGAGATTTGCTATATCCTCATTGGTATAATCTGTGTCTTCTTCGACATCGTGGAGCAAAGCGGCACATATTGAAGTGGAGCCAAGCCCTATCTCCTCACACACGATTTGCGCCACGGCAATAGGGTGAAGGATATAAGGTTCGCCAGACAGGCGGCGCACACCTTTGTGTGCTTGCTTGGCAAAATTGAACGCTTTGGTTATGGTTTCTACCTTGCGGCGATGGTTGGATGCCAGATAGGTGTCGAGCAAATGCTGGAACGCGGCATTTATCATTTCCTCGTCCTTCTGCTCTTGCAGGCTTAATGATAAGGTGCTTGTCTCTTGCATGACATGATGTGTGTGAAGCCGCAATGCGGCCAGTTGTTGAAAACCGCAGTGACAGTTGCTGTTATACTGAATACAGGAAAAACTGCGTGAGAGATTGTCTATTGGAAAAGTACGCCTGTGAATGCCTATTAATTCCGATAGACTTATTTCACTCTTAACTTTTGCCCGGGCTTTAGCCTATCACTTCTCATGTTGTTAAGGCGCTTCAATTTGCTTACTGTAGTATGGTTACGAGCGGCGATAGCGCTGAGTGTGTCACCTGATCTTACCGTTGCAATCTGCGTTTTTGTACGGCTTTTTTTATTCGTTTTGTTCCGTGCTGTTTGTTTTTTTGTGCTTTGACGAGTTGAAGAGGTGCGTTGCTGTGGCTGATCGGCTACAGCAACAATGACGCGGCGTGTCAGGAGTTCTTCTGCGCGATAGTTGTAAATAGAATCTTGTTGGTCTATGAACGCCAGTGCTTTTTCTTGCGGCAGACGGATAGCACACGGTTCTGTTTGCCCAGGTATGATATCTGTACGGTATTGTGGATTCAACGCCTTAATGTCAGCAACTTCAATATTACATAAAGCTGCAATTTGCTCGACATGAACATTGCGCGATACCATAACAGTGTCGGTGGCAATTGGCAATTTTGTTTTCATCGGACAGATGTTATGCTCGCAATAATAATTCATGATATAGTTAGCAGCTATAAAAGCAGGCACATAACCACGTGTCTCTTTTGGCAAATAGGGATATATAACCCAGTAGTCCTTCACATTTCCAGCTCTATGAATAGCTTTGTTTACATTGGACGGACCACAGTTATAAGCTGCAATAGCCAGGTTCCAGTCGCCAAACATCCGATAAAGGTCGCGCAAATATTTGGCTGCCGCCCATGTAGCCTTTACCGGGTCACGGCGTTCGTCTATAAGACTGTTTACTTTCAGATCATAACGTTTGCTTGTAGCCAGCATGAACTGCCAAAGTCCTACGGCTCCGGCATGACTCACCGCTGTAGGGTCAAGCGCCGACTCTATCACAGGCAAATATTTGAGTTCAAGAGGCAGGCCATAATAGTCGAGCGCCTCTTCAAATATAGGGATGTAAAGGTTACCGGCACCCAACATATATGATACCGAACGGCGTAGGCGACCGCTATATTGGTCTATAAATTTTTGAACGACTTCATTGTGCGGCATTTCAATTATGGCCGGTATGCGGGACAGACGCTCTTTGAAAATTTCGGCAGGAAAAGGAGGATTGTAGTCAGGATCAGCACAAGTCGTATCAGGGAAAAGATATTTTTGGGCATTCCATTCCTTAAGGAGAGAATCCGTGTCATAAGTCATCGCTTCAGGAAGTTCTATCACCTCATCCGTATTGTTACGGTCGTCATGCACTTCTATCTCTTTCACATTTTGTGCGCCGGCACCTATCATGCCTGTAGCAAAAATAAGAACTATTGTTTTAATTCGTTTCATGTCAAATGTTTTCTTCGTGTTTTTAGAATTTAAAGCTACACCCCACGCCGTAGGAATTGTTACTTCCTGACGTTCCGATACTTTTGTTTTGGATGACGGCAGGTTCAAGTCTCATGCTCAGGTCGGGTGTGATATCAAATTCCGACAGCTGCGCGTCAACATAAGCGTCAATGACTGAGAGCAAGTATACTCCGATGAAACAAAAAGCGCTTAAATCGCGATTACGGCGATAAAAGTCTTTTTTACGCTTGAATATCTTCTTAAATTGTTCCTCACGGCCAGTAATGTCGAAACGAGGCGGCAACATGTCGAGATAACTGTTTGTGTTAGGATCATCGTCCATAATGTCTAGATAGGCCTGTGAGTAATCGCGATACATCTGCTGGTTCCACATCAAAGCATACGTACATCCTAAAAAACCGCCGTAAATGATAGGTAGTTTCCAATATTTCCGGTTGTATATCTGTCCGGCTCCGGGAAAGACCAGCGACAGCCACAAGGCCCGTTTCGGGTCGGGAGAAAAACGGCTTTTCAAATTCAAAGTCTTTTGATTGACTTTGAGCAGAGAGTCATTTATTAAGGTGAGATGCGCCGTGTCTGCAGGCGTATTATGATTTGGCCGAAGTGTATCTGCACTCCATTGACCTCCTAAGTCGAATTGTTTTTTTTTGACCTCATCAGTGGAGGGCTTGGTCGTATTTGAGAGAAGAATTGAGTCTGAACTATTTTGAACGGGCTTTTCTATAATGAGCCGGGCTTGTGCGTTGCCAAACAACGCGCAAAGGAACAGTCCGGTCATAACTATTCCCCACCTTGCCGAATTCATTATGGTCTTATTGCCGGTTTTCATCCTTTCATTTTATCAAAAATACTAATGATACGCTCCAATTCTTCTTCCGATGTGAATGGGATGCTGATCTTTCCCTTGCCTTGGTTTGAACAAGTCATTTGAACTTTTGTCTGAAAAAAATCCGAAAGTTTTGTTCTCAACAGATGATATTCCTCAGGTAACCGTTTCTGACTCTTGTCCGTAAGTTGATGACGACCGCTCTTCACGGTTTCCCCGCTGTTAAGGGCCTTAACCATCTCCTCCACCTGACGCACCGAATACCCTTTTTCTTTGATTTCGCCGAATAGTTTTACCTGTAATGAGGGTTTGTTAAGGCCAAGTAATGCACGGGCATGTCCCTGATCCATTTCTTTGTTTTGCAATGCCACCTGTACTTGAGCCGGTAATTTTAACAGGCGCAGATAATTGGCAATGGTGGCGCGGTTTTTCCCAACCTTTTCAGATAGTTTGTCTTGTGTGAGGTCGTACTGTTCTATAAGATTCTGATAAGCCAGGGCTATTTCAATGGCATTGAGATCCTCCCGTTGTATGTTTTCCACGAGTGCCATCTGCATCATGTTCTCGTCATCCGCAGTTCGGATGTAAGCCGGAACAGCTGTCAATCCAGCCATCTGCGAGGCACGCCAGCGGCGTTCTCCCGCAATGATCTGATAGGAGCCATCCTCCATTTTCCGTAGAGTGATGGGCTGTATGATACCTATCTGCCGGATGCTTTCAGCCAATTCCTCCAAAGCCGTCTGATCAAATTCACGACGTGGCTGGTTGGGGTTGGCTTTGATTTTTTTAATGTCTACTTCATTTATAGACGAGGACCCGCTTGTGCGCACCTCCTCAGTAGAGATAAGAGCGTCAAGACCACGCCCCAAGGCTGGGAATTTTCTATGTACTGCCATACAGTTATTTTAATAAACAGTTTCCAGACACTGGTTTTGGGTTATCCATTCACAGTTTTGTTGATAATCTCTTTGGCCAATGCCAGATGGTTCTTCGCTCCGGTTGAATCAGCGTCATAGAGTATAGCAGGCAATCCGTGGCTCGGGGCTTCCGAAAGTTTCACATTACGCTGTATGACCGTTTTGAAAACCAATTCCTGAAAATGACGTTTTACCTCATCGTAAATCTGGTTGGCCAAACGCAGACGCGAATCGTACATGGTAAGCAGGAAACCCTCGATTTCCAATTCGGGATTGAGTTTCTTCTTGATAATCTTGATAGTGTTGAGCAATTTGCTGATACCTTCAAGGGCAAAATACTCACACTGTACCGGAATGACCACTGAATCCGCAGCCGTCAAAGCGTTTACCGTGATAAGCCCCAACGATGGCGAGCAGTCGATCAGAATATAGTCGTATTCGGTTTTTAGCGGTGAGAGCAAATTCTTGAATATATGTTCACGGTTGGGAAGATTCAGCATTTCCACCTCTGCCCCAACCAAATCTATATGTGACGGCACTATGTCAAGCCGTTCTATGTCAGTCGTATAAATAGCTTCTTTAATTCCAGCCTGTCCTACAAGGCATTCATAAATGGAATTATCTATTTTCGACAGGTCTACGCCCAACCCTGACGAGGCATTGGCCTGCGGATCGGCATCGATGAGGAGTACTTTCTTCTCAAGTGTGGCGAGCGAGGCTGCCAGATTCATCGACGTGGTTGTCTTTCCCACGCCGCCTTTTTGGTTGGCTAATGCAATGATTTTACCCATATAGTGAAGGTTCGTGTACGCCGCTCCGGCGGTAGTTTTTCTCAGGTTCCGGCATCATGGCGGTCAGGATATTTCCTTCAGCCTGTTCGCTTTGTCGTGCGTCTATATGCCGTTGGCCTTGTTTCTTTTTTAAAAGAATAATACTTTTTGCAAAGGTAACAAAATTTCTTTGAACAGCCTTTCTTTATGCCTTTTTTAGTATTTTTGCCTCGTTATAGGCTGCCGCCAATATCTGTTCACGACAATTCTGTCATGTCTGCTGATTGACTTGCGGCGTTTTTTTGAATGCCTTATTGCTTTAATTTATGTCAAGACCCTACATACTTGTATCAAACGATGATGGTGTGGAAGCACCCGGTATAAAATTTCTGGTTGAAACGCTCCGCTCGGTGGCCGATTTATTAGTAGTGGCTCCCGACTCACCGCGTTCGGGCTTCGGATGTTCCATTACGGCCATGCACCCCATCAACTATAAAATATTGCGCGAAGACCCCGGCCTGAAGATCTGTTCCTGCTCCGGTACGCCTACCGATTGCATAAAGTTGGCGCTCAATGTGTTCACTGACCGTAAGCCTGATCTCGTGGTGGCCGGAATCAATCATGGCGACAACTCATCTGTCAATGTGCATTATTCCGGCACGATGGGGGCTGTTACCGAAGGAGCGCTTCAAGGCTATCCGGCAGTGGCATTTTCCTTATGCGACCACCGGGAGAATGCCGATTTTGCGCCTTTAAGGCCTTATCTTATTGATTTTGTGTTTAAGGCCATAGCCATTGGACTACCGCCATTTACCTGTCTTAATATCAACTTCCCCCGCCGTGAAAAGTTTGAGGGAGTGCGCATATGCCGCATGGCCCGCAGCCGCTGGCAGAATGAGCTGGAACACCGCAAGCACCCCTACGGAGGAGACTATTTCTGGCTGGTGGGCAACTGTGAGGAACTTGAGCCGGAGGCTGAGGATACCGATCGCTGGGCGTTGGCCCACGGTTATGTGGCCGTTACTCCGACGCAGCTGGATGTGACAGCTACCGGCCTGGTTGACATTTTAAAATCAGTGATGTAGAAATTCCCATGCGTTATTTCCTTATTGCCGGCGAAACCAGCGGCGACCTTCACGCTGCCCATTTGATGCAGGCTCTCCTTCGTGAGGACCCGCAGGCAGAATTCCGTTATTACGGGGGCGACAGCATGCAGGCTGTGGGAGGCACTCTGCTGTGTCATTACCGTCATCTGGCCTACATGGGCTTTATACCCGTGATGCTTCATTTGCGCACCATTTTGCGCGGCATAGTCAACTGCAAGCGGCAGATTGCCGAATGGCGCCCCGATGTAGTGATATTGGTGGACTATCCCGGATTCAATCTCAAAATAGCCCGTTATGTGCGTAAGCAGGCGCTGTGTCCGGTCTATTACTATATATCGCCCAAGATATGGGCCTGGAAGGAAAGGCGTATCCGCGCCTTGCGCCGCGATGTGGACAGACTTTATTCCATCCTCCCCTTCGAAGTGGCTTACTTCAGGGAGAAACACAACTATGAGGTGACGTATGTAGGCAATCCTACGGTAGACGAGGTGGCAGCCTACAAGAAACAGCACGGCGCAATTTCCGCCAGTCCGGCCGAAACGCTTGTCGCCCTTTTGCCCGGCTCGCGCCGTCAGGAGATAGCCGATAATTTTTCGCGCATGCTTTGCGCCGTGGCTCCTCTTGTAAAAAAACGTGATGACCGCCAGCCACCTATATGCGTGGCCGTAGCCGTGGCACCAGCCATACCGGTAGGTTTTTACCATGACATCATTGCGCATAGCGGTGTACCGGCCGAATGTGTGCGCCTTGTGGAAAATGACACCTACGGCCTTCTTTCGCGTTCTGCCGCCGCTCTTGTCACCAGCGGAACGGCTACGCTCGAAACCGCCCTTTTCGGTGTGCCTCAAGTGGTATGCTACTACACGGCCTGCGGCCGTTTGGTCAGCTTGCTGCGCCGTCTGTTCCTCAAGGTGCCCTATGTGTCTCTTGTCAATCTGATATGCGGCCGCGAGATTGTTCCCGAACTGATTGCCGACGGTATGACGCCCGACAATGTACGCCGCCATCTTCTGCAGATTTTGCCGGGAGGCAACCGCCGTGCCGCTATGCTCCAGGGCTATGATGCCATGAGCGAATGTCTCGGTGCGCCCGGTGCGCCCGCCTGCGCGGCCCGTCTGATGGTGGCGGCTCTGCGCTTCCGCCCGTGAGAAGCATGAATTGCTTGAACCGATAGTTCCTGTTCCTTCCCAAAAGAAGAGATAAAATCAAACCGGAGCCTTCCTGAAAACGTCAGGAAGGCTCCGGTTTGATTTTCGAATAGAAAATTATGCGATGACGCCGCAAGGGTAAAAAAACTCATTAACAGTTTTTCCCGTGACAGAAGTCTTTACCTGTTACCGCACACCTCATTCAATATTTTCTGCAGTTTGTCAACTGTCTTGGCGTTTTCCTTTGCCACATTCTTACGTTCGTCTTCAGCGCGCTTCATGTCATAAAGCTGCGGGTCGAGACTGTTGCCGGTTTCTATAACCGGTCCCCAGCTGATGACTGCCTCCCCTTTGCGCGGCGGAATATATTTCCACCGGTCAGTGCGTATTGTCACATTGTGGCCGGCAGCCATAGAGAGGGCGAACTCACGCGGTTTTTTGCTCTTGCCCGTCCATGTGTCGAGGTGGTTACGGCTGTCGCGTGCCGCGCCTTCCGGCAGAGTGACACCGGCCAAAGCGGCCAGCGTGGCAGTATTGTCAATTTGCGATACCAGCGCCTTGCTCACGCTGCCGGCTTTGACGCGTGCCGGCCAGTGCACGATGAAAGGCACAACGCTGCCGGCTTCGAACGAGCTGTATTTGCCGCCGCGGAAAGGACCGCCCGGACGATGCGATCCGGCCAGTTCTATGGCCTGGTCCTGATAGCCGTCATCGAGCACGGGGCCATTGTCGCTTGTGATGATGATGAGCGTGTTCTCCGACAGTCCCAGACGGCGCAAGGCATCGGTGACCTGACGCACAGTCCAGTCAAACTGCATGATGGCCTCACCGCGCAGTCCCATGGGATTTTTACCGCGAAAACGTTCGTGCGGATAGCGCGGCACGTGAACATCATTTGTACAGAGATAAAGGAAGAATGGTTTTTCGGCATTATGCTCTATGAACTCAATGGCATGCGAAGCTATGGAGTCGGCGATATCCTCATCGCGCCAGAGGGCTTTTCCGCCACCTTTCATGTAGCCTATGCGGCCTATGCCGTTGACGATGCTCTGGTTGTGCCCGTGGCTGTGACGCAACTTGGTGAGGAGTTCCGGATTGTCGCGGCCGGTAGGCTCGCCGGCAAAGTTCTGACGGTAGCTCACCTCAATGGGGGCCGAGGGGTCGTGATTGGCCACACGACCGTTCTCTATGAACACACACGGCACGCGGTCGGCCGTTGCGGCCATAATATAGTGATAATCGAAGCCTATGTCGGAGAGGTCTTCGTCCAATTGTCCATTCCAGTCCTGCTGGGCTGTTTTCGATCCCAATCCCAAGTGCCATTTGCCAATGGCGCCAGTGGCATAGCCAGCCTGCTTGAAGGCATCAGCCACGGTGTATTGCGACGGACTGATAATCATGCCGGCGTTTCCGGCGGCCACATCGGTGCCTTTCTTGCGGAAGGGGTATTCGCCCGTCAGCAGGGAGTAGCGTGAGGGGGTGGAGGTGGAGGCACAGGCGTGTGCGTCGGTGAAGCGCAGTCCGGCACTGGCCAGACTGTCGACACAAGGAGTCGACACGCGCCGCGCACCATAGCACGACAGGTCGCCGTAGCCGAGGTCATCGGCTACGAGCAGAATCACATTGGGGCGCTCACCGCCTTTGGGGGCCGGTTTGTTCTGTGCATGGATCACACCGGTCGCAGGCAGTAGCACGCCCATGGCTGCTAATGCGTAATTTGTTTTCATGGAGATGTTTTGTGTTTTTGTAAGAATCGTGGCAAAAATACAAAATAAATGAATAAGAAGTGTTTTCAGACGACTATTTTTGCAGCTTTCCCTGTTAAAAAGAAACTTGCCGCTGATTATTCCGACGAAGTACGGCAGGAGGTTTGTCAGGCCTCCAGCCGTTTTAACATAATTTGCTTTTGGCGAAAAAATGTTGTATATTTGCAACAGCGAAGAGGGCTGTCCCGAGGGACGGCCCTCTATTTTATGGTATTTCAGGTGTTTTCCTGATGAAAAAATGATAAATTCTGTACTTAAAAACATTACTTGCCGTTTAAATTCCAAGTATTGGAGTTGGAATTGCAATACGGACTTTTTGATTTTTTGTACTGAGGGTAGTGTTTTTGATTATTTGAAAAGTTACAGAAGGTTAAAAATGTTAATGTCCGGTGGCCTGTTTTGTTTATTTTCCGCCTTTTCTCATAAAAAAAATTAGCTGTGTGTCGACTTAGGCATTTTATCCGTAAATTTGCATCCTTATGAAGAAAAAAAGCGTCAGAAAAGTATTGAAATGGTTGGCCATTACGGTATTGTCGCCGGTGGTACTGTTCCTCGTTTTAGCCATTTTAATTTACATCCCCCCCATACAGAATTTCATAGTAGAAAAGGTAACCGGACGCCTCGCCGCCACCACCGGCATGCAGGTTTCGGTAGGGCATGTGCGCCTGGCTTTTCCGCTCGACCTGGCTGTGCATCAGGTAACGGTCGTAGAAAAGGGCGACACTCTGGCTGCAGTGCGTTCGTTGCGCCTCGATGTGCGGCTGCTGCCGCTGCTCAAAGGCCGTGCCGACGTTGACGGGCTGTCTCTTTACAACGTGCAGCTCAACACGAAAGGTCTCATAGCCAACACTTACGTGCGCGGAAAGATACGGGAACTTCGGGCACAGTCGCATGGTGTGGAATGGCAGGCGGGCCGTCTGCGTCTCGATGAGGCATTGCTCGACGGCGCCACCCTCTATGTAGCCTTGAGCGACACGGTGACTGTGCCGGACACAACGGCCTCCATGCCATGGGATATCCGCGCCGACCGAGTGCTCATAACCAATTCCCAGGTCAGTCTTTCCTTGCCTGGCGACTCCATGCGGGTCATTCTCGGCATGCGCCGCGCCGAGTTGCAAGCCGGCCACTTCGACACCGGGGCGCCTCATTACGCCATGCGCCGCCTCACACTCAACGGCGGCAGTTTGGTCTACGCCACCCGCAGTGGCGGAACAGCAGCCGGCCGCCGAATCCCCAACACCGCCTTTGACGGCTCCAACCGCTTCCTGTGGAAGGGCATGACCGCTCCGGCACATCTCTCACCCGCTTATGTGGGCCTCAACGAATTGCGCCTTCAGGTCGACTCGCTGTCCTATGATGCGGCCGGCCGCTTGCAGGTCAACGTCAGGAAACTGGCCTTCAAGGAACATGCCGGTTTGGACGTAAAAAGTCTGACAGCCCGCATAAACATGGATACAGCGGCTATCATGCTGCCTGATTTTAACTTAAAAACGGCACATTCGCGCCTGCAAGGTAACGTAGCACTGGACTTTAAGGCGCTTGAAGCCGGCCGCGGAGGCCATCTGTCGGCACGCCTCGACGGAGAAGTGGGAGCCAATGACGTGCGGACGCTGGCAGCCGGCTATGCCGACCGCTCGTTGTTGCGCGCCTGGCCCGACAGACCTTTGCGGCTCAACTTGGCGGCACACGGCAACATGGACGCTCTTGTCATTGACCGGCTGACAGCCTCATTGCCCGGCGTCATGAACCTTTCGGCCAAGGGACACGTCTGCCCCGCCCGCCAGCAATTGGAGGCAGCGATGGGTTTCGACCTGAAAGCCTCCGACCTCACGCCTGTCAAAGCGTTCCTGCCGGCTGACGTACGTGCCGGATTCAACTTACCCCGCCGTCTCTCGGCAAACGGACAAGTGGGCGTGAAGGGCGAACGCTATACGGCCGATATCCGCCTGACGCTGCCCGAAGGACGTCTCTCGGCACGAGCCACGCTCGACACACGGCTTGAAAACTACGACATCGAGGCCATGGCCCGAACCTTCCCCTTAGGACAGCTGTTGCCTGGCAGTGGCATGGGAAACTTTACGGGACAGCTCAATGCGCGTGGCAAGGGATTTGACGTGTTTAAGCCTTCGGCACGGCTGGAGGCAAAAGCCACCGTTGACAAATTCCACTATGCGGGCTACGATCTCAGTTCACTGGGACTTGACGCCGATCTGCGGAACGGTTTGTTCACAGCCGACTTTACGGCAGCCAATTCACTGCTGGAAGGAAACGGACGGGTAGAAACGACTTTTGGAAAAAACATAGAGGGCCGCTTTACGGCTGATTTGCCCTATATCAATTTGCAGGCTTTGGCGGAGATGAAAGACACGCTCCATCTAGGCACTAACATAGACATCGGATTTCATGCCGACCGCGACTTTACCGCTTATGGAGCTGAAGGGGCCATCAATAACATCCGGTTCCTCATGCCAACCCGAAGCGTGCAGGCCAAGGACCTTAATTTTGCTTTTGCAACGAGTCCTGACACAACAACGGCGCTGGTTTCATCAGGCGACCTTTATCTTAATCTGGGTGCCGGAGGGTCCACCGGCATATTGGCCTCAGGACTGGAAAGACTGATGGCCGAACTGGACCGTCAGACCAAGGAGAAGACGATAAACCAGGTCGCTCTGAGAGAAACTTTTCCGGTGGTGGGAATGCGCCTCGATGCCGGCAAGGACAACCCATTGAGCAAAATTCTGCTGATGAAAGGCATAAAGTACGAAGCCTTACACGTACGCCTCGATGCCGACCCCGACCGCGGACTCAACGGCGGCTTGCGACTTGGCAGCCTGCGTAACGGCGGACTGTTGCTCGACACCGTCGACATAGACGTGTTTCAGGATTCCGCAGGTCTGAAAATGGAAGGCTATGCCAAGAACTTCACAAAAAAGAATCCACATAAATTTGAAGTGCGGCTGGCTTCGTATCTCCACGCCACAGGAGCCGGCACACAGATTATATTCCTTGATGAAAAAGGAAAGCGCGGCTTCGATCTCGGCTTGAAAGCTTCGCTGGCGGAAGGCGGCATAGAACTTGCTCTTTATCCGGAACATCCTGTTATTGCTTATCGCAATTTTACGGTAAATGCCGACAATCATGTATTTCTCGGTCGCGACAAGTCCGTCCGGGCCGATGTACGGCTACTGGCCGATGACGGTACGGGCCTCAATATCTACAGTGCCCCTGCCGACTCTTCCAATGACATAACACTGAGTCTGGCAAATGTCAATTTGGGTGAATTGTCGGATGTGGTGCCCCTGCTGCCACAGATGCGCGGCTTGCTGAGCGGCGACCTGCATGTCGTTGACGATCATCGTGCCCTCTCCGTCTCAACCCTCTTCACTGCGGAGAATTTTGAACTGGAAGGAGCGAAACTCGGCAACATCGGCCTTGAAGCGCTTTACCTGCCAAAAGCCGGAGGAGAACATTTCGCCAACGCTTATATCAGCGCAAACGATAAGGAAGTAATGGCGTTTGATGCGACCTATGTGGATAGCGCCGGCGGCCAGTTGGACGGAACGGCGCATCTCTATGACTTCCCTCTGGAAATGTTGGGCGGCTTTATGGCCGGTACGGATTTCGGGGTGCGTGGCCTGGCAAAAGGTGAGGTCAACATAGCCGGCGCACTCACAGCACCGGCTATCAACGGCAGTCTTGACCTCGATTCCGCACATTTGTATTCAGACGTCTATGGCGTGGACTTCCTTCTTGACGAACGCCCCATTATTCTCAAGGATAGTCGCCTGCAATTCAATGATTACAGTTTGTATTCAGGCAAGAGCACCAATCCGCTCGTGATAAACGGCGTGGTGAGCTTGGCAGACTTCGGCATGGATTTGAACATGAGAGCACGCAACTATGAATTGGTTAACGCCAAGCGGAAAGCCGCGTCAATGATTTTCGGAAAGGTCTATGCCAATTATCTGGGTACTTTGCGCGGAAACCTGGATAACCTCTTCGTCCGCGGACAACTCGAGATTCTCGAACGCACCGACATGACGTATATTCTCAAAGATTCACCACTCACCGTGGACGACCGCTTGAGTGATCTGGTAAAGTTTGTAAGTTTTGAAGACACTACGGCTGTAGCAGAGGAACAGCCTGCCCCATCCGGATCATTCGACATGACATTGGGCATATCTGTGAGCGATGCCGCCCGCTTCCGCTGCAATCTCAGTGAGGATGGAGAGAACTATGTCAATCTCGAAGGAGGAGGCAATCTCACCTTGCGCCTCACGCAACAGGGAGATATGCGTCTGACAGGACGTTTCACAGCCAACAGCGGCGAGATGAAATATTCTCTTCCTGTCATACCGCTTAAGACATTCAATATCGTACAGGGAAGTTATGTGGATTTTACCGGTGACGTCATGAATCCTACGCTGAACATTACTGCCAAAGAACGTGTAAAGGCAACTGTAACCGAAAACGATGTGCCTCGTTCCGTTGCCTTTGATGTGGGAGTTGCCATCACGCAACCGCTCGAAACCATGGGACTTGAATTTATAATAGAAGCTCCTGAGGATTTGAGTGTTCAGAATCAACTGGCTGCTATGACGCGTGCCGAACGCGGCAAAACGGCTGTGGCCATGTTGGCTACCGGCATGTTCATGACCGATGATATGCTTTCTTCCGGCGGCAGTGGCTTTAAGGCCAGCAATGCACTCAATGCGTTTTTGCAAAGTGAGATTCAGAATATTGCAGGCAGTGCGCTTAAAACCATCGACGTGTCTATCGGTATGGAAAGCGGCACAAGCAGTGCCGGTACGGAAACAACTGATTATTCTTTCCAATTTGCCAAACGTTTCTGGAATAACCGCGTGAGCGTTATCATAGGCGGAAAAGTCAGCACGGGTGAGGATGCCCAAAATTCAGCAGAGAGTTTTATTGACAATATTGCGGTGGAATACCGTCTCGACAAAAGCTCGACACGTTACGTCAAGGTTTTCTATGACCGCAGTACACAGGATCCGCTTGAAGGACAGCTTGTCAAAACCGGTGCGGGCTTAGTGTTACGCCGCAAGACGGACCGGCTGGGCGAACTTTTTATTTTCCGCAACAGAAAAGACAGGAAAAAGCAGAGCGACCGTATGCCACAGGAACACAAGAGAGAAGAAATGCCGGCCGCATCGGGCGTAGAGCGGACATCAGAGGATGCTGTTTCAAAATCCAAATAAAGACCGACCGATTAAAATGAAGCTATATTCGCATAAAGATATCAATCACATGTTGTGCCGTATTATTTTTTGTCAGGGCGTGAGAGGTGTTTTCACCGTCCTTGTACTGTTTATTTTTGCAGCTTGTTCTACAACAAAAAACCTGCCTGAAGGTGAACAACTTTATATCGGAATTGATGATATTGCCTACAGTGGCACGCCTCAGAAGGCACGGAAAAAGACATCAGCAGACTCTACAGGTGTCATTACCTCCATCGGAGAGGGAGTGAGGGCTGTGGGAGATTTGCTGAACGGGAAAGGAACAGAAGCACTCGAACAGCAACTTGCCGCCTCATCGCCAGAAGAACTGACCAAAGAGGAACGCAAAATAATCAAGGAACGCGAAAAAGCTGAGATGGAAGCTTTCTCCACAGCTAAGACCGAAGTAGAAGCTGTGCTGGCTTATCCGCCTAACAACGCCTTGTTCGGTTCCTCATCGTTACGGATACCTTTTCCAGCTGGCTTGTGGATCTATAACGGCTTTGTCAACAAGAAAGGGAAATTGGGTAAGTGGGTTTTCAAGAACTTTGCCGCTACTCCAGTGCTCCTCAGCGCCGTAGCTCCAGATACTCGTACCCGTGTGGCCACCAATACGTTGCGTAATCACGGCTATTTCAGCGGTCGCGTAAGCTACGATGTGTTGCAGCAGAAGAATCCGCGCAAGGCTAAGGTGGCCTATGAAATTTATGCCGGTCCCGTTCATCGCCTTGACTCTATTGCCTATGTCAGGTTTCCCACACATGCGGACAGTTTGTTGCGCGCCACGGCCCGACGCCGCCTGCTTCGGAAAGGCGATGCCTTCAGTGTGAAAAATCTTTCAGACGAACAAGCGCGCATTGAGAAACTCTTCCGTGAAAACGGTTATTATTACTATTCCGCTCCCTATACTACTTTCAGAGCCGATACCGTTATGCGAAAGGGAAAAGTCCAGCTTGAAGTTTCACCGGCCGCCAACCGTGACGATCGGGTGAAACGGCAGTGGTACATTGGCAACACTTACATTACCGTGCGTAACAATGATCTTGATCCGCTTGACAAATCGCTTGTCCGCCGCAATTTCATTTATAAATACAGCGGTAGAAAACTGCCTCTTCGCGCACCGATGTGGCGCACGGCCGTCAGTCATCGCAAGGGCGATCTCTTCCGTTTGAGCGACAGCAAGACAACGCTCGAAAAACTTGGTGCCATGGGGATTTTCAGTCAGATGGACGTCAATTATATGCCTCACGACACCACCGCTACCTGCGACACACTTGACGTATACGTGACCACTGTGATGGACAAACTCTACGACAGCAGTTTTGAAATGAATGCTACGATGAAGAGCAACCAGCAGGTAGGCCCTGGTGTTTCTTACAGCATAGCCAAGCGCAACGCCTTTGGCGGCGGTGAGCGCGTAGCTTTTAAAATATTCGGTTCCTATGAGTGGCAGACCCGGTCGGGAGGTGGCGGCAACCGTTCGTTGCTCAATTCCTATGAGCTTGGCACAGAGTTGTCGTTTGAGATACCCCGTTTCGTCATGCCTTTTATCAATCGCCGCCGCTTGCGCTTTCCCGCCTCCACCACCTTTGCACTTAATGCCGATTGGAAGAACCGTGCCGGTTTCTTCCAAATGGTCACTTTCGGCCTTGACGCCACTTACAAATGGCATAAAAAGCCGACAGCTAAGCACGAACTGACTTTCTTTAGTCTGGAGTTTGACAAGATGCTCCACAAAACCACCACTTTCGACTCCATCATGACGGCCAATCCGGCGCTTTATACATCAATGCGCGACAAGTTTGTCCCTTCTCTGTCCTACACCTTCACTTATGCCTCAGGTTCAAACCACCGCAATCCTGTATGGTTACAACTAACGGCCAAGGAAGCCGGCAATGTGGTGTCAGGATTTTATGCCGCAGCCGGCAAGAAGTTTTCGCAGCGTAACAAAGACCTCTTCGGCAGCCCCTTCGCCCAGTTTGTGAAATTTACGGCCGAAGCTCATGAAACCTTCACTCTAAACCAGCGTTTCAAATTGGCCACGCGTCTCTTTGCCGGTGTCATTTGCAGCTACGGCAACAGTCTTCATGCCCCTTATGCTGATCAGTTCTACGTAGGCGGAGCCAACAGCATCCGCGCTTTCACCGTGCGTACCATCGGTCCCGGCTCCTACCGCAGTCCCGACAGCAAGTATGCCTATATAGACCAGACCGGAGACATTAAATTGGAAGCCAATCTGGAACTCCGGGCGCGCCTTTTCGGCAATCTTTATGGGGCTGTATTCCTCGATGCGGGCAATGTGTGGCTGCTGCGCGACGATCCGGCACGTCCCGGCGGCAAACTCACTTCGGAAACACTCCGCAACATTGCTCTCGGCACTGGCGCCGGTTTGCGCTATGACCTTGATTTTCTTGTTCTTCGTCTCGACTTCGGTGTCGGACTTCATGCTCCTTACACCACAGCCAAATCGGGCTTCTACAACATCGAACGCTTCAAGGATGGTTTTGCCTTCCATTTCGCGATAGGCTATCCTTTCTAAGAATGTCATTGCCGGTGCTTTGCCGCACCTGATGCAAGACATATTCGAGGCATCATGGAGAAAATCATGTCAGATAGAAACCAAACATTATTCCTTATCCGGCCCATCCTTTAAAAGACCGGTTCTTTTCTCATTGCAATACGTTAAATAATAATTAAAAACAATTAATTTCCAACGGAAACTTTGTCGATTGAAAATAAAATTATTTCTTTGCAATCGTTTCCAACGGAAAATATTCAGAAAACAATTAAGCAACCCCATAAACCACCAATTATGAAATATGTCATCATAGGCGGCGTGGCCGGCGGAGCCACCGCAGCCGCCCGCATCAGAAGAAACACGGAAAGCGCCCACATCATCATGTTTGAAAAAGGTCCGTACATTTCCTATGCCAACTGCGGACTGCCCTACTACATAGGCGGAGTGATAGAAGAGCGCGAACGCCTCTTCGTACAAACGCCTGAAGCTTTCGGCAAACGGTTCAACGTCGACGTACGCACGCAGTCGGAGGTTTTGGCCATCGACCGGGCGGCCAAAACCGTAACTGTAAGGACGACCGAAGGGCGCACCTACACTGAAAGTTACGACAAACTGCTGCTTTCGCCGGGAGCTTCGCCCGTAAGACCACCGCTGCCGGGCATCGAGAGCGAAGGCATTTTCACCCTGCGCAACGTAGCTGACACCGACCGTGTGAAGGAGTATCTTGACAAACACGACGTGCGCCGCTCCGTCATCATAGGCGGAGGGTTCATAGGACTCGAAATGGCCGAGAACCTCCATGCCAGAGGCTCCGAAGTGGCCGTGGTCGAAATGGCGCCGCAAGTGATGGCCCCCATCGACTTCTCCATGGCTTCGCTCGTACACGAGCATCTGCAGCAGAAAGGCGTAAAACTTTATCTGGAACAGGCTGTGGCCTCCTTTGAACCTGCAGCACATGGCGTATCGGTGGTTTTCCAGTCGGGCATCCGCCTGCAGGCCGATCTGGTTATCCTATCCATCGGCGTAAGACCCGAAACACGCCTGGCTTCCGATGCTTCACTCCAACTGGGCGAGATGAAAGGCATAAAGGTGAACGAATACCTCCAAACCTCCGATGCCGACATCTATGCCGTAGGCGATGCCATAGAATATCCGCATCCTGTCACGGGAAAACCATGGCTCAACTATCTGGCCGGACCGGCCAACCGTCAGGCACGCATCGTGGCCGACAACATGGTGAAGGGCAATGTCACAAAATATGAGGGAGCTATCGGCACAGCCATCGCAAAAGTATTCGACCTGACCGTAGCCACCACCGGACTACCCGCCAAACGCCTGCGCCAGACGGGAACGGAATATCTCTCGGCCACCGTCCACCCGGCCTCACACGCGGGCTACTATCCCGGTGCTACGCCCATGAGCATCAAACTCGTGTTTGCTCCGGCAGACGGACGCCTCTATGGCGCACAGATTGTAGGCTGCGACGGAGTGGACAAACGCATAGACGAATACGCCATGATGATAAAGCACGGCAAGACTGTGTTCGACCTCATGGAGTTGGAACATGCCTACGCTCCCCCCTTTTCATCGGCCAAAGATCCGGTGGCCGTGTCGGGCTACGTGGCAGCCAACATCCTGACGGGAAAGATGAAACCACTCTATTGGCGCGAATTACAGGCAGCCGATCTCACGAAAGTGACGCTGGTCGATGTGCGCACAGCCGACGAACACGCCCTCGGCGCCATACCGGGGTCAGTCAACATACCGCTTGACGAACTTCGCGACCGCCTGCAGGACATTCCCGCCGACCGGCCTGTTTTCGTCTACTGCGGCGTAGGCCTGCGCGGCTACCTGGCCTCCAACATTCTCAAGGAGAACGGCTTCGCTGACGTGCGCAACCTCATCGGAGGCATAAAGACCTATAAAGCCGCAGTAACTCCCGTATGCCAGCCCACCGAAAACGCAGCCTCCGACGGCAGCTGCCATCGCCCGGCGGACACCGGTGGAACTCCGGCCGGCACGGCACCGGCAAACATGAAGGTGAACGCCTGCGGCCTGCAATGCCCGGGCCCCATCCTCAAACTGAAAAAGAGCATGGAAGCGCTCCGTCCCGGCGAGAGCCTTGAAATATCGGCCACCGATGCCGGTTTCCCGCGCGATGCGGAAGCCTGGTGCCACACCACGGGCCACCGTTTCATATCCGCAGCCTGTCAGGCGGGCACGCACAAGGTGCTCATTGAGAAATCCGCCTGCCCCCCTGCGGCACCGGCAGCATCCGCACCACAGGGACACGATGGCAAAACCTTCATCCTCTTCAGCGACGACCTCGACAAGGCGCTGGCCACCTTCGTGCTGGCCAACGGGGCTGCCGCAACAGGCAAGAAAGTGACCATATTCTTCACCTTTTGGGGACTGAACGCCATAAAGAAAGAGCGGAAGCCGCGCGTGAAGAAAGACATCTTCGGACGTATGTTCGGCATGATGCTCCCATCGGACTCCCGCAGGCTGAAACTCTCGAAAATGAACATGATGGGCGTTGGCAGCCGCATGATGCGCTACCTGATGAACCGCAAAGGCATCGACTCACTGGAGGCACTTCGCCTTCAGGCCATTGAAAACGGCGTGGAATTCATCGCCTGCCAAATGTCGATGGACGTAATGGGCGTCAAGCGCGAGGAACTGCTCGACAATGTGACCATCGGCGGTGTGGCCACCTACATGGAACGCGCTGAACAGGCCGGAGTGAACCTATTCATATAAAATATCTTATAAAATGGAAAAGATACCCTGCATCTGTGCCATGCGCGACATTGTATGCGCCATGAACGAACTGGAGAACAACCTCATCATCACCTACGGAGTATCACTCAACGAAGCGATGGTACTTTGCGCCATTGGCAGCGAAACCGTGCCATCATCAGCCATATCGGAACGTACCGGCCTCACACCGTCACACACCTCTAAGGTGGTGCGCGCAGCCGAAAACAAGAAACTGGTGACACGCCGGCTGGGACGCGAAGACAAGCGGCAGATGTTCTTCACCCTAACGGCAACAGCCCGGAACTGCCTGCAACGGATGCGCGAAAACGGCGTAACGGTGCCCGAAGTGCTGCGCCCGGTCTTCACCGACCGATAAAACAGCAACGTTCCCCTCCGGTCCGCAGTGCTCATGGA
>NZ_BEWW01000268.1 GCF_002933955.1 Prevotella sp. MGM2
GTCTTCCCTTTCCGCTTCTGCGGTTCAGTTCCGGATAGTCTGTTGTGATGGTAGTGTGAAATATGTTCAGGGACTTAGCTTCCAGGGACTTTTGCAGCAGGGGGCAGATCTTACAGAGATTGAGGATTATAAAGCTATTCTTGCTAAGGATGTTTGTCCCAATAGTTGTTATGCCACAGTGGACGAGATGAAAAGCACTTCTCTTTCTGCCGCCGCTTTGCCGCTGGTAGAAAACATTTATGTTTCCGTCCGTCCGGCGCTTTACATTGTTTTTAATGCTGACGGTCCGTCCGGTTCGGAACCGGTTTCGTCACAGGATGAAATCTTATGAATCAACCTTGAGGCCGGACTGGTGTCCTGGCGCCAATTCCGGTCTCTTTTATTTTTGTTAGCCATGATACGTTTGCCTCTTTTGTTTTTGTTTTCCTTTGTTGCTTTGTCCCTGCACTCTCAGAGGCTCGGACTTCCTGAGTCCGTGAAGAATCTGAAAGCCAAGTTCGCTCCAGTTCATATTGTGGACAGCGCCCGTTTGGAGTGTGTCTATGCCGTATCGGAGGTCGACACCGTTTTGGATCAGGCCCGGGACCATGAGGTCATCCTGCTTGTGGGTCGGAACTATTCCAAGTTTTTGGATTTATACAGGTATAAGAAGGACTCGCTGTACGCTTCTCATAATTTTGATATGACATGGGGGGAGGTCACATCCTTGACCGCAGATTTTAGAGAGAGTTATGAGGAGGAAATTCTGAGGGATGGAAATACGTTCTGGATGAGGAAAACCTTTATTCTTGACCCAATGGAGTATGGCGACAGCTCGGTTGTTATGGACTGGACCTTGCATTCTGACACTCTGACGGTTTGCGGCTATTTGTGCCGTAAGGCCACGACGCGTTTCCGCGGTAATTCCTGGGAGGTCTGGTATTCTGATGATCTTCCTTTTGACGGTGGTCCCTGGAAGTTCTGTAATCTTCCTGGCCTAGTCCTGAAAGCTTCCGATGCCTGCGGCCTCCATGACTTTACGGCTGTTGAGGTCCGCCTTCCTCATGTGGCCGTCATCGACACCAAGCGCCGTTGGTCCAGGATCTCCCGCGAGAAATATCTGGAACTTTCTGAGGCTGTAGCGGATGGCCGCCTGCGGTATTCCTCCCCTTCCAATCCC
>NZ_BEWW01000269.1 GCF_002933955.1 Prevotella sp. MGM2
TCAAATCCCGCGTGCCCGAGGGGGTCAAACTCACGCGCCTTTTCCACATGCAATAAGCCAAGTCCTCTTTCTTTTCCATTACACGGTCATAGAGATTAGCCATGAACCCGCTAATGAACACCGCATAAGAGAGGAAAATAATTTGAGAGATATAGGTCAGGAACTGATAAACCATTTTTCTTTCCAGTTTGCTCAACAGATAACATCCTTTGCTGTTTCTCATGAACATATCTAATTGCCCAATCAAGTAGGACCTTAACTCCTGCGGCAGACGATTCCATATTTCAATAGGCGTTTCAGAATGAACCATCAGCAGCTCTGACTTTGGCGATGTAAGCAGTTCTATTGTCCCCATTTTGATATTGACACCTATCCACAAACGCTTGTTGGTGATACATTGGGCAATGGTCTCGGTATATTGACCAGCCCATTGTTGGTTCGTGATGGCTGTTACATCCTTGCTGTTCACAAAATCAGAGAGCCAGTTATACATCATCAGGGCTTCGGGTGGAACGCAGTCACGCATCATCAGATACATATCTATCAGAACAGATATATCGCCTTTAGCCACAGCATCCATGCGCTTACAAAAGTTGGCATACACTTCCTCATTGGCCGATTTCCATGCACGTATAGCCATATCAGCAGTATCCTTTCTTTTGGAATAGGATTTTATCCTTTCTATGAAGTTTATCATCAGCATTACGGATTAAGGTTGTCTGAACAGTTTGAGCAATTCTTCTGTGGACATACTCGCCAACTTCGCCAATAGGACATCCCTTTCAGAAGAATTCTCCAAGTTTAACAACTTCGAATTGTTCTGTATCTGTATATCAAGAGGATAATGCTCAATGTAGATTTGGGTAATGGCATGATCAGAAGTTGAATGCCCCATGCTTTCAGAGATATAATCCATATCCACTCCGGCATTATGTAGATTAGTAGCAAACGAGTGTCGGCACCATGTGCCGGACGGACAGATGGACTTGTCCCAATTCAATGCCTCATGGCAAATCTTAATGACGCGGTCTTTCACGTTTGAGTTCTCTTGCATAGTGTATTTGCGGCGTAACCCTTCCGTTTCCGCTCCTTTTAATATATCGGGGAACACAAAACCGTCCCGAGTCGGAGGTGCGGCTATCTCATCCAAGATATATCGTAAGGGAAGGATGATAGGGACTATTACCTCTGAGCCGTCAGCACTCCGTCGGGATGTTTTCTTTCGATTGAAGCGGAAAGCTTTGCCATTTGTCTGATAATAATAACTATTATAGGTCAAGCGGCCTGCATCAGCCATGTTGAAACCGTTACATAAGTATTGAGCAAGAAATAATCCCAATGAATAATGCGCACGTTGCACATATTCTTCCGACCAATGTTCTGGATACTTCTTTGATACGAAAAGGTTGTATAGTTCCGTCATCTGATTTACGTTCAAGAAGCTCTGCTTGCGCTTTGCACTCTTTGGAATGCTCACAAGTCCTTTCTCTTTTTTGTTGGAAAAAGGATAGGGAACATCTTTGAGGTAGCCCTCATGTACACACCTGTTCCATACGGCACGGCAACAACGCAAATAGATACCGGCCGTAGTGTCACTGATTTTTCCGACAATCGCACCATTTTCGTCTTTTACTCCATTGTGCATACCATCCTTCCACTTCTGAAGTTCTGCCGCACAGATACAGAAGCCCTTAATTGCATTTTCTCCAAGAATCTTTCTGAATGATTTGAGAGAACACTCATAACTCTCTGCCGTGGTGAAACGTGCTCCTCCGTCTTCTGTACGCAACTCGTGAATGATTTGCTCCCATATACTAATAAAGGATTGTGATTGGGTTGTGTCCTCTTTAGATAGCACCACTTCTTCACCCATGATACATTGACGTACCATCTCAAATGTCAGGATGCCGCCTTTGTTCAGATTCATCAAGATTTCTTTGTACTTAGGGGCAACGGTATCTTTCCACTCCTTCTGAAGTTTGTAGTTCTCGCTTTTACATTTCGTCGCATTGCAGATGTCCGAGAACTTTTTCTCAGTAAAAGAACTTCCAACTGTAAAGTAGAAGAACTTGCGGTCTATCGTGAAGCGTAGGGATAAAGGGAACTCATACGCATTTTTCCGGGTCAAGCCGAAAACACGGTGCATGAATTTTGAGAAAAGTGTTAAATTTG
>NZ_BEWW01000270.1 GCF_002933955.1 Prevotella sp. MGM2
TGGATGAAAAACTGAGGGGAGAGCATGACAACAAGACTATCGGGTTGTTGCTGTGCAAGGGGAAAGACGAAGTTGTAGCGCAATATGCATTGACAGGCTACGACCAGCCGATAGGCATCAGCGATTACCAGTTGAGCAAGGCTATACCTGAAAACTTAAAATCGGCTCTGCCAAGTATAGAGGAAGTGGAGGAAGAACTGACTTCCTTTCTTGATAAAGATAAGAACCCGTAAACTAAGCGTATATGGCAGGAGAAATACAGATTATGATTCCCCAATATGGCGAACTCAACCGGATATACAGCGACTTTATAGTCAGCCATACTTTCTCTTTTGACAGGCAGAAATTCATCACGGACTTCTACAAGCAATACAATGACACAAAAGCTTTTGAAGCCGCCATCCTTGAACTGGTGCTTGACAAACCGAAAGAACAATATATTCTGGTTCTCAACAGCCTGAGAACCGAGATAGAGAAAAACATACTCATTTATGAAAAACATCCATTGTTTGATGATGAGATAATTTCCCGTGTGTGCTACAACTTCGCAGGCAGACATGATATTGATATAAAGGCGCAACTGGAAGTTATACAAAAATTAAGCAAGCCTTTGAATGAAGCATACAACAGGTATGATTCCATTGGCTACAGGGTACATACGGCAGCAGAAGAAAAGCAAGCCGAAAAGGAGTATGAACGCTGCAAGGCTGAATATGAGAAGGAAAAAGAAGAACTGGACAGGCTTTATGAATTGGAAAGGCAGGCAAGAAAGGAATCTCTCCAATATATTGAGAACTGTTGCGGAGATATTTATAAACTGAGTTTCCATTTTATGGAAATATTGGCAAAATATATTCCCGTAGAAAAAGACAAGCCGGATGAACCGAGCAAGCAAGAGAAACAGCAGGATGCGCCAAAGGAGCAATCCGAATATTTCGATGCAGAATTACTTTCGCTTATTCATAAAGTCTGTGTGGGGGAACAGTTTGAAGATATTGCAACGCAGGACTTCTATGCCAACATGAACCTATCCTCCTGTAAAAAGGAATTAAAAATCAAGGCACGAGAAAAAATACGGGTGTGTTACCTGATATTCCTGATGAGTGAAAGACTGCCCAAACAAGACAGAGATAAATGGAAGAATACAATCCTGAAACAGCTGGATATTGACGAGAACTACTACAAGTCAAAGTACAAGGAACCGGTGTCGGATTTTCCAAGTGACAGTAACCAGAAATTCGCCAAAGAAATGGACGCAATATTCCGATAATCCGTGATACACCCTGATATTTTACGAAATTACCACTTTTACCACTCAAATTAATTTTTGAGTGGTAATTTTATTATCTGATATTCAGTGAAATAATAAAATATTCCATTTGCACTAACCACATCCTTACCACTCACGCCCCTACCTAATTTTGCATCGTTCGAGAACAGAGATAACAGCCAGTGCGCAGGGCTGATTGTTTAACGGCTAAATAGATTGAACGATGACAAATCTTCAAGAGTTATTATTAAAACCCGTCTGGCAGATGACAGGCGAAGAGTTCATATTCCTGAGCAAGCACGCTTCCGGTCAAACGGAAACGCAACCACGACCCGTTACGGACACAGAAAGAAAGTATGTGTACGGAATACTGGGCATAGCCAAACTGTTCGGGTGCAGCCTGCCCACCGCCAACCGCATAAAGAAAAGCGGAAAGATAGACAAAGCCATTACGCAAATAGGGCGCAAGATTATCGTGGATGCGGAACTTGCCCTTGAACTGGCAGGAAAGAAAACCGGAGGACGGAAATAACGGGAGGAATGGCTATGGACTACATGAAAGAGTTTAAGGACATATCGGCAGAAGAAGCCGTAATCCTTTGGCAAGCCTCACGTTTGAGCCTGTCGAAAAGTTATGAGAAAGCACCCGAAATCCTCAAAGTGCATGGTTCTGTCATTGGGACATTGGGCAATTTCAGCGCATCCATCGGCAAAGCCAAAAGTAAAAAGACATTCAATGTTTCGGCTATTGTAGCCGCCGCATTGAAGAATGGCACAGTGTTGCGGTATGTAGCGGAACTCTCCGACGGGAAGCGGAAAGTGCTTTATGTTGATACGGAGCAAAGTCCTTATCATTGCCTGAAAGTCATGAAACGCATTTTACGGATGGCTGACTTGCCTGATGACAGGGATAATGAGAACCTTGAGTTTCTCGCCTTGAGAAAATACACACCTGAACAGCGTATCAGGATTGTCGAACAGGCTATCTATAATACGCCCGACATTGGTCTTGTAATCATAGACGGCATCCGTGACATGGTATATGACATCAACAGCCCCGGCGAATCCACACGCATCATATCCAAACTGATGCAGTGGACGGACGACAGGCAGATACATATCCATACGATACTGCACCAGAACAAAGGGGATGAGAATGCGAGAGGGCATATCGGCACGGAGTTGAACAATAAGGCGGAAACCGTATTGCTGGTGGAAAAAGACAAAAGCAACGGAGATATAAGCAATGTTTCAGCCATGCACATCCGGGCAATGGATTTCGAGCCTTTTGCCTTTCGTATCAATGACAGTGCCTTGCCTGAACTCATAGAGGGTTACAAACCCGAAGCGAAGAAACCGGGAAGACCGGAAGAGGAAAAGTTCGACCCTTACAGGCATATTACCGAGCAGCAGCACCGTATCGCATTGGAAGCCGTTTTCGGGCTGAAAGAGGAATACGGTTACAAGGAACTGGAAGATGCTTTAATCAAAAGCTATACGTCAATAGGTGTAAAGCTGAACCATCAAAAGGCGGTACCGCTCATCACCATGCTTCGCAACAAGCGGATGATAGTACAGGAGAACGGCAGAAAATACACATTCATGCCCGACTTCCACTATTAGCTTGTTAACTGCAATCGCTTCACTTTATTCTGTGGGTCTATATATTAAGGATAAAGCAAAGTGATGCAAGGAATGGATAAACCGCTTCACTTTATTGCCGTACTCTATATATACGACAATTTAGTGAAGTGGGTATACAGACCGTACTTCTTAAAATGGTACGGGCAAAAAGAAAAATAAATCAATTCACCAACTACTAAAACAATCATTTTATGGATATACAGACAGCCAAGCAAATCAAGATAGCAGATTATCTGCACAGTTTGGGATATTCTCCCGTCAAACAACAGGGTATCAACCTATGGTATAAATCACCGCTAAGGGAAGAAACGGAAGCCTCGTTCAAGGTAAATACCGAACGCAACCAATGGTATGATTTTGCACTCGGCAAAGGCGGCGGCATCATCGAACTGGCTTCACACTTATATGCTACCGACCATATACCTTATATATTGGAACGCATAGCGGAACAGACACCACATGTCCGTCCTGTTTCTTTTTCTTTTGGCAAGCAATCATTTTCCGAACCGAGTTTTCAGCAACTGGAGATTGTACCGCTTTCTTCTCCTGCCCTGCTCTCCTATTTGCAGGAAAGGGGAATAAACACAGAACTGGCGAAAAGAGAATGCAGTGAAGCGCACTTCACCAACAACGGCAAGCGGTATTTCGCCATTGCCTTTCCCAACGTATCGGGTGGATATGAAATTCGCAACCGCTATTTCAAGGGCTGTATTGCCCCTAAGGAAATTTCCCACATCAAACAGCCAGAGAAAACAAGGGAAACGTGTTATGTGTTCGAGGGATTCATGGACTACCTCTCCTTTCTGACATTGAGACAGGAGAGCTGCCCGAATTATCCGGAGTTGGACGGACAGGACTACATTGTATTGAACTCCGTATCGAATGTAAGCAAGGCTCTCTATCCTTTGGGTAGCTACAAGCGCATCCATTGTTTCTTTGACAATGACCGTGCAGGGATGGAAGCACTCCGGCAAATCCGTATGGAATACGGCAGGGATTTATACATCCGTGACGCTTCGCAGACCTACAGCGGATGCAAGGACTTGAACGAATACCTACAGAAACAGGCTGAAAGAAACAGGCAAATCCAGTCCGTAAGAAAGACGCACACCCAGCCACCGAAAAAGAAGAACGGCTTTCGGTTATAGCCCACTATAACTACACGCTCCGCTTTCGTAGTTGTGGGCTCTCCCGAGGGGATTAGGGCTTTGCCCTAATGACCCACTCAGGGCGTTCACCCCTGAGAACCCCGAGCAAAGAGTGACCCTCTCTTTGCAATCACCGCTTATGGGTTGCACCCCTAAGAACCCCACTGCGGAAGCGAACAAAGCAATCTAATGTAAATAAAAAAACTATGGCAACAAAATCAAGCATACATATCAAGCCTTGCAACATCGCATCGAGCGAGGCACACAACCGAAGGACTGCCGAGTATATACGAAACATCGGGATGTCCAAAATCTATGTTGTGTGGGTCAAGCCGAAAACACGGTGCATGAATTTTGAGAAAAGTGTTAAATTTGTGG
>NZ_BEWW01000271.1 GCF_002933955.1 Prevotella sp. MGM2
TATCACCGTGAACAGTGTGCGAGTGGAAAACAATATCCGCAAGAGCATCGAACCAGCCTTGTGGAATCAGGCGAAGGAGTGCGCCAAAGGCAAGAGCCGCAAATCCTGCGACTTGAACGCCTATATTGAGGAGGCAAGAATCAAACTCCATCAGACTTTCAATGAACTAGAGGAACAAGGACAATTCATCACTGCCCGCCTGTTGCAGGAAAAGTTCTTCGGACAAGACCAAGCACCGGAAGTTGTCCGCACACTCATTCAAACCATCCAAGAACATAACGACCAATGCCGTGAACTTGTCGGCAAGGACTATGCCTTGATTACCGTCCGCCGTTATGAGAGTTGCAAGCGTTATCTTGCTGAACTTATCAAACAGAAATACGGCAAGGAGGATTTACCGTTGTCAGAAGTCAATGGAGAACTGGTACGTGCCTTTGAGTTCTATCTCAAAACGGAGAAGGAGTGCCAACAGAATACGGTTATCCGCTACATGAAGTGCTTGAAGAAGATAACCAACCTTGCGCTTGCCAACGAGTGGATTTCCAAAGACCCATTCATCGGCATCAAGTTTCATGAGAAAGAAGTTATCCGCGAGTTCTTGACAATGGACGAACTGCTCACCATTTATCACAAGGAGTTTTCATTAGAGCGTATCACAGTTGTCCGTGATGTTTTCACCTTTGCGGCTTTCACTGGGCTAGCCTTCATAGACGTGCAACAACTGGCACCGGAACATATCGTAGAAGACTCCAACGGCAACCTATGGATTCGCAAACCTCGCCAAAAGACGAAGAATATGTGCAACATTCCTTTGCTTGATATTCCATTGGAGATTCTCCGTAAATATGCGGAACATCCGGCTTGCCAAAAGAAAAACTGTCTGCTTCCAGTTCCTTGCAATCAGAAAATGAACAGCTATCTGAAAGAAATTGCAGACTTATGTCTGATAAACAAGACCTTGACCACACACGTAGCCCGCCACTCGTATGCGACCTCTGTATGCCTCGCCAACGGTGTGAGTATTGAGAATGTAGCGAAGATGCTCGGCCATTCCAATATAAAAATGACGCAGCACTATGCACGTGTGTTGGATTCCTCTATTCTGCGCGATATGAATAATGTAAAGAGCGTAATGTCTAAAGTAATGCGATAGATATGGATAGAGGAATAATTTCAATCAGTGAAACGGGTGCAGTCACAATGCCGACCACACCTGTGTGGATGACCAAGTTTGAGATTACCAACTTGTTCGGAGTGTTCTCGTGCGACATTCGCAAGGCGATTCATTCCATCTACAAGAACAGGGAACTGGACAAAGTTGAAACGATGAAATACATCAAACAGCCGGACGGCATCAGTTATGATGTCTATAACCTTGAAATGATTATAGCCGTTGCATTCAGGATATGCAGTAAAGAGAGTATCATGTTCAGACGGTTTATAATAAATAAAATTAGCACCATTAAGAAAGCTGCACCGATTACACTATTTGTTGCCAGCGTCAGAGGTAATAACCGATGGTATAGTTGAGGTTCATTCCATCAGCCACTCGTTCCCGATGCACGGATGCAAAGGTAGCGTGTGGCTTTGAAGGCATTGGCAAGGTCAAGCGGCGGTGCCGTTTCGGGCAGAATCTTCCTCAAACAAGTTTGAGTGTATTACTGCCCGAAAACCTTGCCACTGCTTGCCACGCGCTCTTGGGGCATCCGGCAACGGAAACAAGCGACTGGCAGGAAATCAGAAAATATAGGGGAACGGCTTACAGACGAAGCAGGATTTTGACGCTTCATCTGTAAGCCGTTCCTTTTTCTTTTTGCCGGAAGTCCATTGCTCCGCAATCATAGGGCAGACGGCAAACTGCGCTCCTTCAAGAAAATCAGATTGCAACCTGTCGGTAGGCGGAACGGTAGCCGTCATTCAGCATCCTTTCGATGTCGGATTCACGGTAGAGGATTTTAC
>NZ_BEWW01000272.1 GCF_002933955.1 Prevotella sp. MGM2
GAAATGTAACGGAAAGTTAAAAATGTTAATGTCGGGAATGCCATACCAAAGGAAGGAAACAGAGATCTTGTTTGTCCAATCGTCGGGAGAAACTTCATGACAAAAGATGCGGAAAACCGTCGGCGAATGAATAATGCCGACGGTTTCCCGCATTTTGAAAATCTAAAACAAACAGATGCTATGTCACTGTATCTTTGCCGGACGAACGGAAAAGCCATAAGATGCATTTGAAGAGGCCATAGGACCAGCTGTCGGTGCATAACGGTTATCCAGATAAAAAATCATATTCTGCGGTTTGGTACTTCCGTCACTACCGTCTGTCGGAAACTTAGGACCGTTTATTTCATAACCAAGCACATTATCTTTATCGTCTTTAACTGCAGAAAGTCCGCCGCCAAGCACAGACGTTGTGATATAAGCAATCATCCTAAAGGAGCACCAAGTCTGGCCCTTAAGAGCCAAGGGCAATTTAGTAGAAGGTACAGTTGAATTTGCCTTCATTCTCACATTCATGTCTCTGACCCCGGTAGCAGGAAAAAATATCGGGCTGCCTGTTCCGTCATATTTGCTATTCAACCGCCAGCAAGCAGTGCTCTCATCCCATTGCGGCTTATTCCCATCAGGAAAGCCGTCTATTCCATAGGAAGGTCTGTTTGCTCCCAACATTCCGGTAAAAGCCGCCACCGGCGGTACGCAATAGCCGGGAGGGCAGGGATCATAAATGGTCTTCGTAACCGTTTCATAGTTAGCAACATTATCAAATGAGGAAGAACTGCCCAATCCGCTGGAATTGGAGTTCCAGGCATGATAATACACACACTTGTCATCGTTGTTCCAATAGCCAAAACCATGCCCGTTGTGCCAATAAGCCCGATAATTATACCCGGTATTGCTATGATTATTTCCCATAAAGAACACATAAGGAAACCGGATGCTCTCCCCGAAACTGGCACCGTCGGGATTGTCGCCCTTTCCGAAACGATACTGCTCGTCATCAACGAAGAACGGTTTGTTCAGCATCGTAAAATCACCGCTTAATTTTTCACCACTCTCGGATTGATAATAAGCGTTAGCAGTATAGTAATCATCACCGGCATGCTGAGGGTCAATCTTGTCGTAAATGCCTGGAAGCATAGGGTCTTTACGTCCCCACTGATAGTAGGTGTTGTCTCCTCCGAGAGAGGCGAGAATCTCACTCTGCCAAAACGTTATGTCCTTTGATATTTTCTTTGCCTGACTGCCTGCGCCCGGGACCTTGAGGTCGAACTCACATCTCAGGACTATCTTACGCTTGGGGGACTTGCCATGCCGGTCGCTGTAACCAAGGTTACACGGTGTGAGATAGTAATCGTCACCATCCGTCAGCTGGGTATCGCCCGGATTTTTTTTACGGGCCGTTGTCTTTATCAAATCGCCCTGTTCCCACTTCTGATAAGTGGCCCAAATGTGCCAGCTCCACACAATGACGCCGTCCTTTCTCACTGCCACTACTGCATTTCCCTGATTTAAGGCGTGCCTGTTGACCTTGAAAGTAAGAAACTTTTTGTCATTGGTCAACTTGACGTCACTGACCATGCCTGGAACATCCTGCCACAACAATACGGCATCTGTAACGCCTCCCGTCTGAGTGGGAATGTCCATGTGTTCAATCTTTCGGTTTGCATGATCCACAAAGTATTGAATGGAAGGTCTGTGGTAAATCGGGTTATCACTAATCATACCGGGTTTCTTAACCGTATAAGAGGCTGTATTGGTAGCACCGGCACTGTTGCGGGCATTACCGTAGATAAGAGGCAGTTTGTAGTAGCCATGGTCGTGTATCATATAACAATTGGCTGTTTCACCTCCGCCGCTCAGGTCGAAAGGATTACCGGAAGTTCCCTTGCCGGCCTCTGTTATCTGGGTGCCGAATTTGTCACGCAATTCTTCAAAAACAGGTTGGGGGGGCAGCAGAAGTTCTTTGGTGTCTTTGTCATAAGTCACAGGCTTGAAAGTAGTCTCATCGCCGACCTTGTAGGTAATGTTACTCAGAGGCTGCTTCACCACGGTTTCTTCCTTGTCTGCCTGCACCACTTTTACATACGATTCAAACTCCACATCGGTCAAGAATCCGGAAAAGGGGAATGTGTCCGTCTTCTCCGTAAACTCCTTGCCTTTATGCTTCATGTTAAACACCGGAGTAAGAATCATGCCTGTGGAAGACAACGAATAGGCATATAACTTACCCGGAAGCCATTTCCGGGAACCGTCACTGCTGCCAATGCCGGCAGTAAGGGTGTAGCTCTTACCCGTGAGCTTTTCGGTAATCGTGATTTCTATCTTGGCGTCCGGCCCAAGCGTTTGGGGAATCATGAACATAGTCAGCTCATCACTCGATGTACCGGCTATCGGCGTACCGGGCTTGACATAAGGATTCTCTCCGTCGGGCGTATCGCCGCTGCCGCCTCCGGCGATAATGATTTCTGTCGCCACCTCATAGGTGGCATCGGCTCTTCCCGTTGTGGTCCACTTGTCGGAACCGATAAGCGTGGAACCGCTGCCATAAACGCCTGAAAGTTTTATCTTGGTAATGGTGCCGGCAAGCATGGCATCGCCGGCTTTAAAGGTGATGGCGGAAAGGGCATGGCCAAAACTAAGATTGACAGCGCCGCTCCCGGAAATGATATCATCGCCCGTACCGTCGCCCTTACAGGTGGCCACAGCCGTAAGCAGATCGGTCTGCTTCTTTACGTCCGTATTCACCGTAAAACTAATGTGGGGAGAATTGTCGGCATGTGACAATTCCTTATTGGTGGCATCTCCCGGATTATAATAAGGCGCATAAGCATAAAAACGAATGTTACCGCTACCGGGCCAATCGAGCTTTCTGTCAGAAGGGGTTCCGTCCTCATTCACCATTACTCCGCTTTTTGACATTTTCAAATTATTGGCAAAGTTGGCGGTGATATCATTTTCCTCAAATTCATCGATATTACCGGTATAGCAAAAGGCCGTCAAACCGAAGTAATCGGGAAAATCATCCTTGGTATTCACCTGAGCCCCCCTACTCTTCATATCCGAAACAGTCATAACGGAGTCATTGAGTTCGTGCTCTTCCGTAACGAGATACAGTTCACCCTTTTTTAGGGTCTTGATAGTTATACCAGTATCCTCAGAACGCTTCACGGGAGTACCCGCGCTCCAGCTTGAAGCAAGGCTTACCTCAAAGACCGGGGAGTCAGCCGGCCCTTTCAAATTGTCAAATGTAGTGTCTTCGCACGCCGCTAAAACAGCTGTAGCCAAGCATACGGCGGCGCATTTCATGGCGTGCCGAAAGACATTCATACTTATAAAGTCTCTCTGTCTTGTGGTACTCATCATACGTGTGGTGTTCGTCTGTACTTATGAATTCCGTTGTTTATCGCTCGCATTTTCCGGCATTGATGACCGTATTTCTTTTCCATACGATGTAAGGCTCGGCCATCGGCTCCGTATTTCTTTTTTCCGTATATAAAAACCGGGAGATCCGGCAATATTCCTATCAGTCTTTTTGCCTGTCTCCCGGTTTATTGGTATTATCGTTCCTTGCTTCCAGGGGAAGCGGCAGTGACGCTTGAAAAGATTTATATTATTTCATGCCCATGTTGCCACCGCCGGTATCCTCACCGTCACCATTTACCCAGCCGTTTGTCCAATTTTCAACATCTACCGTGAAACGAATAGGCTGGTCAAGTACAGGGTCACCTATTGTTTTCTTCGGTTCAACGTCAGGAATTAGCTTTATATATTTTCCGGCACCATCGGGGAAACTGGCGAGATCGTCAGGGTTAGGATATACGCCGGCACCACTCGTAGGACCACAGAATTCAAGAGTATAGATGTATTTCTTTCCCGGTTCCCACACCGTATTAATAGGAATACAGGTATATCCATATTCTTCAACATCAAAATTACCGGTATAAGGGAACAACTGATGTTTGTGGGAATTTTCACCAACCTGCACTCCACCAATATTTTCAACATCTTCGTGCGTACCGCCATCATGGGTGGTAGTAACACGGCAGAGCAACAAGATATAGGCGCCTTTGGAAGTGTTGGCAGTCTTATCGCTATCGTCATCCAAATCCCAGCTGTCCAGTTTCTGCGGTACAAGCATCAAATTATTATTTTTCTTCTCAGCCTCCTCAGCATATTCCAACACATCATGATCGTTATGACCACTCAAATTGACAATCTGAGAAAATTCCGCTCCATAAGAAGTTTTTGCTCCACGAGGAGTCCATTCCATATAATGTTTTTCCTCACCTACATTTTTATTGAAAGCAAGTGTTCCGGTTGGCAATACATTAACAATCCATGCGCCTTTTATCAACACCTCTTTCGTCTCATCTGTTTTGTCGGTACCTACCAATATCTGACCTCTTTTAGCTTTCACCACAATTTGGGAAAGTGCGTGATTGAACGTGAGTTTGACACTTGTGCCCTGTGAACGAGAAGCCTGCTCATAAGCGACAATCAGGTCTTTTTGGTCATTAGGTTGTGGAGCCGGAGTAAAATCCTTTATTTCTTTAGTTTGCGTCTCCATTGTTATTGCCACATCAGACGGAGACACACCCCAAAAATCAATTTTAGCAATATCAGACGGCCAATATACGGGATCATCAATCTTAAAATAATTCTGGTCCTTCTGTTTCTTAGCTATCTGTCCATTAATGATCATGTTGCTAGTATAATTAACAGCCTGTCCCCATACTTTAAACTCAGAAAGGTTTGCGGTTGTAATGTTGGCGGCACGGCTCACAGCCGTATTAAAGGTAACTTCCGGCCCCTGATTAACCCGTTCAATCTCATCGTTTGAACAAGAAGCAGCAAGCAGGACAGAGCCTAATCCTAATGCCAATGCTTTGTAATTAACGCTCATCTTTAATGATTTAAAATGTTAATATGTTGTTTTAACTATTTCCTTCAGGGTTTAAATGCCTTAGATTCCTTTTACCCGGCCACAGCACAAGGCTTCGGAAACGTTTCCCGGACCGGCACTTCATCAGAGCATGTCGAGGTCGTTGTTTATGACATCATCCCAATCCGACACATTGGGTAACATACCGGTACCATCGGGCGGCGGCAGTTCTATGCCATCGATGACAATAGTAATATCATGCAGGTCGGGTACGTCGTGCAACTGGTCCGTTACGTCATATTCGTAATATTTCATCTTTGAGGTATAGACCGTCAGAATGTGACGCCGCTCCGATTTTTTCACCGGACAGTGGCCGAATATCATCACCGAGCCTCTGAGTGTGGTTTCATCGACCACCGAAAGCCCTATGGGCAAGGTCACATCGCGCCCTACGGCCAGCCCTCTTGCCGGCGAATAGCTTTCGGCCATGCAGGTAAGCCCAATGCTCACTCCCACACTTGTGCTGACGTTTTTGGCATTCTTCAGCGTGACAGTACACCCCACAGTTGCCTCTCTGGGCATGAATCTCAGAGGCTTCGGCTTTTCCAAGGGGACTATCGAAATATTCTCGACACTGCCGGACCACATTTTTTCGGGAGTCTGCTTCACGGGATCGCTTTCAGTACCTTCAGGGCGCGGCGGAGGCACATTGGTCACTCCGCGTCCCAAGGGAGCGAGCAACGACTCGTCAGCCGTGGTCACCACAAAGCTTTCATAAGTAGTTCCCTGTTCCTTGAGAGTTTCCGTGTCGCCGTTAAAAGTGACGGCGTCATATTCGCCAGCCGGCACCCGTATCTTGGCTCCATCCTTCACATTAGTCAGTTCATAACGCCGCGGCAAGCCGCCGTCGCGCGGAAAGAGGTAAACCACCATCGTGCGCGGCGTGGCATCGGGGGCTTCGCTCCAGTCGAACTCCACCTTCAGTTCCGTCCAGTGAGAGTGGTCGTAACACAAATCACGATGTTCGCAAGCAGCCGATGAGAGCAGGACAGCCACAAGCAACATACGGACGATTACATTTGAAAGCCGTTTCATTTGCGCCCTCCTTTCCTTGCATTGTGATTGCCCTTGCCGAGGAGCCACTGCAAACCTATTTCAAGACGGGTAGGTCCGAAGCGTTTCAATTTGTGGGTAGACAGCCACACATCATGGTCGTCAACGGGGTGGTGTTTCTTATATTTTCCCCACGCATAACCCACTCCTACGGCGAAGTCGAAACTGAGCCGGCGTGACACAGGAAGGGAATAACCGTAGCTGAGCCCCGCAGCATAATTATACTTGTTGCCCATCACTCCGGTACGATTGCCAAACTGGAAGTCGTAGGTAGCCATTGAGGCATACACTCCCAAATGATGACCGCTAAAAGGGGAAACCGAAGAACGCGGCGAACGCCCCAAACGGGCACGCAACTCGATATCGCCTCCATAGACGCGCCAATAACGATGACGGGCCTTGCGGCTCCACCATGCGTGCATCCAGTCGGCATAAAGCGTCATTCTCTTGCCTAAATATATTCCCACACCGACATTAGGCACTAATGCGGCATCGTAAAGAACATTTGTGCTCAAAAACATTTTGGGGAATCCTTTTCCATCACACCCGTCCTCGTAAGAACTACCGGAAGAAAGCGCACTCCCAGACACGCCATCACCGGAAAGCACGAGACTTTCGGCCATGCCGGCGGCCCTATCCGCCGACACCTGACGATCCGCAACAACTACCGGAGCATCGGCCGGCTGTTCCTTTGCACCGCCAACGAGCGATTTATCGGAAAAAGCCTCCTGAGGCAAAAGATATCTGACATCTATCCTGGCGCTGCGGCAGAAATCCCAACAAGAGGCAATCTGTTCCTTTGCCACGCCGGACGTAAAATCAATTGCCAAAGAATCCTGAGACGATTCACCAAAAAGAAGCCTTCCGAGCGCCTTGGCACGCCTGGCAGCCAGCCATTCATTGAATCCGCTGTCACCTTCGGGCGAAGACGAGCCATGAATCGCTATGGAGACTATACGGTCAACGGAAAGCGAATCGAGAAACTCGCGCATCTCTCTCAAGTCACGTCTGTTATGAAACAAACCGGACTTAATCCAGGAAGAAGCTTTTGGAAAATAGATAGTCCTGCTAAAAATACTGTCGGAAGTCTCTGGAATGTCAGCCAAAACGGCAGCCGAAGCACCGAACATACCGGCATGTGAAAGAAAAGACATCAAGAGTATGCACAAAAGCCCTGCAATTCTTTTGTAAAAGGACACAGGGATTCTTAATTTGCCAATTATATTTACTATCAAGTTCCGACTGCTATCTGAATTCATAAAAATATTTTTTACTTATTCCAAAAGCACGAGACAAAATTACCAACTATTTTTTACACCTGTCACAAATTAAAAAATATTTAAGAAATATTAGCAAACAGACTATTACCCGTAGTCGTTGACTGTCCACAAAAAAACGGGATCAGAATCATTTTTATTAAAGAAACAGCCGGCGTGTTCCTGCTAAACATTCCCATCCTGCCGCATCCTCAGAAAACCAAAAACAACCGCTTTCAAATTTAACATATTTAACTTTCCGTTACATTTCAAAGGTCTGTTCTTGTCACTTTATGTATCGGAAAGAC
>NZ_BEWW01000273.1 GCF_002933955.1 Prevotella sp. MGM2
GATATTTTCGAGGCAAAAGCAAATTGTGTTAAAATGCGCCGCATGACTTTTTCCTTCTGAATTCATAGAATATACCGGCCCGTCAAAACGGACTTTGCGACGCTCCGGACCAACACAGACTATTGCGGCCTAAACAAAAGAAGACAACCGGAAACAGGCTTGCCTTAATTGAAGAAATTCCACGATATGCCCAAACGGAACACCAAACGGTTCATCGGATAGTGGGGTGCCCAAAAAGGGTTGCCGCTGCCGCTGCTATAGTTCACATGCGAGGCCATCACATAGAAGCGTGTATCCTTCAGATGAAAATTGGCATAAACATTCACCGTAGGGTAATTGCCGATTTTCACGCGCTGACCCGCATCCTGCACACACCACTGCCCTATAACAGGCGAATAGGCCGGCGCGTAATAAGCCGTGAAATAGCGGACATCCCCTCCCAATTCAGTGGCCAGCACCTTGGCTATGCGAAAACGCAGATAAAGATTGGAATAACCGGAAAAAACCGGTAAGAGCAAAACATCTTTAGAGGATGTCATCTGCCAGGTCAATTCATTCTCCCAATTGAGTATGCCCCACGTAAAGTCCTGATTCAGGGTAACGGCCATGAGCTGCGCGTTTTTCGAGAACTGCCTCACATCCACACCGTAACGCGCCAGGCTGCGGCCGTCGGAAGCTGTGTAAGGCACCTGCCTTTCTGCAAAATAAGTGTAATTCTGAAGAGTTTCGAAATGCACCGACACTTTTGTACGCTTATAACCGATGCTTCCGCCGGCACGGGCACGGAACTCCTTATCCAAGTCCACGTCCCACCAGGCATTGCGGGCATGATAGTGCCGGAAATAGAATGACGGCTCCATGTTGCGGACATAGCCGTCAAGATTGATCTGCAAGGTGTCGCCGGAAAGGGGCACATTAAAGTCGGCGCGGCCTTCCACATTAAATTCTCCCCAGTCGCTCCCCGACGTGCGCAACTCACCTCTCACGTCGTAGTGGAAAAAGTGCCCCTGTTCCTTCAACAGTTGCGCTCCCAGAGTGACATGGTTTTCGGTGTAGGTGTCGCGACGTTCCTGAAGGGCAGGCAACGTGAAACGGTCGAAAGTATGACGGGCATAAAGTCGCAAACCGGACTTCACCCACTTATTGAAGCCTTCACGCAGTTCGAAAGCCAGCAAATTGTTCACGCTGAGAACTGAAGTAAAGTCGTTGGCCGAATCTCCCGGAAGAAAAAAATCGTTGAAATAAGCCGAATTGCCGGCATTCTCTATGCGGTTTGACAGAAAACGCCGGTTGTTATGGTCGATACGGGCCGTGTGAAGAAAACTGGCCACGGGAACAAAATGATAATTATATCTGACCGTATCAGCCGCCGCATCCGCCGAAACTGTGGTCCTGACAGCGGCACTGTCGGCTGTCATCCGCCCTCCGACGGAGGGCGTGGCCTTAAGGGTGTCTTCCCAGGCAACGGCGCTGCTGAGCAATTTACCCTTGAGCACCGGTGTGTTTTTTTTCACAACACGGCCCTCCCCGTCCGTCACACGCTCAAATCCCAGATTATAACGATGGGTAAGATAAAAAGTATTGACATTCATCTTGTTCCACGTCTTGTCCAAACGCGTGGGCATGTCGGCCGTCCCATATCTGGTGGGAAAACTTTCGGGACGCTTCACATAATCATCGCTCTCTATGCCGCCGTTCTCGGCCGTTTTCAAGTGATTGGCATAATACATGGCATGCAACTGGTAACGGTCTCCGCGATAGGAACCGTAGAGAGTGCCGTTGAAATGGGCGGTGGACTGGCTACTGTAATAGCCCCGTCCGTAAAGATAATCGAGCTTGAACCCCAATCCCAGGCGCTTGTTGACATTGGTGGAGAAGACGCCGCGAATACGGTCTTCCCCATTCTGTTTATTACCGCACTCGTGGTAAGTGATGTTCATGAAAGGCGATTTGGTATTGGTGAACAATAACTGCCCGGGCTGTGTGATAAAGAAATCATAGGGCTGCGCAAAAATAAACGGGTTGCCTCCCATCGTCACCATCCGGTCTGTAAAAATACGGCTCAGGCGCGGCGAGCCGAGGTTGCCCAATATATTATAGCGCCCGGTACGCCCGTAGGTGAAAGCATCGTTCTGAAACATGTGCGAAAGCGTGTCGGGCCGGGCTGAGCGAGGGGTTCCGAAATCCGGATCTATGGTCCAGACCTTCAGTCCTACAGGAACATCCGTAGTCCTGATGCTATCGTCGTCCATTTCCGCCCAAGGATTTTTTTCCTTGCCATCCGTTTGAAAAGCCGGCACACCACCGGCCAGATTACGAGGTATCTGCGCCATTCCGGTTGTGGTCAAGACCATGATTATCCACAAAGACAACAGACTAAACAAACGGTAAAGGCGACCACTACGGAAGCGGATTTTTCCATTCCGCTCCGCCGCTCTGAAAGGTTGGGGAAAATTCATTCTGAATCAGGAATTGTGATGATTGGCAGACTTTGACCAGGTTTTGAACATGACAGGCCATATTCTCAATGAAAAAAGAAACGCCACAAAAGCAAAGACAACGACACCCGCAATGGCAAAACACACCGTAACGGCCAAAGGCATACCGGACACAGAGCCAATGAGCGGATTAACGGCATTGGCAGAGACGGCAAGCGGATAAACGACCAGAGGAAGCAATAAGGCGCAAACTGCCGCAAGCACAGGAATAGCGGTAAGAAGATTCACAATCAGGAGTCCTCCGAAATCACGGAAACCGATATTCAAAGAGCGACGTAAAGCCTGCCTCAAAGGCACCTCTTGCAGTATGCGGGCTGTTCTTCCGGGAGCAGAAACAATCGTGATAACGACATAAAAAGGCAGGAAAGCCAGCAACCACCAGAGCGACCACACACTGGAAACGGCAATAACACCTCCCCCAACAACCAACAGCGGGAGATACTGAAAAATGTCGTAGACAAAAAGGCGTCCGGCCGTATGGAATAAGGTATTCAAATATTTTTTATCAGAAAAAACGGCTTTCACCTGTTTTTTCTCACACACGGCAAGTGTCCATACCCAACACTTGACACACCAGCAAACGGCTATGCCAACCACAAACACGGCGCCATAGGCCACCCACGCGGCTGTAGAAGGCTTAAACTGTGCCCACGACAAATCGCGCGGCACACCCGCATCGGCATACACACATGCGGGAACAAGGTGGTCAGCCATCAAATGGCAAACGGCTCCGGCAGCGCAAACAGCTCCTATCCCCGCAAGCAAAAGGGCGGGAAGCAACTTCATGACATACCGGATTGGCTTTTCCGAAAAAAGCCTCCAAGCCTCTGAAATACTTCTCTTTATACTATATCCTTCATACCTAGGGAATACAGGAGCCTTATTTCCCGTTTCCCGTACCGACTCTTCGGTCTTGTCTTTAACATCAGGTAACATAACCATGTGGTATTTTCTTTTTCTTATTCAGCGGACAAAGTTAATTAAAAAAATGCTATCTTTGCTCCTATGTCAGAGAACTTAACAATCGGATGGGGCTTCATCGGCTGCGGTGAGGTGACCGAAAAGAAAAGCGGGCCGGCTTTTGCTCAGGTGCCCGGCTCCAAAGTGGTTGCTGTGATGAGCCGCAACAACGACAAGGCACGCGCCTATGCCGAACGTCATGGCATCAAACGCTGGTATGATGACGCACAGCGGCTGGTAGATGATCCTGACGTTAACGCCGTATACATTGCCACACCACCGTCAACACACGCCACTTATGCCATTATGGCCATGAAAAGCGGAAAGGCCGTCTACGTTGAAAAGCCCATGGCCTCGAATTATGAGGACTGTTGCCGCATCAACCGTATTGCCGAAAAGACCAACGTACCGTGCTTTGTGGCTTACTACAGGCGATATCTTCCTTATTTCCTGAAGGTGAAGGAGATGGTTTCCTCCGGCGCCATAGGCAATGTCATCAATGTTCAGATACGCTTTGCCGTTCCTCCGCGTGACCTGGACTACAACCGGACCAACCTGCCATGGCGCGTACAGCCGGACATTGCCGGCGGCGGTTATTTCTACGACCTGGCCCCCCACCAAATTGACCTGCTGCAAGAGATGTTCGGCCCGATAATAGAGGCTGAGGGCTATACGGCCAATCTGGGCGGTCTGTACGATACGGAGGATTCCGTCAGCGCATGTTTCCGTTTTGCCGACTCGGGACTGCCCGGCTCCGGTTCCTGGTGTTTCGTGGCACACGAAAGTGCCAAGGAGGACCGGATAGAGATTATCGGCGACCGGGGGTCACTGAGTTTTTCGGTGTTCACGTATGCTCCTATCGTACTCCATACGGTTGAAGGCCGCCAAGAGTTTGTGGTAGATAATCCCCAATATGTGCAACTGCCACTGATTAAACTTGTTGTAGAACATTTGCAGAACAAGGCCATCTGTACGTGTGACTGTGTAAGCGCCACATCGGTCAATTGGGTGGTCGACCGCATTCTCGGCAAATTATGATGTCTTTTTCAAAAATGACATATCATTCTGTTTTCTTATCACCGAATCCGGTGTGGACTTTTGTCATACTTCTGTCCATGGCTTTTGTTTTTCCTGAAAGTCACGGCTCTCCCTATTCCAACATACCACCGGACATCACATCCCCGGACAGCCTGCACACCGACACGGTGACCGACAGTGTGAAATCCTTGAACTTTAAGGAAAAAGTCAAAAGAACCGGGAATTTTCTCTATCGGTTCATCAAAAACTTTGACGATTATGACACCGATTACATTACGCCGAATTACTACAACTATACGGCGATGTTGCAGAACACAAACTTTTATCAACTATACCAGTTACGGGCCACCTCCGCTGACGGCCAGACACAGACGCTGAAGTTGTCGCCCTCTCCCACTCTTAAGATAGGCCCTTATTTCGGCTGGCGATGGATTTTTCTAGGATACACGTTTGACGTCAGCCACCTCCGAAAAGCCGTCAAGACTACTGAGTTCAACCTGAGTCTCTACAGTTCCATGCTAGGATGTGACCTGGTTTATATCCGTAATACTGGTGATTTCACAATAAAACGGGTGACAGGATTCGACGAAACAGTGAGCCAAGCCGTGACAGGACGCAATTTTTCCGGTTTGGACGCCTATACGGCAAGCCTCAACGCCTATTATGTTTTCAACCACCGGCATTTTTCCTTTCCGGCAGCCTTTGCCCAAAGCACAGTCCAGCGGAAAAGTTGCGGTTCGTGGATTCTAGGCGTCAGCTATGCCCATCAAAAAGTTAAGTTTGACTACCGCCGCCTGCCCTATGAGCTGGTAGGCACAGGCGATGATGGTCCTCTGATTGACGAACTTAAAGTAAACAACATCAATTACCGCACCTATAATATAAACGGCGGATATGCCTACAACTGGGCTTTTGCGCCCAACTTCCTTTTTTCCGTGTCGCTCACCCCGCAAATCGGTTTCAAACAGGCCAAAGGAGAAAAGCTGAGCGGCGAATCGCTTTGGTTCAGCGTGAGAAATTTTAAATTCGACTTCATTACGCGCACCGGACTGGTATGGAACAATTCCCGTTGGTTTGCCGGAGCGTCTTTCATTTCACATATTCTGGCTTATAATAAAGAAGCCTTTTCGATGACGAATATGGTGAATTATCTCAACATCTACGCCGGTTTTTCCTTCCACCGCAAACGACAATACCGCAACAAATAAACATACGCCAACTTCGGGCTTCTCAAAGACAGACCTAAGCCCCGTCCGCTTAAAGAACCGATATGAACGAAACAACTGACAGCCTGCATCCGGTGGAACACCACCCGCTACGTCCATTCATCCCCCAGGGAGCCAAACTGCTGATGCTGGGAAGTTTTCCCCCACCCCGCCACCGATGGTCGATGGATTTCTTTTATCCCAATTTCACCAATGACATGTGGCGAATCATGGGTTTGATATTCGAAAACGACAAAGACTTTTTTGTGGATATCCCTCACAAGCGTTTCGACCAACAGAAAATCACTGACTTTGCCGAACACAAGGGCATAGCCCTGTACGACACGGCAACAGCAGTGAGACGCCTGCGCGACAACGCTTCCGATGATTTTCTGGAAATCGTCACACCAACAGATGTCAAGGATATGCTGGCAGCCATGCCACAATGCACAGCTGTTGTCACAACCGGCAAAAAGGCAACAGACACCTTATGCGGTCTCTTTGCCCTACAGCCTCCTACGATAGGCGGAAGTGTCAGTTTCTTCCATGCCGGCCGGCAACTCACATTCTTCAGAATGCCCAGCAGCAGCCGTGCCTACCCTCTGGCATTACCGAAAAAAGCTGAGACATACCGTAAAATGTTTGAACAATTATCCTTATTATGATCGGACAGTTTCCAGTACCTTCCGCGACAGGTTCTTAGAGCCACGAAGGAAAAGATGTTTTCGGCGTAAACTGTTTTTTAATATTCCTGACTTTCCGAAAAGGTTTGTATCTTTGCTTCCAGTCAAACGGGGATTCATACATTCTATTCAAAATCCTGACCGTGTTATTTTTTGAAAAATATAGAACCACCTTATGCGTAAGAAAGAATTATTCAAAACTGTACTGGATTATTTTCAGCAAACAATGTCGGACACCGAAACGGAGCTGGACTATGGCACAACGTTTCAACTTTTGGTGGCCGTGGTGCTATCAGCCCAATGCACAGACAAACGCGTGAACCTCATAACCCCAAAACTTTTTGAGGATTACCCCACGGCAGAAACCATGGCCCTGGCGACCCCGAAAGTCATTTTCGAATACATAAAAAGCGTGAGCTATCCCAATAACAAAGCCAAACATCTGGTGGGACTGGCGCAAATGCTGGTAGAAAAATTCAACGGCCAAGTGCCCTCAACGCTTGAAGAGCTTACATTGCTGCCGGGAGTTGGCCGCAAAACGGCCAACGTTGTTCAGGCCGTAGCTTTTGGTAAAGCAGCACTGGCGGTAGACACGCATGTATTCCGGGTGAGCCACCGGCTGGCCCTTGTGCCACCGACGTGCACCACACCTTACAGTGTGGAAATGGCCCTTAAGCGTTACATTCCTGAAAACAAGGTGGCGGCAGCACACTACTGGTTGCTGCTACACGGCCGCTATGTATGCAAAGCACGGCGCCCGCTTTGCGACAAATGCGGCATCAATCATCTCTGTCACAGCAAAGATCGTTTGTTCACAGCACCGCAATGAGGACATTTTCCCAAGTCCGGAATATTTTTGCCACAAAAACCGCAAAAATACATCGGACGCTGGCGCAACTTAAAATAGAGGATTGAACCGATCCAGTAAAGCGGCAAAACCACATAGCCGGCAGGAAAAGGCGGCAACAGCGTAAAAACAGTATAAAGAAAAGCACAAAAACCAAACAGGCTGATGATATACATCACTGCCTGTGTGAAATTAGGCAACTGACGCAATTCGTCAACCACTGCTATACTTATAAAAATAATCAACCATACTGCCGCCAAAAAAACATTCATGACAAACGGCAGTTGCGGATTGAGCGGATTAAGTGTCGGATGGAAATAATATTCCACCCATGTTTCGGGAACCAGTTCCTGCAAACTCTGATAGAGTAAAGCCGCACCGGCTACTATCATGCAAAGCAGTGTAGGATAGAAACTGTTAATGTCATGAAAATAAACAAGATAAATATGACGGCGGCGATAAGCTTGCAATATATACAAAAGCAAACCGGAGGCAATGAAAATCATTACCAGCTTAAGACGCTGGTTGCTGAAAATATAAATAAATCTGGAAATAGGACTATCAGGAACAGAATGTGACAAAAGAATTTTCTCCGTCACCCAACCGTTACGGGGAGTTTGAACCGCATCAGCGCTTTCGGGATTACCGACGGTAGTTATTCTTATCCAATAAGTTCCAGGGCAAGACTGTGTGTCGGGAACAATTTCCTGAACAACCATCGCATCGCCCTTTCTGACAGTTATATTATTATCCTGGGCATAAGCGAAATGAGCGTCAGGTTGCCTTTCCTGAATAAAGAAAGAATCGACTGCCACAAAATTCTCACCACACCAATAATGGTGGATTTCCCTGAATGCTACGGAATCCGTTTTATGCTCATCTGCAGAAACCCAGCGGTCTTCTTTATGAGGATAATGGCAAGCGGTTACGGCAATGACCATCAGCAGCAAAAAACTACGCGTAAAAAACTTACAACGTTTTACATTCATTTGTGTCATATTCGCGTTATTGAGGGGCATGAACAGTCATAATGCAATCCTTGCAATTGAACTCCAAAGGGAAACGACGACCATCAGGCAGTCGGAGTGCCCACCGCCGCGCCTTTTCCTCTTTTTTATTTTTCAGGCAAGCTCCCATGGCATGTCTCAAACAAAAACGACAAGTCATAAGACATTTCTTTCCCTGCGGCCTTCCGAGCTCAAAGGCCGGTTCTACCTGTCTGACGCCACGACTACGATAAAACGCATCGGCCTTGCTGTTAGCAACATTAGCGCTATAGTCTAATGTATCGGGTAGAACAATATGGGCTGGCTGAGCGGAACGCCTTTTTTCCCGAACATGCTTCTCCCGAATTGTCATTAACAGTGCCTGAACAACTTGCCTACGCCAGTCTGCCAGCAACGATGAAGGGATAAAACGCTCACCTTGAGTTGACAAAACAACCTCATGACATTCGAAAGGCGTATCACCTAATTTGCTTAACACTCTCTTTATATTATCACACTGAGGAGTTTGCGCCACTTCTTTTCCACACTCAAAGAACCTGCCCGCCAAGCGTCCATGCCGAGTAAACATAGTTAATTCATATCCCTTATCCAACTCTTCCAGCCGAATACTGACACTCAACTTTCTTACCGCTGTATTGTTTTGCAACGCTTTATTAAACTCATGATCATGATTGCGATACACAACGGCACCGACAAAGAGAACCGGCATCTGCGGAGGCACTATGTTTTGTCCGGCAACAGTATTGACCCGAAATCCTTGCAACTCTCCGTTTTTATCGATAAAGCACAACCCGTCACCAGCATTTATCTTAACATCATCAGAAATATATTCCATCGTAAAACTTCCCCTCAAAACACTTTTTACACGCCCTATCTTTTCACCCATTGCTTTAGGAGTGTTGACATTGCAAATAGGAGCAATGTCTCTGCCGTGTAAAAAATAATCGGTAAAGCCACGATTGAAACTTCGTTCCAATTTAGGAATAAATCCTTTAACAACAGTAGTCCCCCATGAACTTCGGAAAAAATCTTCAGAACGACGTGTCAGAATCCGGTCTATCTCTCTTCGATAAAAAGCGGTTACATTCTTCACATAATCTATGTCCTTCAATCTTCCTTCTATTTTGAATGAAGATATGCCGGCATCCATCATAGCTTCAAGTGATGCACTGCGGTTCATATCGCGCAAAGAGAGAAGATGCTTACCTTGCACAATGATCGTTCCCTCTTCATCTACCAAATCGAAAGCCAGCCGACAGAATTGTGCACAATTTCCACGATTGGCCGAACGCCCGAAACAATATTGCGAAGCGTAACACCTTCCGCTGTAGCTTACACACAGCGCACCATGTACAAAAGCTTCCAAAGGCAAAGAAGTAGCGTGATGAATTTCGGAAATCTCCTGCAATGACAGTTCACGCGCCAAAACGATTTGAGAAAATCCTTCGGCCTCCAACCTGCATGCCTTCTCAGGCGTACGATTATCCATTTGAGTAGAAGCATGCAAGGCAATAGGCGGTAAGTCCAATTCCAGCAAAGCGGCATCCTGTACAATAAGAGCATCAACTCCGACTTTATAAAGAGCGTATGCCACCTCTTGGGCCTCTTCTAATTCATCTTCATATAATATGGTATTAAGCGCCACATAAACCTTAACATTAAATATATGAGCGTATTGACAAAGTTCTGAAATATCTTCTATGCTGTTGCCAGCTGCCTGCCGGGCTCCAAAAGCCGGACCACCTATATATACTGCATCCGCTCCGTGGCGTATCGCTTCAATACCACATGTCAAATTCTTTGCCGGTGACAACAACTCGATAGAACGCATATTCCGCAACTGTTACTCTATAAAAGAATTAATGGACTAAAAAACAAAAAGAAACCAATATACCCATTATTGAGATACGACAGGAAAAAGCCCCATGGATGCCGCACGTTTTTTTATGAATTCAAGACAAGCTTCATATTCGTTAGGAACATGCCCATCCAGAATGGCGTCTTTCAACGCACTCTTGAGTGCGCCAATTTCACGACAAGGAGGCAAATTATAAAGCCGCATAATTTCGTCTCCTCCCACCGGCGGCTGAAAATTACGAATACGGTCTTTCTCTTCTATATCTTTAAGTTTTACACGTACCGTTTGAAAATTTTGAAGGAAATTACGTTTACGTACCTCATTCTTGCTGGTTATATCAGCCTCACAGAGTGTCATTAAATCATCTATATCATTACCAGCGTCAAACAACAAACGCCTCACAGCACTGTCTGTCACTATATCATCAGCAATGGCAATAGGGCGCATATGCAATCCGACCAATTTCTTAACATACTTCATACGCTCATCCATAGGAAGTTTCAGACGACGGAACACAGCAGGTATCATCTTCTCGCCTAAATAATTATGATTATGGAATGTCCATCCAGTCCCGACTTCCCACCGTTTACTCTTAGGCTTGCCTATATCGTGAAGCAATGCCGCCCAACGCAACCATAAACCTCCTCCTTTTGCAGCAACACCTTCGATCACTTCCAGAGTATGATAAAAATTGTTTTTATGGGCCTTACCATTTTTTTCCTCAACTAAATCAAGATTTGATAGTTCCGGCAAGATAAGCGGCAGGAGGCCGCAACGTTGTAGCTCTATAAAGCCCAAGGAGGGATGTGGAGCTGACATTATTTTATTCAATTCTTCGATAATGCGCTCACTGCTGATTATTTTTATACGCTCTGCATTTCGCTGTAAAGCGTCAAAAGTTTCGTCTTCTATAGTAAATCTCAATTGTGTGGCGAATCTTATACAACGCATCATGCGTAAAGGATCATCAGAAAACGTAATATCAGGATCAAGCGGAGTACAGATTAACCCTTCCTCCAAATCCTTCACCCCCCCAAACGGATCGATAAGTTCACCCCGTCTATCACTGTTCAGGCAGATTGCCATGGCATTGATAGTGAAATCACGTCTGTTCTGATCATCCTCAAGGGTACCATCTTCCACCACCGGTTTGCGGGAATCATGCGAATAACTTTCACGCCGTGCGCCCACAAATTCTATCTCCTGCCCGCGCCACTTGACTTGAGCCGTACCGAAATTCCGAAAAACTGAAAGATGACCGCCTCTACCAAGCGCATTTGCAAAAGCTTCAGCCATAACAATACCACTCCCGACCACTACAACATCAATATCATTAGTAGGGCGTCCTAAAAACAAGTCACGCACATATCCGCCGACCAGATAACACTCCAAATTCAAATTATCAGCTGTAACCGTCAATAACTTGAATATATCATCATCAAGGATTCCTAAAATCTGCTCTTTAGTCAAGTAATTCATTCTACTATTCTTTTTCACATACAAAGTTACGCCAATACACGCAACAAACCAAAAATTTAACTTAATAGCGCCCTTCCAAACAACCTGCGACATTCTCTTTCTGTGCCAAAGAAACAGAAAAACCACATTCGCCCCAAGAAACATCTGATACCTTGGTCTTTAAAAGAAGAAAAATACCGAAATAACTTGCCTTGAAGCTTGTTATCTCGGTAAAAGTTGCGGAGGCTCGACTCGAACGAACGACCTCCAGGTTATGAGCCTGGCGAGCTACCAACTGCTCCACTCCGCGATATTATTTCTCATTTGCGAGTGCAAAGTTAGTATTTTTTATGATTACCACCAAATTTTCTAGCTCTTTTTTTAAAAAAACTTCACCACATCCTCTTTCCATTACTTCAAAAATCAATGTATATTTCTATTATCTAAAGCCTTAGCATATTTTTTTGCATTTTTCAAATGTTCCTCATAAGTAACAGCAAAATTATGAGTCCCTGAAAAATCCTCTTTAGCACACATATAAATATAGTCATGCCGTGAGTAATCAAGAACAGCTTCTATGCTGGAACGGCTTGGAATAGATATCGGACCTGGAGGAAGTCCTTCATTGCGATAAGTATTATAAGGGCTATCTACAGTAAGATGCTCATGCATAATACGCTTAAGAGCAAATTGCCTCAAAGCAAACTTTACTGTCGGATCTGCCTGAAGTTTCATTCCTTTCCGCAATCGGTTTAAATACATACCCGCCACCATTGTTTTTTCTGCATTAACAGCAGTTTCCTGATCTACGATAGAAGCCAATGTTATGACTTCTTCTTCAGTTAAACCAGCAGCCAAGGCCTTTGTCTTACGCTGGTCGGTCCAAAAGGCCTGGCATTCCTTCTTCATACGTTCCAACAACTGTTCCGGCGTAATGGTCCAAAAGACCTCATAAGTATCAGGTATGAAAAGACAAGGCAATGTGGCAACGGTGCAACCCATTTTCTCACAAAGAGCCTCATCGGAAAAAGCATTAGCCAAGGTAGCAGAATCTACACCCAACTGTTTTGACAACCGTGCCGCCAAATCCTCCATAGTACGCACATTGGGAATAGTCAAATTCACGGGCGTCTGCCGACCACCACGCAAATTACGGAACAAACGGAACGTACTCACACCACCGCCAACATCATAGCAACCCGGCACCACATGAGCTGCATAGCCAGTGAACCCCACAGCGAGTCTCAGCCCCAACATCTGCCGGGGAGCTGCTGCTGTTGCTATTTTTGCGTAAACAGAATCTACAGTATCATCCTTGTCTATATATATATAAGAATGCTGTTTGGAAGAGCTGAATGTCATTAAAAACAACCAACACCCCACAACTATCGTTACAACAGCCAATCCATAGCCAATCAGCACAAACCACCTCTTCTTTTGCTTCTTCATGAAATTTAATTCGTTTAATAGAAGACAAAAGTACAAATTAATCATACTCACAGACACTACATCCAACATTTTTTGCTATTTTTGCACAAACAAACGGCTTTTGTGCCGATTTGATACAATCTATTAATCAGACAATTTTTCCTCTCATGGAAACATACACAGATTTTATCAGCTACATTGAAAACAGCATCAAGGAGAATTGGCACCTTGATGCCCTAACCGACTATAAAGGCAGTACGCTGCAATACAAAGACGTGGCACGTAAGATAGAAAAGCTTCATATCCTGTTTGAGCACGCCGGTATACAGCCTGGAGACAAAATAGCTCTCTGCGGACGTAACAGCGCCCACTGGGCGGTGGCTTTTCTTGCCACACTAAGTTATGGCGCAGTTGCCGTCCCTATCCTTCACGAATTCAAGCCAGAGCAAGTGCATGGTATCGTCAACCATTCCGAAGCCAAGCTGCTTTTCGCCGGTGACATGGTGTGGCCAACACTTACTCCTGAAGAAATGCCACGGTTGGAAGGCATCATTTACATACCCGACTATTCTTTACTCGTGAGCCGCACAGAATCACTTACCAACGCACGCGAACACCTCAACGAGATTTTCGGCCGCAAATACCCCAAATACTTCCGCAAAGAGCACGTCAGCTATCGCCACACTACCGATGGAGAAGAGCTGGCGCTCATCAACTACACTTCAGGCACTACCAGTAATTCCAAAGGCGTTCTCATCCCCTACCGCGCCTTGTGGTCAAACCTTCTGTTTGCCCGCGAAGCTCTGGGTGGAAAAATAAAGAGCGGCGCCAACGTCATTTCAATGTTGCCTCTAGCTCACATGTATGGTATGGCTTTCGAATTCATATTCGAGTTCATGCACGGCTGCCACGTCTACTATCTCACACGTGTACCTTCGCCCAAAGTCATCTTTACAGCTTTTTCCGAAATAAGACCCGACATCGTCATCTCCGTTCCGCTCATCATTGAAAAAATAATAAAGAAGTCCGTATTGCCAAAACTACAAACAGTCAGCATGAAACTATTGCTGAAACTCCCTGTTATCAACAACAAGATACGTGAGCGCATCCGCACACAACTTGTCGATGCCTTTGGCGGACACTTCTACGAAATAATCATTGGCGGTGCGGCTTTCAACAGCGAGATTGAAGAGTTTCTATACAAAATCGGCTTCAATTTCACCGTTGGTTACGGCACCACTGAATGCGCCCCCATCATCAGCTACGTAGATTGGCAAGATTTCCGGCCGGGGTCATGCGGAAAGGCCGCTCCGCGCATGGAAATAAAGATCGACTCAACCGACCCCCAGAACGAAGTTGGCGAAATTCTCACACGAGGTGCCAATGTCATGCTAGGATACTATAAAAATCCGGAAGCCACAATCGCCACCATTGACGCTGAAGGATGGTATCACACCGGCGATTTAGGTATAATGGATGAAGACGGGTACTTATACATCCGCGGTCGAAGCAAGAACATGCTACTGGGAGCATCGGGACAAAACATTTACCCCGAAGAAATTGAAGATAAGCTCAACACGCTTCCATACGTTAACGAGAGCATAGTCATTCAAAAGGGAGAAAAACTCTATGGACTGGTGCACCCTGACTACGATGAGGCGGCAAAAGCCGGACTTGACGAGGCCGGGCTACGTTCGGTTATGGAACAAAACCGCAAAGACCTCAACACGATGGTTGCCGGTTATGAGCAACTGTCAGGCATACGGATTTTCGAAGAGGAATTTGAAAAAACTCCCAAAAGAAGTATCAAGCGTTTTCTTTATGCCGATGCCGAGATATGATACCAGTACCCCATATACAACAAAATTGACATAAAGATTTTACCGCCAGCAAACCACAAGTCATTTTATTTTCGTACATACCGACCGGATGGGAAGAACAGCCAATATTCTCATCCGGTCGGTATATGTGGGCAAAATCCTATTTGTTGTACCCCCTCTATTCCCTCACACGAAACCAAGCTCCTTCACGGGCCAGGACGGTATTCTCAAAAATACTGCGACTTTCCTCCAACAGTTGTTTTTCATCCTCATATCGTGAAGAGAAATGGCCTATCACAAGGCGGCGAACTTCAGCCAAACTGGCAAATCGGGCAGCCTGAGCGGCTGTAGAATGAAAGGTTTCAGCCGCACGTCTGGCTTCCGTCTCGGCAAAAGTAGCCTCATGGAACAGCAAGTCCACCCCACGCACCAATGCTGCATTCTCCGGCAAAAAGGCCGTATCGGAACAATAAGCATAACGACGTGCCGGCTCTGCTGGAAACACTAATCTGTCATTAGGCACAACGGTACCGTCAGGGAGTATCCAGTCTGCTCCAAGCTTGATATTATTAAATTCACATACGGGAATTTTCAAATAATCCATCATGTCGCGCCGAATATGAGGCAAACCAGACTTTTCTTCAAAAAGAAAGCCACTGCACGGCATGCGATGACGTAACGGTATGGTTGTTACTTTCAAAGAGCGGTTTTCAAAAATAAGTTCACTGACCCGAGTGTCAAAAGTATGGAATCTGATTTCAAAACCTGTCCCGCCGCAATGAAAGTCAATCCAGGGACGCAACAGCCTTTCAAGTTCACACGGTGCGAATATATCAAGCGGTGCCGTCCGTCCCAAAAGGCCAAAAGTAGAAATCAGTCCCGGCAAACCAAAACAATGGTCGCCATGAAGATGTGAAATAAAAATATGGCCTAAACGCGAAAAACTCAAACGCGACTTACGCAACTGCAACTGTGTTCCCTCTCCGCAATCAATCATGTAAAGTTTTTCGCGGATATTAAGCACTTGCGAGGTCGGCAAATGTTTTGTTGTAGGCAATGCACTGCCGCAACCCAATATATGCAAATCGAATTTTTCCATAACACTCTCTCATATTCATTACCGTGTTGTGGCAAAGATACAAATCTATTCCCAAAGAATCATACACCAGCCCAACAAAACACGATTCCCCATTTTAACACTTCTTGCTCTTGCTGTCAGGATGTTGTATCCTGCAACAGCAGAGCGGGATTTTCAAAGAGAAAGTTCCGCTTTTTCACATAAAAGACCAACTGTCCCCCCAAAAAGGATGCCAAGCAGTTTGTTTCCTATCTATTCTATCTTCAAAATTACCGTACTGCCATTAGTTTTTCAAACATTCGAACTGAAATTCCAATACAGCCCTTGGTTCACCCGACACCCGTCATTTCATTTTCAAACCTTGAAAAGGTCATAAAAAGTTACAGATATATCAAAGTCCAAATTGTTTTTTTATTCAAAACGAATGGCTTTAGCCGGTTGGATGCGCGACACAACAAAACTCGGAATGACCAAGGCCAGCACGCAGATGATAAGCGTACCCGCATTGATACCTATTATCCACCACGGTTCAAAGGCCACCGGAGCCTCTGAAACATAATATTTTGACGGATCGAGTTTGATTATCCCCCAGAATTTCTGAGCGGCAATAATGCCCAATCCGACAACATTCCCCCATAGCATACCGCGCAAAACAATAAAGGCGGCATAAAGAATGAAAGTATGGCGAAGACGCATATTGGTGGCTCCGATAGCCTTAAGCACGCCTATTGTTCCTGTACGTTCCAAAATAAGAATAAGCAAACCGCTTATCATCGTAAAGCCAGCCACGCCTGCCATCAGGGCAAATATGACCCAGACATTGAAATCAAGCAGCGACAGCCATTGCACCACCGAACCGGTACGGGGATTTTCCTTGACAGACATCGAATTATAAGGCACCCCATAGCGGTCTGTCCTGCCATTCAGCAGATGCCCGACACCCACCTGCACGCGGTCGACATCATCAAAATCAGAGGCATACACCTCAAGGGTACTGCTTTGGTCATCCTGCCAACCGTTAAGTCGTCCCACGGTGGCAATATCGGCCCACACAAAATAATCGTCAAACTGGTTAAGATGGGTCTCATAAATTCCAGACACCGTAAAGCGCCGCAGTTTAATATCATCTCCAATAAAATAAGCATAAACCCGGCTTCCTACTTTCAAGCCCAGTTCTTCGGCTTGTAAACGCGACACAAGCACCTCATTACTACCCGAACTGCTCCCGAAAGAAGGCATTTTCCCCTCCACCAGCTGACTACGTATAAAACCAAGATCATAATCTTTGCCAACTCCCTTAAGAACTATGGTATGAAAGGCTTCTTCGGTTTTCAATATGCCCATCTTTTGCGACACACGCTCCACACGCGTCACACCGGGCACCCGCTTCACCTGTTCAACCAGTTCACGATCTGTGGCTATAGGATAGCTTTCCGGAGAGGAAAGCGAACGGATGTCGAGCACCTCCACATGAGACGTAAAGCCTGTGAGTTTGTTTCTCACTTCTTCCTGATACCCCTTAACCACACTTATAGACACAAGCATGACGGCCAGCCCGACCGCCACACCGACTGTGGCGATGCGGATAGCCAGCCCGGTGGCACGCCGGTTCTTGTCGTGCGCCGCCGAAGCATAAAAACGTTTAGCTAAAAAAGATGACAATCCCATGTAAAACAATCCTGCACTATAATATCCTTACTACACACTCAGGCTTCAGTCCGACCGGGATAAGCCTCAAGGGCCTTACGCAGGACAGCCAATGCCCGCTGCAAGTCCTCCTTATTAAGAACGTAGGCGATACGCACCTGATCACGCCCGGCACCCGGTGTGGTATAAAAACCAGAGGCTGGAGCCATCATCACGGTCTGCCCTTCAAAATCAAAATCCGTGAGACACCATTCACAAAACTTTTCGGCGTCATCTACAGGCAGTTTGGCCACCGTGTAGAAAGCTCCCATCGGAATGGGCGAGTAAACGCCCGGAATGCGGTTAAGGCCATCGATAAGACATTTGCGGCGCTCCACATATTCATCGTATACTTCGCGGGCATAATCATCACTTGCATCGAGCGAAGCCTCTGCCACAAGCTGCCCTATGAGCGGCGGGCTCAACCGGGCCTGACAGAATTTCATCACAGCCTCACGCACTGCCGCGTTCTTTGTGATAAGGGCACCGATGCGTATGCCGCATTCGCTGTAACGTTTCGACACGGAGTCAATGAGCACCACGTTTTCCTCAATCCCCTCCAAGTGGCAGGCGGAAATATAAGGCGAACCGGTATAGATAAACTCGCGGTACACCTCATCGGAGAACAAGTACAGATCATACTTCCTCACCAGGTCACGTATCTGATTCATCTCACGGCGGGTATAGAGATAGCCTGTCGGATTGTTAGGATTGCAAATAAGGATGGCACGTGTGCGCTCATTTATGAGTTCTTCAAATTTTTCGACCTTAGGGAGCGCGAAACCTTCCTCTATCGTTGTGGCAATCGTGCGTATTCTTGCACCCGCAGATATGGCAAAAGCCATATAATTGGCATAAGCCGGCTCCGGAACAATAATTTCATCGCCTGGGTTCAGACACGACATGAAAGCAAAAAGCACGGCCTCAGAACCGCCGGCGGTAATGATGATATCATCGGCATTAAGATGAATGTCGTAACGCTTGTAATAATGTGTCAGTTTTTCACGATAACTTTTAAAGCCCTGACTCGGGCTGTATTCCAACACCTTACGGTCAATGTGACGCAGAGCGTCCAACCCCGCCTCAGGCGTTGGCAAATCAGGCTGACCGATATTGAGATGATAAACATGCAAGCCTCTCTCTTTGGCGGCCGAAGCCAACGGAGCCAACTTACGGATGGGCGAAGCCGGCATTTCCACTGCACGTTCTGAAATATTGGGCATTTTCTCTTTTCTTACAAATTAATACTTTTTCACCCGCAAATATAACACATTATTTCCACACAAAGCCTCAGCCTACTCTAAAAACACGTCACTGCCACCACAAGAGAACCATGCCGCTACGAATCCGGAAGGATGTCTGTAAAAAAACATTCCGAAAGAATGCAGACTTTCAGTCATGTTGATTGCACATTTCCTGCCTCTTTGTTTCCAGCATTTGTTAAAATCGCGCGTTTTTTCAATAAAATTGTTGTCGGGTACAAAAAAACGGAGAAAACTTTTGGCCATTCTGTAGTTTTTCAGAATATTTGCCAAACAAAGCATTTGCCCACAACCCTCAAGAATGTTGAAACCGGCCGTCACGGCCATTAATATCCCACAATTATGAAACGATTCATCCTATCTCTGCTCATACCAATGGTGATGGCTGTAAGTGCCGGTGCCATGAGTTATGAAGAAGCCAGACAGCGGGCATGGTTCCTCACAGACAAAATGGCTTATGAGTTAAATCTAACCCCTGAGCAATACGACCGCGCCTATCAGGTGAACCTTGACTACCTGATGAGCCTCAGAAGCCCGTCAGACTATTCCTCCGGACGCTACTGGAAGTTCCGCGATGCCGATCTGCGGTGCATTCTCTTTGACTGGCAATATTCGCTTTACGCCTCCCTCGATTATTTTTTCCGCCCCATCAGGTGGGTACGTTCTGCCTGGTATTTCCCCATTTTCGACCGTTACCGGCGCGGCTACTACTATTTTGAACGTCCAAAAGTCTATGTATCTTACCACGGCGGTTCATGGCACAAACGCGGCCACAATGCCCGAAGCCCTTACTGGGGCATGACATTCCGACCGGGCGGCGGCATGCGCGACCATTTCCACAACAAAGGTCCCAAACCACCACACCGCCCCGACTACAACCGACCCGGACACGGCAACGTCCGCCCGCCACACAGCAACGGCAACCGGCCTGACCATAACAAAGGACACCGGCCGGGAAACAACACACGGCCGGGAAACAGCGGCAGGCCGTCGGAAAACAAACGCCCGTCACGCACTCCTGGCAATAGCAGGCCCTCACGCGGCTCCTCCGGTTCCAGCCATAATGAAAAGAAGACAAAGGGCAATGCCGCACAGGACAGGTCGAACCGGTCAGGCAGGCAGTTCGGCCGCTGACCCTCTTCCAATCAATAAACCCGGACTGTCATGCTTTCAGAATCATCTCCCAAAGAAACAGACCGGCTCTTTCACATATCAAGCACAGCGGCAAACCATACACAACTACGGCCGCAATCGACAAGATCACAACAACAGCATTGAATCTTGGCATTTTAAGGGTCAAGCCGAAATTCCGGTGCAGTCGTTTAAATTCGAGAG
>NZ_BEWW01000274.1 GCF_002933955.1 Prevotella sp. MGM2
AACCGTGATGCGTCCCATGACGGGAACCGTCCCGTCTTTCTTCACTACCTGACGCTTAAGGTAGTAGATTACTGAAAATGTATTCTTCATCGTCCTTAATTTTTTTGGTTTCAAAATTAGTTGGTGAAGAGTCCGGTGTCGGTACGCAAAACGGGGAGGAACGGCGCAATCTTTTTCCGTAACCGGATTTTTCGCGTGAGTTGTCGGTAACTCACTATTCCTTAGTGTCTTGTTTCGCTATCCGTACCCGTTTGTCACATTTTCGGGCATGGTTACGAACAAGTAACGTTGCGGCGTCAGGATTTGGCTTCGGCAGGGATTGTAATGGCTTCACGAATTTTCGCCACTTCAACTAAAACCCTTGTAACTCAATTCTATCACTATATCTTTCCGCATTTCACTTTTTTGTAGTAACTTTGCAAAAAAAAAAAATAACAGACACACCTATTAAAACAGTATAACAACAATGAAGAACATCTTGGTTATCGGAGCAACAGGTCAAATCGGCTCCGAACTGACAATGCGTCTGCGTAGCATCTACGGTAACGAACACGTTGTATGCGGCTATATTCCCAGCGCCAAGCCTCAAGGTGAATTGCGTGAGAGCGGTCCCTATGAAATCTGCGATGTTACAAACGGCGAACAGATAGCCGCCGTGGTGCTTAAGTATAACATCGACACCATCTACAACCTTGCAGCCCTGCTGAGCGTAGTGGCAGAAGGCCGTCCCCAACTTGCTTGGAAAATCGGCATAGACGGTCTTTGGAATGTACTCGAAGTGGCCCGCGAACACGGATGTGCCGTCTTCACTCCCAGCTCCATCGGCTCGTTCGGTCCGGAGACTCCGGCCGACCACACGCCTCAAGACACCATCCAGCGCCCCCGTACCATCTATGGTGTATCGAAAGTAACCACCGAATTACTGTCTGATTACTATCATAACAAATATGGTGTCGACACCCGTTCAGTACGTTTCCCCGGACTCATTTCTTATGTGACACCTCCGGGTGGCGGTACCACCGATTATGCCTGCGACATTTACTACAGCGCTGTCCGTGGCGAAAAATTCGTATGCCCCATCGGTAAAGGCACCTACATGGACATGATGTATATGCCCGATGCACTCAATGCCTGCGTGCAATTGATGGAAGCCGACCCCGCGCGCCTCATCCATCGCAACAGTTTCAACATCGCCGCCATGAGTTTCGACCCCGAAGGCGTACTCGCTGCTATCCGCAAGTACAAGCCCGAATTCGAAATGGAATATCAGGTAGACCCCCTCAAGCAAGCCAATGCCGACAGCTGGCCCAACAGCATCGATGACATCTGCGCCCGTCAGGAATGGGACTGGAAACCAACATTCGACCTCGACAGCATGACGGTGGATATGCTTGAAAAACTTAGCCAGCGCCTGTAAAATCTGGCACTATCCTGCTGGAAAGTACGGCCAGTGCCTTTTATACGACAGCCACTGCCATTGTCCGCCTGATACGGACGGTGGCAGTGGCTCTCCTTTTAACCCTATGAAACACAAAAACGCTATCCTTTTCGCGCCTCTCTCGCACTAAATGTGTACCTTTGCGCAGCAATAAAACAAACATTCTATAACACATAAGCATTATGGCAAAGAAAGCATTACTTATGATCCTCGACGGCTGGGGCATCGGCAAACATGACAGAAGCGATGTCATTTACGAAACGCCTACTCCCTTCATGGACTCTCTCAACGCCACGTATCCTCACTCCCAACTGCTGGCCAGCGGCGAAAACGTAGGGCTTCCCGACGGACAAATGGGCAATTCCGAAGTGGGACACCTCAATATCGGCGCCGGACGTATCGTCTATCAGGACCTCGTGAAAATCAACCGTGCCTGTGCCGACGACAGCATCCTTGAAAATTCTGAGATAGTCAGAGCCTACGAATATGCCAAGAAAAACGGCAAAGGCCTCCACTTGATGGGACTGACATCTGACGGCGGTGTCCATTCCTCTCTGAACCATCTCTTCAAACTCATTGATATCGCCGCAGAATACGGCATAGCCTCCTCCACTTACGTTCATTGCTTCATGGACGGCCGCGACACCGATCCCAAAAGCGGCAAGGGCTTCATTGCCGACCTCACGGCCCATTGTGCCCAAAGCGGTGCACACGTAGCCTCCATCATCGGCCGCTTCTACGCCATGGACCGCGACAAGCGCTGGAACCGTGTCAAGACGGCCTACGATCTTCTGGTTGAAGGTAAGGGCCGTAAGATGACGGATATGGTCGAAGGCGTTCAGAGCTGCTACGACACTGACTCCGAAGAACATAAAAATACCGATGAATTCATGGAGCCGCTCGTCAACGCCACTGTTGACGGCCGCATTAAGGAAGGTGATGTGGTTATCTTCTTCAATTACCGCAACGACCGTGCCAAAGAACTCACAGTGGTGCTTACGCAGCAAGACATGCCCGAAGAAGGCATGCACACCATCCCCAATCTGCAATACTACTGCATGACCCCCTACGATGCCTCTTTCAAGGGGGTTCACATCCTCTTCCCGAAAGAGAACGTAGAGAACACACTGGGCGAATACATCGCCTCAAAAGGCCTCAGCCAACTCCACACGGCCGAAACGGAAAAGTATGCCCATGTGACCTTCTTCTTCAACGGCGGACGCGAAACTCCCTATGAAGGCGAAGAGCGCATTCTCGTAGCATCTCCCAAAGTGGCCACTTACGACCTCCAGCCCGAAATGTCGGCCTATGAGGTAAAGGACAAACTCGTTGCCGCCATCAAGGAAGACAAATATGATTTCATCGTTGTCAACTTTGCCAACGGCGACATGGTAGGCCACACGGGCGTGTACGGTGCCATTGAAAAAGCCGTGACAGCTGTAGACAACTGCGTGAAAGAAGTCGTGACAGCGGCAAGCGCCACCGGTTATGAAACCATTATCATTGCCGACCACGGCAATGCCGACAATGCGGTCAACGCCGACGGCACTCCCAACACGGCCCATTCCCTGAACCCCGTACCTTTCATCTATGTAACAGAAAATAAAACCGCAAAAGTAAAGGACGGCGTTTTGGCAGATGTGGCACCGAGCATCCTGCATATCATGGGACTGGAACAACCAGCCGAAATGACCGGCAAGGATCTCATTGAAGACTGAAACTGTTTTTGATTATTCACCAACAAACGGGAAGCTATCCGGACAAAACCGGATGACTTCCCGTTTTTCATATACGGAGTCCGACAATAATCCTCCCGGCCGTTCTATAAGCCTACAGATACAAGCGTTGAAAAGGCGTTATTGCCGACAGTCACTTCCTTTATCCTTTTATGAAAGCAGGCTCTTCTGAAGGACTTTTCAGGCGAGCACACCGCCCAAAGAGTTGCTGATAATGACAGCGAGCACTACGGCCGAGATACCCGCATAAAGCCAGTCGCGCTCCTGAACAAAGTCGATGAGCGAGAGCGCCACGCGCATGATGGGCGTGAGCAGAAGAGCTATGACGCCCAATTGTATCCAGCCCGTAGCGGTAAAGTTGATCACACCGTCAACAATGCCCGAGAGCGTCGTATAGCTCTCATGCTCTTCCGCGGCCGCACCATAAGCGAAATGCGAATAGTCCTTCATAGGCTCGCCACCGTGTTCCATAAGATAAATGACTCCGCCTATAGCTGCTATGACGCAGGCCAGCGTCACGCCCCAACGGAGCGTATTGCCCACGAGGCGCTGAATATCGTGCTTGGGTTGTTTGTTTTCCTTTTTCATAAAGCATCAGAAATTTCCGGCAAAGCCCTGATAAATCATATTGACAGCCACCAGAAGAATGGCCACACAAAAAATCTGGCGAAGCACACGCACATCCATGCGCTTGAGCAGTCTGGCCCCGGTGAGCGCCCCGAGCAGGACACCAATCATCACCGGACAGGCCATACCCGGCTCTATATTGCCCCGCTGAATGTAAATGACAGCCGAGGCACAGGCCGTAACGCCCATCATGAAATTGCTGGTAGTGGTACTCACCTTGAAGGGTACTTTCATGATGCCGTCCATCGCTATCACTTTGAGCACACCGCTGCCGATACCGAGGATGCCCGACAGAATGCCGGCCACATACATCACGCCGAAACCACCGTAGACGTGCTTGAGCTGATAGCTTTTCACCGAGCCGTCCTTCTGCGGCCACGTGCCGAAGAGTTTCAACCTCCGGGCCTGCTCCGACCCCACCACACCGTCGTGGTCGGACTTGCGCCGCTGCTGCATGGCGGCGGTGAGAATGAGCACACAGCCGTAGATAACGGCAATCGTACTGCTGTTAAGATAGATAGCCACGGCCGCGCCACAAACGGCACCTATGGTAGTGGCTATTTCAAGGAACATGCCCAGACGGATGTTGGTAATGCCCTCCTTCACATAGGCACTGCCCGAACCGCTCGACGTGGCGATGGAAGCCACCAGAGCGGCGCCCACGGCATAGTGGAAGTCTACGCCAAAAGCCAGCGTAAGCAAGGGAATGACAACAACGCCCCCTCCCCGCCCC
>NZ_BEWW01000275.1 GCF_002933955.1 Prevotella sp. MGM2
CAGGTATCAGTTATTTTTCAGGTAGGTTGGAAGCACTGTAAATGCCGCTTCGGGAATAGACGGACATATATCAGAAGACGGCGCGGCTGACGGCGGAAAAGCTTTTGAATGTCTCTCAGGATAATAGACTGGCGTTGAAGTTGGCGGTTTTTATTCGTCCCGTTGGCGGAAAATGCGTATTTTTGTGTTTGCTATGCACCAACGGACGGACAATTACACTTATCTCACTCAGGCTCCTGTGCGGCGCGTTATTCTTACGATGGGTGCCCCCACTATAGTGAGCATGCTTGTGACGAGCCTTTACAATATGGCCGACACCTATTTTGTGGGCAAAATCAATACACAGGCAACTGCCGCTGTGGGCGTGACGTTTGCGGCCATGTCGGTTGTTCAGGCTGTGGCGTTCCTTTTCGGCCACGGATCGGGTAACTATATAGCGCAGCAGCTTGGGGCACGTCATCGCGAAAATGCCGCGCGCATGGCGGCCACGGGCTTCGGTCTGAGCATTATGGCCGGGGTGTTGATAGCCATGGCCGGACTCCTCTTCCTCACCCCCCTTTCCCTTTTGCTCGGCTCTACGGCCACCATTCTGCCTTACACGGAACGTTATCTCGGCATCGTGCTGCTGGGGGTTCCTTTCATGACCGGTTCTTTGACACTCAACAACCAGATGCGCTTTCAGGGCAATGCCGCACGGGCTATGCTGGGCGTTCTGTCGGGGGCGTTGCTCAATATCGCTTTGGCACCGCTGTTTATTTTCTCCTTCGAATGGGGCATTACGGGCGCCGCAGTGGCTACAGTGGTCAGCCAGGCCTGCGGTTTTGGTATTCTTTACCGCATGAGCCGTACTGACGGTAACATCCGCGTCAGGTTGGCTGACTTTTCTCCCTCGTGGCAACTCTTGAGGGAAATATTCATGGGCGGCATGCCTTCGCTCCTGCGGCAGGGACTGGCCTGCACGGCCGTCATAGTGCTCAACGTAGCTGCAGGGGCTTACGGCGATGCGGCCATTGCAGGTATGTCCATCGTAGGGCGCATATCTTTCTTTATCTATGCCGTAATCATCGGTTTGGGCCAAGGCTTTCAGCCACTTTGCGGCTTCTGTTACGGCGCACGGCTTTACGGCCGCGTTCGTGAAGGATTTGCCTTCTGTGTGAAGGCCGGTACGGCGTTTCTCGTGGTGTGCGCCGTTGTCTGCGGTTTTTTGGCCGAAGACATTGTGACCCTCTTCCGCCACGATCCCGAAGTAGTGGCCGTAGGCGCCGTGGCTTTCCGCTTCCAACTGATAGCTTATCCGTTGCTGGCTTTTGTAGGCGTGTCCAACCAAATGTTGCAGACGATGCGCCTTTCCGGCCGAGCCAATCTGGTGGCTGCCGCCCGCTCCGGCTTATTCTTTATTCCTCTGGCGCTCACTCTGCCGGAATTTTTCGGACTGCTCGGAGTGGAACTCATTCAGGCCGTGTCGGATGTTTGCGCTTTTATCTTGACACTGCCTATCGTAACGCTCACCTTTCGCAGAATGGAAGAGAAAGCCTGAGGCGGTATGTCATCGCCTGTTTTAGGAATGCCGGAAACAGCAGGACTTTTCGGCTGCCGAGAGTCGTTCGCCATAACGGGACGGAAATACCGGGAGTGCCAACAGAAAGTAATCCTCCCGTTGGCACGCTTCAAATCAGAGAAAATTTAATTAGTACAGAATCTGTTGTAATTGTATTGGAAACTTTAATGACAGCTCCTTATTCTTCTGTGCTTTCTTTTGTTCCTTTTTGTCGTAGTTTCAGCATTTTTTGTGGCGGCCTTGTTCTTTTTGTCCTTATGACACCGACTTTTACCCTTAATCGGGAACTTTTCACCCTATTTTTTCAAAACCGTAGGCGGCACGGCCTGCCAGCTGTTCCTCAATCCGTATAAGCCGGTTGTATTTCGCCATGCGATCGGTACGGCTCAGTGAGCCTGTCTTTATTTGTCCGGAGTTGGTGGCTACGGCAATGTCGGCAATGGTTGTATCTTCCGTTTCGCCGGAACGATGGCTTGTTACGGTGCTATAGCCGTGGCGGTGGGCCATCTCTATGGCTTCAAGCGTTTCGGTGAGCGTTCCTATCTGGTTCACTTTAATGAGGATGGCATTGCCCGCTCCGAGTTGTATGCCTTTCTTGAGGAATTTGGTGTTTGTTACGAACAGATCGTCGCCTACCAGCTGGCATCGGTCGCCGATGGCGCGTGTGAGTTTTGCCCAGCCTTCCCAGTCGTTTTCGTCAAGACCGTCTTCGATGGAGTCGATGGGATATTTTGTTATCAGTTCTTCCAGATAGTTTATTTGCTCGTCGGCACTGAGTTTCCGGCCGGCGGGATCTTTGGGAAGTCCGTTTTTCAGGCGGCTGTAGTCGTAGAAAAACTGTCCTTCCTCCTTTACAGAAAATTCCGAAGCTGCGCAGTCCATGGCTATGCGGATGTCGTCGCCCGGACGGTAGTCTGCTTTTTTAATGGCTTGTACGATGCTGTCGAGCGCATCTTCTATTCCGTTGAGTTTCGGAGCGAATCCTCCTTCATCGCCTACTGCGGTGGAGAGTCCGCGTTTTTTGAGCAGTTCCTTCAGGGCGTGAAAAACCTCGGCTCCCATGCGGATGGCCTCACGCTCGCCGGCAGCTCCCACGGGGCGTATCATAAATTCCTGAAAGGCGATGGGCGCATCGGAATGTGCTCCGCCGTTGATGATATTCATCATCGGAACGGGCATTACATACGTGTTTGCGCCACCCAGATACCGGTAAAGCGGTATGCCGAGGCTTTTGGCTGCCGTGTGTGCCGCTGCCAGCGAGACACCCAGTATGGCATTGGCTCCTAGTTTTGATTTTGCCGATGTGCCGTCGAGTTCCAGCATGGCACGGTCTATGCCGCGTTGGTCAAGAACGGACATACCCCTTAGCACCGGTGCGATAAGGTTGTTGACGTTACCGACAGCTTTGAGCACACCTTTTCCGCCGTAGCGTTTCTTGTTGCCGTCGCGCAGTTCGAGAGCTTCGTGTTCGCCGGTCGATGCGCCTGACGGTACGGAAGCACGGCCCGTCACGCCGAGATCGGTTGTCATTTCCACCTCTACGGTAGGATTGCCGCGTGAATCGAGGATTTCTCTGGCATGGATATTTTCAATTTTCATAATCAGTTGTTTTATTTTTATGCAGATGAACAGTCTTTGTGCTGGTCGTATGCACAAAGGTAGACTTAAAGCCCGATGTTTCCAAATCCATTCATATATAAAACATTAACGTTGTGTTTTTTTATCTTACGTCTATATTTGTTGTCATTCGGGAAAGGTAGAGGGAGGAATCATAGTGTGAAGTCAGAATCGTTTGTTACCTTTGTAGGTTTAAAACCCTTATGAAATGAAATATCTCATCTTATCCGACATTCACGGCTCTCGTCCGGCGCTTGAGAGCGTGCTCCGTTTTTATGACGAAGGCCGTTATGACATGCTTTTGCTTTTGGGCGACGTTCTCAATTACGGTCCTCGCAACGGGTTGCCCGAGGGACTTGACGCACCGGGAGTGGTAGAGTTGCTGGCGCCCCGAGCCGCAGATATTGTAGCCGTACGCGGCAATTGTGACAGTGAGGTGGACCAGATGCTGCTGCCTTTTCCCATGATGGCAGACTATGTCTTACTGTGTGACAGTTGCCGGCGCATTTTCCTGACGCACGGACATATATATAATGAGCAGAATCTGCCGCCGGCCCCTGCAGTTGATGTATTCCTTTACGGACATACGCATTTGTGGACGTTGCGCCCTGCCGGCAACGGAAGACCTGCGGTGTGTAACTGTGGCTCTCCTACCTTTCCTAAAGGTGGTAATGTTCCCACTTTCGCCACTCTCGACGACGGCCGTTTGCGTGTCCGCCGTTTCCCCGACGGTCAGATACTGGCCGAGGAATCTGTTTTTTTAAGCTGTCCTCTATTTTAACACAATTTGCTTTCCGCCGGAACATTTCTTTTCTTTGTACC
>NZ_BEWW01000276.1 GCF_002933955.1 Prevotella sp. MGM2
AACCCGTTGGCGGAATTAATTTAAGTTGATAAATATGAGTAAAAAGTTGCACATATCGCTGATTTTTAGTAACTTAGTGGTGTTCAAAACATTAAGTCCAAACCATCGTATGTACAACCTTTATACAAAATTCGTCAAAATACTCGAGATATGCAAGCAATTCTCTGAAAATCTCGTCAATGAATCGGGTAATGTTCCACGTCGTGGTCCTGTTCCCAAGTTTTCGGATTTGGAAGTGGTGGCGCTATCCTTGACGGCAGAGACCGAGAGCATTGATAGTGAGAAGTGGTTGTTCGACTATAAATTGCAAGAGTACAAGGACAACATTCCTAATCTCATATCAAGGAGACAGTTCAATGACCGCAGGAAGAAAACGGCAGGCCTGTGTGAGGAACTGCGCAAGCGGATTGCCATGGAAATGGATGGCGGAGAGGAACAATTCTTTGTTGACTCCAAGCCGATAGAGGTCTGTAGGGTTGCAAGAGGAAAACGTTGCAAGATGGGACGTACCGGCAATTTCTCGCAAGCTCCCGACTTCGGCTTCTGTGCTTCGCAGAACACGTATTATTTTGGTTATAAGTTACACGCTCTCTGTGGGTTAAGTGGAGTTATCCATTCCTATGATCTGTCAAAGGCAAGTGTGGCGGACCTCCATTATATGAAGGATGTAAAACATACTTATCACGACTGTAGCATCTATGGTGACAAAGGGTATATTGGAGCTGACGTACAGCTTGACTTGTTCGAAACCGCACACATAAGACTGGAGTGTCCGTATCGGCTCAACCAAAAGGATTGGAAACCGACATTCATTCCGTTTGCAAAGGCAAGAAAGAGGATTGAGACAATATTCTCACAACTTACAGACCAGTTCTTGGTCATCAGGAACTATGCGAAAATAACGAATGGTTTGTTTGCCAGGATCATTGGCAAAATTAGTGCACTTACCATTCTGCAATACGTAAACTTCATTAACGACAAGCCCATTGGCAGAATTAAGTATGCACTAAATTAATTCCGCCAACAGGTAAATATAATAAACTATGTCAGAACAGAAACAAGAAGGGACATATTCCCACATTGATGAACCCGTAGTACAGTTCAAAGTTAATTCCGACCGCATTGTTCGTGAAGTCATAAATGCAGATACCAAACAAGTACTTGTTCATATCTCCGGTTATGACCTTCAGATTAACTTCAATATGCAGTATTTGAAGTCTATAGAAGATGTTGAAGCAGCTTGTAGCGGTATCTCGCAGTTGTTCAGAGACACCATCATGGAAAAATTGCTGGAAGGGAATAAACCGGCAGAGTAGAAAACGACTATTCGTTAATGAGTATGGGTTATCGCAACGATAGCTCAGCATTAACGAATTAGCGTAAACATGGAAAATAAAAATACCCTTACAGACCAAGAGATACTTTTCTGTGACCTCTATGCAAATGGAGAAGCGCCTTATGGTGGTAATGCGGCAAAGTGCTATCAGGAAGTATTTGGAGATAGAACGCATCGTGCAAAAGGTCTTGCCATTCGTATGTTAGCTCGTCCTGAGATTCAAGAATACTTGAAGTCTCTTGACGAGCTTCCGTATGAAGAGGCTAAATATATGAAAACATTTTTACGTGAGAACCTTGTAAGTATCATCAAAGAATGTGCAAGTGCAGAATATAGAGACCGAAAAGGCACATTGCAATCCCCAGCCGCCCTTCGTAGCGTAGCGGTCAATGCTTCCAAAGCATTGATGGATTTGTACCCTGTCAAAGAAGCTCATGTTAGTAAAATCAATATCGATGGCGCTGGAGAAGGTGGTATCACTTTCAACGTAATCATGCCAGAGCAATCTGAAACAAAACAACAATAACTATGGTAGAATACATACCTTCAATTATTAGCGCAATAGGCACAATTCTCGCGGCATGGTTTGCTTATAATCAGTACAGTAAAAACAAACTGACGGACTTGAAGATTGAGAAGTTCAAGAAAGACGAAGAAGAAAGAAGCCATAGACGTGCCGACAATTCATCAATCGTTTTTGGTGAATTGTGGACCGTGCTTCACGAACTGAACGCCGACAGAGTGTACATCGTCCAGCCGCATCCTCTCGGAAACGAAAGTCTGTTATCAATATATTATGAGGTCAAGAGAAAAGGTATTGAGCCAATGAAGCCTCATGTTCAGGACTTACACATATCTGAGGTTGCAAAATTCAGTAGCGACCTGGTGAAAAACTTGTTCATATATGTCACAGATATAGACAAGCAAATAAATGATAAATGCGCTCAGTCTATTCTCTCCAGCTACGGTTGCCAAGCAGCGATTATCAAACGTCTCAATGATAACCGTTATGATTGGATTGGAAGTATCTTCTGTGAATTTACACACCCAATTGATGTGCCAGAAGAAGAGGCACGAGAGATAATGCACGAAGCGGCCAAGAACATCCAGTATCTTTTGCCTGAAATTAGATAATCAGTTATTAGTATGAAACCTGGGGATAAAATCATTATTCTTCCATCTTGTGCTTTGACAGAGATGAAACTGGAGCCTCTTGTAGGATTGACTGCGACAATTGTTGAGGTGAACGATATTTCCGGCAATATCCGTGGATGCTGGGTGGATCTTTCTGGTCAGTATCTTGGGGAGCGAGAATGGTACATCCCCTATAATTCGATAGGTATATGAAGATTAACTCGTTTTTGAGCGGTTGCCTAACTACCTTGGCGGTAGTTTTGGGCACCGCTTTGTTTTATCATGGTTGCTCAAAAGACCATACAGTAACAGACTCAAAGTCAGAAACTTATGTCAAGTATGACACTATACGGGTGTTCATTGAGGTACCTGTACCAAGAGACAGTCTTGTAATTCGATACAAAACTGTTAAGGTACCAGTGTACGACACCATCAAAGCACCTCATGCTGACACGCTTTCTTCTGACAGTGTATCTGTCGTTTTGCCAATTACCCAAAAACATTATAGCGATTCCACTTATGAGGCTTGGGTAAGCGGATATGAGCCGGCTTTAGATAGCATTAGGGTATTTCAACCGGTAATGACTATCACGAATACTATTACCAATACAGAGATCAGATATAGACAGAAGCGTTGGGGGTTGGGTGTGCAAGTCGGCATAGGAGTTACGCCCAGCAAAATCGAACCTTATATTGGGCTTGGAGTAAGCTATAATCTTTTTTCTTGGTAAATCTCACCCAAACGTAATTCTTAAAGGCTATTCTTAATAAACGAATTTCAAGCACATGAAAAAAATTATCGAGCTGTATGATAATGGACATGGGGTTGATACTCTTGGCAAGTGTTCCCCAGATCAGAGTTTGCGTGAATATAGGAAAGCACGAGAACTTGTGCGTGATATTGTAGCCAAGCGCAAAGCTATGGGGTATGATGCTCGTATTCTGGTACCTGAAGATACCGACGTGTCATTGACTGAAAGATGTAGGCGTGTTAATGCCATTTGTAACCAATATGGCAAAGATAATGTGATTATGATTTCAGTACATTGCAACGCAGCCGGTTCCGATGGCAAATGGAAAACTGCCGGTGGATGGTGTATCTACACTTCACCTGGACAAACCAAATCCGATATACTGGCAACATCTATCTGGAACGCTGCACAAGATTCACTCAAGCCCTATATCCAGCGTTTCTCGACGCTTAAAGCACAGGGGGCATACGATAAACGCCAAGTTCCCATTCGTGCAGACTGGAGTGATGGCGACCCTGATTACGAGGCAAGATTCGCAGTTCTGACCGGTACAAAATGTGCAGCGGTACTTACAGAATCGATGTTTCAGGACAACAAGACTGATGTCGATTTCCTCCTGTCGGCAGAAGGTCATAACGCTATCGTGGATCTTCACGTAAAAGGCGTTGACAATTATGTAAAATCACTTTAATATATATAAGATATGGAATTGCATATTATTGACAGAATCGCCATCCCTTCTATTCTTCCGGCAGAGAACTCCTTCATGGACTACAATCTGAAGCGCTCTATCATCAAGAAGGTTGGCATCAACAAAGAAGATGTTGAAAAGTATAACATCAAAGAGGACGCCGAAAACAAGCGTACCACATGGGACATCAACGCAGATCGTGAAAACCCTCATGTGGTGGATTTCACGGAACAAGAGTTGGCTTACTTGAAGAGTGCATGTGAAAAACTCTCCGACACTCCAGCCCCAGACTATCTTTGGGACACCGTAGAAAAAATCTACGCGGCTGCTCAGGCTACTGCATAATTTTTCTTGATTCCTTTATATCCATAACACCTCGGAGCGCATCTGATGAGAATCAGGTGCGCTCCATTTATAAACGATAATTTTTAACTCCTTGAAGATTGTCTATGCCTATTCTTTATAAATGATAATTGTTTATGAAGAAAGAAATTGACAACAAAACCCGTGGAAAAGCTATCGGGTTCCTGATTTGGTTCAGAAACCAATACAAACTATGGACCAATGACACCTATTATAAAATCGCAGAGAAATACGGCCAATGCAATTATGGCACATGTCGTAATCTTTTGATGGAACTGGTACAGGCCGGTTATCTCACTGTTTGGAATGATGGAATCCACAAACGCCGTTTCTATATAGACCAGAAGAAATACAATGAATTAGTGTCACCTTTCATCTACCAGAAAAATGATTCCAGGACTGAAAGCACCCAGCAATCTGAAGATTGATTTTGCTCCTTCGGCAAGACAGTATGAAGTCTGGAAGAACCTTCAGCCGGAGTGTCCTTTGTGCGGCGGTAATGTCGTACAGGTGCAGAATGGCGTGGACCGTAATGGCAACCCGACTTACACTTCAGTTTGCGAGCACTGCGGAAATGACAATATCCCTCAGATAATTCTTGGTGGAGGTGCCGCCGGTGGAGGTAAATCGTATCTTGGAAGTTGCTGGCTCATTTCCAGTTGTCTGAGATGGCCGGATATGCGCATGGTCGTTGCCCGTAAAACGCTTAAAAGCCTACGTGAATCAACATGGAACACCATTCAGAGTGTAGCTAAATCTTGGGGACTTGAAGAGCAGGTGCACTTCAAAATAAACAACCTTTCAGGAGAAATGATATTTTGGAACGGCTCCAAAATCATTATGAAAGAAATGGCCTACAGCCCCAGTGACCCTGACTATCTTCGCTTTGGTTCCAGTGAGTTTTCTGGTGGGTTTATAGACGAGGTAGGTGAAGTGGATCAACGGGGTGTCGATGTCCTATTCTCTCGTCTTCGTTGGAAAGTAGCAGAAACGACAAGGGTTCCCAAACTTTTCATGTCCACCAACCCGTGCTTAGGGTGGGTGCGTGACCGTTTTGTTCTTGACGAGAACTTAGAGCCTGTTGTATGCCGCCCAAATGAGATGTATATACCTTTCAGCGTTTATGACAATCCTGACAAGAACTTCGTGAACGCTTATGTATCGGCGCTGTACAAGATTTCAGACCCCAGTGTACGTGAACGCCTTCTTTTTGGTAACTGGTTGTATGTGGACATAAATGACGCTGCTTGCTATTGGAAATTTGACGGAGCCAAGCATCTCGTCGATGGTTTGAAAGATTCCAAGTATGACCCACTGAAGTCGTTGGTTCTCAGTTTTGACTTCAACGTGGCTCCATATATGAGTTGCTTGATGGCTCAGATTGATTATGAGAACAAGATTGTATATATATTGGAGGAGGTTCTTGGGAAACCGGAAAATAAAGAGAACAATACCCCTAAATTTGCTGAAAAGATAAAAAGACTGTTGCTGGGGATGGGACATACCGGTGGTGTGGTTGTTACCGGCGACCCTGCCGGATTGTCCAGAACCACAACTACCGAAGATGGCGTTAATAACTACACCATCCTGCTTTCGGTTCTTAAAAACCCACAACTCCGGCCAAGAAAGAAACTTCTCAGCAAGCAACCATCTCAAATCACCCGTTTGGAATTTGTCAACAATATTTTTGAAGGTTATGACGGTTGGACTATTCAGATTGACCTTAAATGTCGCAAGTTGATAGAGGACTTGATTAACCAACGCAAAGAGATGGATGGCTCAAAATCCAAGGCAAAAGTCATGGATGCCAAGCTCGGTATCAAAGTGGAGAAATACGGCCACTTTTCTGACACCCTTGACTACCTCTTGGTACTATTCTTAAATGAACCCTGGAAGAAGTTCAACGCCACAGGAAGTTCAGGAATTGTCACTTTCACCGGCACGCCAATCTACGGTTCCTTTGAATATTAAACGTATTGATTATGTATCAGAGATTTCTCAATAACGAAGATTACATGAGCCAGATTTCGGACGAACTGTTCAATCAACTTATCCGAGGTCAGCAGATTCGTGTAAACCAGGCAGAGGAAGCCGCAGAAGCCTCCATCGTGGAATACCTTACCGATAACTATGAAGTGGAGAAAGCGTTGGAGGTGGGCAAGAATCTGAGGGAATACAACCCCCGTATCACTTACCCAGTCGGCGTGCATTTTTACCATGAGGGTAAGATTGTAGAGGCCATGCGCTCCATTAACGGCATCAAGGCGCCGGCCACAGTAGAGTATTGGCGCGAGTGTGAGGATGTGGACAAGATAGACCGAGAAACAATTATGGCCTACTCCCAGCTCCTCAACTATCACCCCGGCGACCTTGTGTATTTCTCAGGTTCGGTTTACGAGTGTTTGGAACACAATGGATTTGATTATGCAGACATTCGCATACCCGGCATTAACGCATGGGAACAGGTTCAGACTTCTCCCTGGGAGCCCAACGTGGAGTATGAACTGTGGGCTGTCGTCGAATGGGACAGCCAGTTCTTCGCGCTTCTCAATGCGGATGAGATTGACCTGACAGTAAACCCGATGGAATCCGACAACTGGGGACTCATCGGAGAATATGACCCGGAATATGCTTACGAGTTCAAGGACACCGAGTATGTGGTATTTGACAGCAAGGTTTGGATTCCTACCATGCTGCCGACTGCTGACACGCTTAAAGAAGGGTATAACTTCCGTTATCACGACCCTCGCAATCCCAATATCAAGAAACACATGATTAAGATTGCGTTGTACGAACTACACAAGCTCATATCGCCGAACAACGTCAGCACGGCCCGTATAACGGACTATGAGGCAACAATGCAGTGGCTACATGATGCCAACCGATGCAAAATCAATCCTCAGATTCAACGAAAACTGGACGAGGAGAAGAAACCGGTCAGTGAGATTGCGATGGCTACATTCCAGCGCGACTATGACCCATACAAAAATCCGTGGCAGATATAGTGCGACCGCCCGGAACAACCCCGACAAGGTGCGAATCCCAACCATCACGGTTGGGATTCGTTTTTATTATACCACCAGTTTCGGTGGTATATAAGTTTCAAGTGGTATATAAATTTGGTATAATTCTCTGAATAAACGACAGATATGTATATTGTCATGTACAGTACACTCTCTGAAAATTTCCTGTTAGGTTGAATTTTCTCATATTATTTGTGTAATGTGCTCATTAAAAACACATTGAAAATATTTTGTGGGTTCGGAAATATGTTATACCTTTGCAGTCAGATAAACTGAGGTTGCAATCGGAACGATGTACTGAAAGTGTACATCCAACGTATCTCACTTTCTATACGATTCTGTATATCAACAAGATAAGAGAATTAAACGTGGTTGCCTGGTGGCACCACCCAAGTAAAGATTAAATCGCTGATTCTTACAGGGTTGGCGATTTTTCTTTTAGCCACTACAGGGCGTAGTCACTATAATAGTCACTATCTAAATCGCTATAAACCACGATAAATCGGCTTGATTAAACTGTATTAAAAAGTAGCGTTTAATTCTAAACCCAATTAAATTCTACATTAAATTCTCTGCAAAATAATAGTGACTATCGGCGTGGTGCGCTGAGATAGTCACTACTTCATTCTTACATTGTAAGTCGGGTGCCGGACTGACGGTTGTCGATGTCATCGTAGCGGGTGCGGTTGCCGACTTCGTGCTCGCGCTTGTAGCCGGATGAGCCGGAACTGACATTGAGGGAAGATAGTGCGTTGGCAAGATTGAATGTGAACACTTGCGAGATTTCCGGGGAGTAGTCCTGTGGACGGGAAGGGAGAATACGGACTCCGGCTTTGGACTGGGTATTCTGTTTTATCCTGTCTTTAACCGCCTCGGCATCCTTTCGAGTAAGATGCAGCATGGCTATTGACATCAGGAAGTCTTGTCTTGCTTGTTCATCGGCATGTAGAGAGCGGAACTTGGCTTCCTCCTCCGAAGTTAATTCTATCAAAGGCATATAGCCGTCAGTCAAGGCAGCGCGGAGGCAATAGTTGCCGTTTCTATGTTTGACAACTGCCATACTCTTTATCCTCTCTTGATGGTTGTGTATAGGATAGCGCATGAGATATTCGGTCAGTATCTCCTCGGAGAACATCGTGGCCGCTATTGTCAGGCCTACATCTTCGCGCTCGTCGTCTTTCACGCCGTTATACCATGCGTACTGCCTCGGTGAGATTGGCTTGCTGTACGTCGAGCCGTCTTTGACATTGATGAGCATATAGTTCCCTATGCTGTCTTTGCCCACCTCGACAGTGAACAGGCCGCGGTACACGTCAAGCGGCGATGGTTTCCTCTGTGGCTTGATGGCGAAATCAATAAGCTCCGACAGTTTCATCACCTTGCTGCCGTCGAAGGCAATCTTTTCGGCATGGTCGATTACACTGTAACCTCTCACCCTGCCGTCCTTGTCCTTCTGGAAACTGATGTCTATGCCAAACTTTGGGGTCAAGCCGAAATTCCGGTGCATTTGTTAAAATTCGAGAGCTGAAATGTTA
>NZ_BEWW01000277.1 GCF_002933955.1 Prevotella sp. MGM2
CCCGTGACCCCATGCGTGACAGGCATGTATTCTAACCAACTGAACTAACGCACCTTTAGGGGTTTATATTGCCATCTCTCGATTGCGAGTGCAAAGGTACTACTTTTTTTGAAACTGACAAATTTTCCGAACACTTTTTTACTTATTTTCCTTCAAAAAAAGGAAATTTCTTTTTATTCATCGGTAAATCAAGCCATTTCCCACCTCTTTTTATGATGCAAATAAACCTCTAAACAAAAATTATCCTCATTTGCTCTTCCGAAGAATCACAAGAGTTTCATTATTTCCGTCAAAAAGACGCAACTCATTATTAAAGAACTTTACTTTTTTTGCCTTAGCCAAGTTTTCAAGCAAAGCCTGTTCGTAAGTATTATCCTCACAAAGCATGCGTGTTGTACCCAGTTGGGAAAAATCAGCCTTACCGGATTTAAACTCCTCAAAATTCAGAGTTCCCACAAGACGATTACAGCCTGCAAAACCGTAGATACGTTTCTCTTTGATATCAAAACCGACAAAAGGTTTCTCACCATCCTGCTTATAACCATCGGTGCCTTTATTTAAGGTGATCATCCACTCTCCGCCCAGTCTTTCATCTGTCAATTCACGAGGAGCAAACTCCAGCACTGTTTTTCCAGCTTCATTTTTCAAACGGAAACCATCTTTTGCAGAATCAATAGACTTGACCTGCCGCAATGCAGCCATGAAGTCCGTTTCATATTTACTATCAGGACACATCATCATGGTGCTGGCTAATTTAGAAAAATCCACCTTTTTATTGTCTTTCACCGGGAAACCTCCCGTCAGGCGGTTACATCCTGTAAATCCCCACATTTTTTCTTTGTCAAAACCAAGATAGGGAGTATCATCGGCAGGCACAACAGCCTTACCATCCATCAGAACCACATCCCATTCCTTACCTAAGGACTGTTCACCCGTCAATACTTCTGGTGAGAAACTACTACAAGCCCCGAACAATAATAAGGGGAACAACATCGCCCCCTTCATTAAAAGTTTATTCATATATCAACACGTTAGTTAAATAAATTAATCGTTCACCTGTGTCTGAATTTAAAATTTATATCCCAAAGTCAGCATCACATTATGCCTGTTTAAATCTACGGTTTTAGCAGACAAGCGATTTCGGTCGGCATCATCTCCCAAATGAAAAGTATAAAGATCGCCTTTCTGTATTTGATACTGATAAGCCATATCGGCATAGAAATGCTTACCGCGTAATCCGAAGCCCAGCGTAGCGCGGTTTATAGCACCAAGATTCACATAATCCGTATTATTACTATAATAGTAAGACGGACTGGCGGTAAACAAATTCAGATATGCGTCCTTTTTAAAAGGTGCTGAAACATAATTATATCCGGCACGGACATAAGCGCCCTTGGCAACTCTCAGTTCTGCACCAAGACGAACCGTACTGACACCATTCATAAAACGCTTGGCCTCGTCGCTCAAAGCCCTGTCTTTTTCGCCACCGGTATAGTAATAATAAGAATCGTAAGAGGGGTAACGTACCTGAGCCGAAGAGTAGTTGCTATATTCATACTCTGCATTAAGCGCCAGATAATTTCCTACAGTTGTGGCCATGCTAAAATTGAAACGCCAGGGAGTTCGAAGATTATATTCATTCTCACCCGGATCCAAACCAGCCTCCGTATAAGGGATATCGTTGCCGCCATTATCAACATGGCTGAACGGAGATTTCATATACAAATACTGCGAGGAGGTCAGATTATAGAAAGTAGGCGTATGAACCGCAAATCCCAACCGGAGGGGAGACTCCTCAACCGGACGGATAATGACACCCAACTTCAAGTCATAACCAGTACCGGTAAGTGCCTCCTCATTTGTGGTATAGTATTCATGAAGAGAGTTGTCAGCCGGATTTATTATCATTTCAGAATAGTCGGTATAACTATGTACATTCACATTGTGAACGCCGAAAGTCAGACCTGCATAAATCCGATCCTTCCAGTTCATTGACAAGTTGAAATCATACTGCTGAATGCCTCCCCACTGTACACGCTTATAATTATAATGATCGGCATCTACCGGAAGATATCCGGTAACCTTTCCGTCTGCATCGGTCTGCATCTCCAGCATTTGGGTGTCATATCCCAGCAATGTGAGAGGTGTGGTATATTCACGGTCATCATCCTTGGACAAATCGAGCCAGCCGGTATTGACATAACTCAAGTCCATCATTTGCCAACTCTGAGACAGTCCGCCGGTAGAAACATTATCCGCTCCGATAAAATTTTTCATATTACGGCGCTTATGATAGTTAAAGCCAAAGTTGACGAATTTCAACCCGTCACCCCCCATCGGAGCAGAATAAACGAAGCCAAGCTGATCGAAAGAAGCACGCGCCTTATTGATGTCGAAAAACTCACGTGCGTTGGGCTGAACGCCAACGCTTCCGGTCAAAGCGACATCACTGCGCCGATACAATCCCATACCAGCAGGATTGGTGCCCATTGTTGAAATGTCGGCTCCCAAACCGCTCATGGCGCCGCCCATACCGACAAAACGGGCCGTACCGTTCAAATCCTCACCGGAGAACATCTCCATCTTATATATATCTTGTGCTTGAAGCGGTAAACTGACAGCCAAAAGGCCGGGCACCATCCATTTCAAAGTTTTCATAACGTATATAATTATATTTGTCTGTTACTATTTTAAAGGCAAAATTAACGGCGTCCGCGACTGCCGCCACCACCATAGGAGCGACTGCCCCCACTGCCATAATTGCGTGAAGGAGAGCTTATCGTGCCACTGCTACCGCTGCTGCGTGACGGAGCGCTGTAAGAACGTGTTGAGGTGCCACTGCCTGTACTACGTGAAGAGTTGTTGTAATTACGCGTAGGCCGTGAGGACGTTCCCACACTGCCATTGCCGTAATCGCGGGAACTTGAAGAGGAATTACCGAAACTGCGAGAAGGGCGTCCGGTTGTGCCGGATCCACGCGACGGACGAGAATAATCATAATTACGTGACGGGCGGTTTACACCTCCTCTATTATTAGAAGCATAACCACGCGACGGCCGATAATTGGTCACGCGACGGCCGGTATCCCGAGGCCGCACACTGCCGTTCCAAACCGGATGATAATGCCCTCCCCATCCCCAGGCATAATCATACCAGGGATAATGATGCCAGGAATGCCAATAAGGTCCCATACCCCAGCCATACCAACCGCCATACCAGCCATAATACCAGGAAGGATAGAACCACGAATGATAATAGAACGGCGAGAACCAAGGGTCATACCAGTAATCATAAACATCGATATAATAGGGACTGCTGACGTAAACGCCTATACTCGGAGAGTGGAACCTCACAATACGCGAAGTATAAGTACCGGCAGCGTTTTCTTCCGCTGAAAAAGCCGAAACGCTATCAGCATTCCCGCCACGGCGATTGTAGGCGTCCACATCCATGCTACGGTTGTCACGGCCTTCAGCCCAATTATCATAACTATAAACTTCGGTCTCTCCCGTAGCACCATAAGAAGAACGGGAAGCCACCTTTGCGCGCGTCTCTGCCTTAGCCGACTTTGACGGAACAAAATAGACATCGTCATCCTGAGCTAAACCGGAGTAACTCATGACCAATGCCAACAGCAAAAAAACAGAAAACCTTTTCATAATGTCATCATGTATATTAATCAGGACATATTATCCTAGGGCAAAGATACTGAAAAATCATTATAAGAAAGACATGAAAACGAAGTAAAAAAAGTCTTTCCTATTGTTTTTATATTGTTTTACACCTCCTTAAAGTCTCTTTAGACTTCACAAATGCTCTGTTGTCCCTTCGCTGCTTCACCTGCAGATAAAGCAATAAGACACCTTTTGTGACATTAGAACAAAACATTTCATACAGGCAGCAACACATAAGTTATACTGCGGATAGACAATGGGATAGCCTTTAGACTTTAACATATTTAACTTTCATACACACTTTCAGAGCATGTTTTCCATCTCAAAACGTTATTTTTCCAAAAAGTCCGTACTGAAAAATCAACACGAATACTTGGAATTTTTATTCCGATACGGAGATTTTAAACAAAATCAGTCCTTTTTTTCCTTTAAAAACCCATGATAAATACGTAAAAAGCGGAACATTCCACATGAATGTCCCGCTTCGCTATTGCAAATATACGACTTTTTTTCGCCAAAAGCAAATAGTGTTAAAATAGGTACACCGTTACGGTCAGCCGAGGATTAAAAGTATCAAGGTGTCTGTAAACAAAGGCTACATTCTCCTATCTGAAAGTCCCGGACTATCTGATCAGCAGACGCATACCTTCATGTGGAACATCATTCGCCGACAGGCCGTTAAGTTTATACAAGGTGGACATTTTCATTCCATACATCTGAGCCACACGGTGAATGGACTCCCCGGCTTTCAGCACATGATATACTCCCTTTAAAGTTCTGGCGGCCTTAGTTCTCTTTTTTTCCATATAGACGATATCGCCGGGCTGCAACTTCATCTTTTTAGGCACTTCGTTGTAACGGCGCAACTTCCGCTCACTCACTCCGGCCCACTTCCCTATCGAGGCATAAGTATCCCCCCATCGGGCAACTACATAATAATTGCCATTGCATCGCATCACCAACGGGCCATTCTGAGCCAGGCTTCCGCCAGCTCCTGTCTGGCCCACGGAATTTCCTCCGGCCATATCCCATTTGTCCAGCCCGCCTTTCAAATCAAAACGATGAAGGTCATACCGTTCAATCAATGAGATGAGCAATGAAGCATACTGAGGATTTGTGGCATATCCCGCTGCCTTCAATCCCTTGGCCCATCCCTTATAATCAGTCCGCCTCAAAGTAAACAACGAAGCATAGCGCCCGCGTCTGGCCAAGAACAAGGAATGGTCTTCATAGGACTCTTCCACACTACGATAAACCCTGAAACGCTCATCCCGCGCATCGTCATCTTTCAAAACGTAAGGTCCGGTCCATGAATCACCTGTTTTTATTCCGAAATGATTATTAGCCTTCACTGCCAGAAAACTCCTTCCGGCACCACTCTCCAACAAGCCCTGCGCCAAAGTTATGCTGGCAGGAATGCCATATTTGTCCATCTGCTCCACGGCTAATTTCTTATAATTTTCTATATAAGCCAAATACGCATTGTTTTGCGCCAGTGCAGAACAGACCAGCACCAAACAAAGAAGTAACGAAAACAACTTTTTTCTCATGATAAAAAAACTTAACTATAACTCCTTGAAACGGACATCCATCAACAAGATTCTAAACAGTAGTAAGTACACGGTCGCCCAAAGCTTGGGCAAACTGACGCTCCACTTCACTCAAATCCTTATAACGCAGCATAATCTCCAAATACCGGTCAGTGTCGGCCATAACCTCCGGCCGGCTCAGCTGTTGCAACAAATCTATCATTTCCTCGCGGATCAACCGATATTTAAAATCATGTATCAGGCGTGGTATCAAATCCAGAAGCCGCTCCTCATCCGGCACAAAACCTTGCTGCTGGCTTTGACAAAGCACATAGCGGTCTGCCCCGAAGCGGGCGGCCAAACTGCTGATCTCCGCTTCAGGATGCATCATAAAATATTGTAAGCTTGACATTCCTTCCGCCATGCACTTCTCGCAAGCCTCTTCCAGTATCCGGCGGTACAAGGAGGAACTGAACCGAACATTATCTGCCGCAAAATCAGCCGCTACATACTGAGCGACCGTCACATCAGACTCATTGCCATTCTCGTCGGGCAATGAAGCAAAAAAATTGGCTCCATAACGAATAATGGCCTCAATGAGCAAATCCTCTTCCTTCTTGCTTTCATCGCCCGCAGCCTGAATCATTGTCCGCACCGCCTCATTCTGCCCGGCTGTACTTTTCGGTTCCTCTTTCGGCCCCTGACCCTCTCTACGGTTCCTCAAGACCTTATTGACCTCACTGGCCACCAGTTGTTCACTGACTGACAACAAATGTGCGCACTCTCTTACGTACATCTGCCGCACTATTCCCTGAGGAATTACAGCAATGCTGTTTACCACATCCTGAAGCAGTTCGGCACGCTTGATAGGATCATCGCCGGCATCCCCCAGCAATAAATTGGTCTTGAACTTAATGAAGTCGACCTGATTGGCATCGATATAAGCCTGATACTCCTCCGCACTATGCTTACGGGCAAAGCTATCGGGATCATCACCGTCCGGCAACAGCAACACCTTAATGTTCATGCCCTCCGAAAGCAACATGTCAATACCACGCAGACTGGCTTTAATTCCGGCACTGTCGCCATCATACAGTACCGTTATATTATCCGTAAAACGATGCAACAGCCTGATTTGTCCTTCTGTCAGCGAAGTTCCGCTGGATGAGACCACATTCTCAATTCCGTTCTGATGCATCGAAATGACATCAGTATATCCCTCAACCAAATAGCAGCGGTTCTGCTTGACAATGGCATGTTTGGCCAAATAAAGACCATAAAGCTCATGGCTTTTGCTGTAAATCTCCGACTCCGGCGAATTGACATATTTGGCAACTTTTTTCTCCGATGACAATATACGCCCGCCAAAGGCCACGACCTTGCCGGAAACCGTATGCACGGGAAAAATGACACGTCCATGATAGCGGTCTAACAAACGGCCGTCGTCTGTACGGAAACAAAGGCCTGTCTTCACCAGATATTCCTGATTGAACCCTTTGGCAACAGCAGCTTTTGCCAAAGCGTCTTTTTCAGGCAGACAAAAACCGAGTTGGAATTTCCGGATAATATCATCACGGAAACCACGCTGGCGAAAATAAGCCATACCAACGGCCACACCATCCACATGATTACGCAAAAGATTGGAAAAATAATCGCGCGCCCATTCATTCAATACGAACATGCTCTCGCGCTCCGTTGCCGAACGTTTTTCATCATCCGTCAACTCTTTTTCCTCTATCTCTATTCCATATTTCTTACCCAGCCATCTAATAGCTTCCGGATAGGACATCTGCTCATGTTCCATGATGAAATGAACCACATTGCCTCCCTTTCCGCAAGAAAAGCATTTGCACAACTGCTTGGAAGGTGAGACAGTGAAACTTGGCGTCTTATCATCATGAAACGGACATAACCCTTTATAATTAACTCCGGCTTTACGAAGAGTCACGAACTCTTTTACCACGTCCACAATGTCCGCGGCATCCATTATCCGTTGTATGGTATTTCTGTCTATCATAAATTATGATGCAAAAATATATAAAAACCACAATAAACAAGACAGAAGTCAAAAACAAATCATTCCGACACGTTAAAATAAAACCCTTTAAACGTCAACATCTCACAATTGTGATATAAATAAAACTATCGGGTGGAGGACAAACCATCAAGCACATCTTACATCACTAAAAAAACGATTCAACCGCTATCTTTTAAAAAATCTCCGTATATTTGCAACTGCTTCACTCACGCCATACCTACCCGAAAGGGAACGGAACATCAAGCGGAGGAGAAGCGCTACATTTTTGGAATGCGTTTACCAACGCTTTGTTTTTGGTCGTTAGAACCTAGGAAATTCAAACGTAGAATCAAAAAACATCGCAGAAGTAGATGCTACGGGTAGGTATATACCGTCCCCGACAGTGTGCAGAGGGCTTATTATGTCCTCCGGCACACTTTCAGGTATGTATAGTTATACCAACGGCGTGGGTGTCTTTATTCTGTTCTGTTCATTCTACAGGTTTTCCTAGGACCTTAACGACGAACAAGCAGGAGTCAGATACCCCGCTTTCTTCTTATGTAGATATAACCATTACATTGTAGTTAAGGTAGGGGTCAAGCCGAAATTCCGGTGCATTTGTTAAAATTCGGGAGCT
>NZ_BEWW01000278.1 GCF_002933955.1 Prevotella sp. MGM2
GTTAAATATGTTAAAGTCGGGCTGTTCCATGCCCCTCATCCCCTGTCCTTCTCACACATCTACAGTCTCCCATAAAAACCGGAAGGCACATCCCGCTGAAAAACAAGGGTTTAAACAGTACTTAAACCTGCACGACACCACTTTTTTCCCTCCCAAAGCCTCACACGCCGGCGTTTCTCCTATGCCTTACTTTTGCAAGAAGTAATGCATCAGGGCCTCTTTGTACCCTTTTGTCAGTTAAGACATCACAATGTTTAATTAAATGGTTATATTATGAACAAAAAGTTAGTGCTTTTGGGCGCCGCGATGCTCCTGAACGCCTCCACGGCCTCTGCGCAGAAGCGTGTGACGGGCCGCGTGGTCGACGCCTCCGGCCAGCCCGTTGTCGGCGCTTCGGTTCGCGTTGAGGGCCACCAGGCAGTGGCCACCACCGGCGACGACGGCCGTTTCGTTCTTCAGAACGTGCCCTCCTCCGCCCGTCACCTGCGTGTGTCCTACATCGGCAAGCAGGCCCAGACGGTGAGCATTGCCGGCAATGTGAACGTGACCCTGGCCGACAACGACAACATCCTCGACGAAGCAGTTGTCGTGGGATACGGTATGGTGAAGAAAGGCGATTTTACCGGTTCGGTGTCAGCGGTCAAAGGAGAAGAAATCAAGAAACTCCAGACTTCGAACCTCTCAAAAGCCCTCGAAGGTGCCATGCCGGGCATACAGCTCTCATCAAGCACCGGACAACCGGGTAGCGCAGCCAACATATATGTGCGCGGTATCGGTTCTATCAACGCCAATTCCGCTCCGCTCATCATCCTCGACGGAGCACCTTATGAAGGTTCGCTCAACCAGCTGAACAACGCCGACATCGAAAGCGTCAACTTGCAGAAGGACGCCTCCGCCACTTCTATCTATGGTGCGCGCGGTTCGAACGGTATTCTCTATATCACCACCAAGCGGGGCAAAAAGGGCAAGACGCAGGTGAATTTCGACGCCAAATGGGGCTGGAACTCCCGCGGTGTGCCCGAATATGCGAAAGTAAAGGGCGAAAAGCAGTATTACGAACTTGTCTGGGAATCTTTCTATAACCGTAACAAGAACAAAGGCGGCATGAGCGATGCGGAAGCGCGTTTTTCCGCTTCGCAGAGTCTGGTGAAAGAACTGGGAGGCTATAATTCCTATAACGTGGCTGACCATCTCCTGATAGACCCCATGACGGGGTTGCTCAATCCGGCGGCGAAGCTGCTCTATCATGAAGACTGGAACGACGAAGCCTTCCACAACGGTCTGCGTCAGGAATACAACGTGAGCATGTCGGGCGGCGACGAACGCACCGGCTATTATATGTCGTTCAACTACCTCAACGACGAAGCCTATGTGCGCAAATCTGACTTCAACCGCATGACGGGCCGTCTGCGTGTTGACCACAAGGCTTTCGACTGGCTGACGGTGGGTGCCAACGTAAGTTATGCCCACACCAAGACCAACGGTTTGGCCAGCAAGTCGGGACTGGCTTCAAACCTTTTCGGTTTCACGCAATACATCGCTCCCATCTATCCTGTTTACCTCTACGACAAGGCCGGCAATCTGGTGCCTGATGAAAACGGCAACCGCCAGCTTGATATGGGCAACAGTTTCGGCCGCACACGTCTTTACAGCATCGGCCAGAATCCTTTGGTAAACATCTACAACAATACTAACGAATCGACCCGCGACGTGTTCAACGCCCGCGGCTATGCCGATGTCAAACTCTACGACGGCCTTTACTTCCATGCAGACGTAGCCATCGACAATTTTGCGGGATATACTGATAAGTTCACGGCTCCTGTCACACCCGATGCCATCGAGGTGAACGGCCGCGGTAGTAAGTCGACATCACGTACGAGTGTTGTCAATGCCACCCAACGCCTCAACTATAATAAGGATTTCAAGGGCGGCCACAGCATCAGCCTCATGGCAGGCCACGAAACAAAGGCGCAGAACGAGCGCGGGCTGGCTGCTGAGCGTACACAGTTCTATCTGCCCGAAAACAACTTCTCTTATTCACTGATCACCTCAAGCGATCCTGCTTCAAATAATGACAGCTACCATCTGGAAAGTTATCTGGGACGCGCGGAGTACAGCTACCAGCACCGCTACAGCGTTTCGGGAACCTATCGCCGCGACGGTTCCAGCATGTTCGCTCCCGAGGCCCGCTGGGGTAACTTCTGGTCGGTGGGCGCCGCCTGGAACATCCACGAGGAAGCCTGGTTCCAAAACGCGCTGGGCGGCGTTTTCAGCAACATGAAGCTGAAAGCCAGCTACGGTACGCAAGGTAACGACTACCTGCTCGATGGTAGTGGCTATCGTCTCTACGGTGCTTATGTTGACCGCTTCGAAGTGTCAAACGCCGGTACCGCCGCCTCACCCGAATTCTCGGTAGTGCAAGTTTATCGCGGCAACCGCGACATCACATGGGAGAAGAGCAAAACCTTCAACGTCGGCCTCGAAGCCGGTCTCTTTAACCGCCGTCTGTCGTTTGAATTCGACTTTTTCATCAAGAACACCGATGACATGATAGGCAGCCACACGCTTCCTGTAAGCGAAGGCTCGCCCACTTCGATAATCACGAACGAACAGGCCATGCGCAACACAGGTGTGGAACTGCTCGTCAACGGACTCATCGTTGACACGAAAGACGTGAAATGGCGCGCATCGTTGAACATGACACACTACAAGAACGAGCTTACCCGCATGCAGAAAGGCCGCCCGGAGGAAGGTTATCAAACCGGCAGCTATTGGCGCAAGAAAGGCGGTTCGCTTTATGACTGGTACATGGCGCGCTTTGCCGGAGTAGACCCCGAAACGGGCGATGCCCTTTATTATAAAGATGTAAAGAAGGCCGTTGTCGATGCCGAAGGCAAACCTGTTCTCGACGGAGAGGGTAATCCTCTTTACCAGACTGTTATGGAAACAACGAACGACGGCAACCAAGCCACGCTCTACCAGTTGGGTAAATCGGCCCTGCCTAAAGTTTTCGGCGGTTTGAGCACTTCTGTCGAAGCCTTTGGCTTTGACCTCAGCGTGTCTACCGCTTTCTCTCTCGGCGGCTACACGTATGACAGCAGTTATGCCACGCTTATGACAGGCGGTATGGGTTCCACCTTCTCTACCGACATGTACAAGCGCTGGCAGAAGCCGGGCGACATCACCGATGTTCCCCGCCTCGAGAACGGATACCGCATGACGGGCGGCATAACCAATGACCGCTTCCTGACGAGTTCCAGCTACTTCTCCCTCCGCAATATCACTTTGGGCTACACCTTGCCCAAGAGTCTCATGGCGCGTGTTGCGGCCATCTCTTCCGTACGTGTTTACGCTGTGGGCGACAATCTTTTCCTCGGTTCGAAGCGTAAGGGACTCGATCCCCGTCAGAGCATCAACGGCGCTGTTGACACCAACTCCTATTCCGCTCTCCGCACCATTTCCTTTGGTGTCAACGTGAACTTTTAAACAAAATAAAACGTATCCATTATGAAAATAACTAAATATCTAGCTATTTTGCTCATGGGCGGCAGTATGGTGTCCTGCGGCGAGGATTTCCTCAACGATATGGATTCCTCCACCGTTACGCCGGACCAAATCAACGATCAGGCCAACAAGGATCCCGACAAGGTTCTGTCGAGCCAACTGAAAGGCTGCTACACTAGCTGGAACATAAGAACCGGCATATCGAGCAATGACATTAACGGCCACATGTCGGTCGGTTTCGGCGGCATCATGACACTTTCCGACGTGATGAGCAACGACATCTCGCTTGCACTCGGCAGCGGCGACCCTTGGCATTTCGACCACGTTCTCGACTATAATGCCGAACAATACGTCCGTGCGCGTTGGCCGTGGAACTTCTTCTATTCGCTCATCAAGAGCGCCAACGAACTTATTGACGTTGTCGATGAGGACAAAGCCAACGAGACTATCCGCCACATGCTCGGCCAGGCATACGCTTTCCGAGGCATCGGACACGCCTATCTGGCACAGTTCTATCAGAAAACCTATATCGACAGCAAGGACCTGCCCTGCGTTCCCCTGCGCCTGAGCAAGAAGGAGACCAGCATTACGGGCCGTGCTTCCGTGGAAAAGGTTTATGAGCAGATTGAGGCCGACCTTCTCAAGGCCATCGACTATCTGGACGGTTTCCGCCACACAGACAAGCAGAGCATCAACAAGAGCGTGGCCCAGGGTCTGCTCTCGCGTGTGTACCTCGTGATGAACCGTTGGGCCGATGCAGCAGCCATGGCCCATGACGCCCGTCAGGACTACTTCCTCAACGACCTGCAGGAAGCCACAGAGTGGAACTATCAGGACGTAGACAACCACGAAGTGATGTGGGGCTTCATTCCGACGGAATCCACTACGCGCATATTTGCCAGCTGGGCTTCATGGCACAGCACCGACGGTCCCGGCTATGCCGGTGTAGGCGGCGGCGCTTTCCAGCTCATCGATGCCGCCCTCTACAATTCCATTCCTCACAATGACGTGCGCAAGCAGCTCTTCGTGGCTCCGGGCCAGACGGTACCGGTGGGTAACAACGAGATTCCCGAATATGCCAACCTGAAGTTCCCCTTCGTCTCGCAATGGCTCGGCCAGGTGGTTTACATGCGTGCCTCGGAGATGTATCTCAACGAGGCCGAAGGCCTGCTCATGAGCGGCAACGCTCCCGGTGCCGCCGATGTCATGAAAGAATTCATGACTAACCGCGTGGAAAACTGGACAGCACCCGCTGCCTGGACACAGGCTGACATCTACAACCAGCGGCGCATAGAACTTTGGGGCGAAGGTTTCAGCTATTTCGACCACTGCCGCCTGAAGCAGGATATGGTACGCTCTTATGAGGGCACCAACGAGCCTCTCTCCACGCAGGTAAACATTCCCTACAGCAGTTATCTG
>NZ_BEWW01000279.1 GCF_002933955.1 Prevotella sp. MGM2
CGGTCGGACAGGCGGTATTCCTCCGCCAGACGGTGGGGCGACTTGCCGTCTCGGCGGGTCTCGCCGCTGTTTTTCTCCTTCATGAGAAAACGTTTTGAAAGGGGAATGAGCACGGCGGTGCCAACCAGAATGCAGACGATGCCGACCGGCGTGAAACCGAAAAAGCCGGGCGGGTTATCATAGCCGGCATGGACGAGCGCATCGCGCACAACGAGGTTGGGCGGCGTACCGATGAGCGTGAGAATACCTCCCAGCGAACTGGCAAACGCCAACGGTATCATCAGTTTGCCCGGATTGACGCCGGCTGTTTTCGACATGGCCAGAATGATGGGCAAGAGCAGCGCCACGGTGCCGGTGTTACTCACAAAAGCCGCTACAACGGACGTTACAATCATTACCAGAAAGAAGAGACGCTTTTCATCTGTTCCAGCCAGACTCAGGAGCCGGCCGCTGATGATTTTGGCCAGCCCCGTCTGAAAAACGGCACCGCCCACCACGAAAAGACCTATCATCATGACGACGGCAGAATTGGAAAAACCCGCCAATGCGGCTTTGGAGTCGATAACGCCTGTGGCCAGGAGTACGGCAGTGGAGCACAGGGCAATGATGTCGGAGCGGATTTTCCCCACCATAAAGGCTACAATGGTGGCGGCAAAGGTAAAAATGGTGATGCCCACTTGAGCGGCTTGCGTGTCGAGCCATTGGGCCATACTGAGTAAAGGTTCCATGATAAAAGGTTAAGTTAGTTCTTTGGCATTCGCCACAGGGCGATGCTTTCATTTTTCGCGCTAAATTAATGTTTACCGCTGAAACGGCCAATTATAAAGCTGTAAAAATGATCCGTCGGCTGTTTTTATTGCCCTTCGGCAGAAGAAAAGGTACCGGTGCGAAAAGAAAAAAACTGTTTTATATGTAAAGCCCGCACATGATGTTCTTTCCAATTGCACCAATTGAACCGGAAAAGCCCTACCGACATCTTTAACTTTCATTTTTTGCAATCTAAACCTTTCAAAACACACGGATAAGTTGAAA
>NZ_BEWW01000280.1 GCF_002933955.1 Prevotella sp. MGM2
CAATTTCCTTGCCCGCCGTTTCCATTGCCGAGAGCAGGGTGGCTTCGGTATGCAGCGGCTTGGGTTTGGTCTTTCCTTCGGTAATGGACGAGCCTTTCGGTGTCAGCGTGTCGCCTTCCTGCCAGCCGGGGATGGTAATTTCCTCTTTTTCCTCGCCATAGACGGCACGCCATCCGGTTTGCTTCACGACGCTGCCTTTTACGGTAAACTCCACTCCGGCACATTCCGCCGTGACAGTGGTCACATCCTTGACGCATTTCTCAGAGAATGCCTCGACCATGCGCCCGGCAATCATCTGATAGATGGTATTGTCCTCTTTGGAGAGGAAGAGCGGTTTCTCACCCGTGACGAGCAGGGCATGGTGGTCTGTCACCTTGCCGTCGTCCACGCTGCGGCGTGTCGGGGCGGCTTTTGCCCGCACCTTGTCTTTCCATTCGGGCTGTGTGCCGATGAAAGCGAGCAGTTTGGGAATTTCGGCAAACACGTCTTCGGGGATGTAGCGGCTTCCCGTTCTCGGATAGGTTATCAACTTCTTTTCGTAGAGTTTCTGCGCGATTTCAAGCGTCTGTTCCGCCGTGAAGCCGTGCTTGGCGTTGGCTTCTTTCTGGAGCGTGGTCAGGTCGTAGAGCAAGGGAGTTTCCTCCGTCTTCTCCTTGCGCTCGGCTTTCGTGACAGTGGCGCAACCTGCCGCCTTTACCTTATTATATAGTTCCATCGCCGGTTCTTTCTCTTTCCATTTCTCGGAGGATGAGAATTTCACGACTTCGCCGTCGCAACCGTCCGTTGCGATATGGAGCTGCCAGAATGCTTCGGACGTAAAGCGGCGGTTCTCCCAGTAGCGTTCACATACCATAGCCAACGTTGGTGTCTGCACCCGCCCCACGGAATACGTGCCGTGTCCGGCGGCGATGGATAACGCCTGTGTGCCGTTGATGCCCACGAGCCAGTCGGATTCGCTCCGCGCTTTGGCGGCGAGGTAGAGGTTGTCGTATTTGCTGCCGTCTTCGAGTTTCCGCAGTCCCTCGCGGATAGCTTTGTCGGTGAGAGAGCTGATCCACAGGCGCACGAAAGGAGTGGTGCAACCCGTATAGTGGTAGAGGTAGCGGAAGATAAGCTCTCCCTCGCGTCCGGCATCGGTCGCCACGATGATATGTTCGCTTGTGTCGAACAGTCTTTTGATGACTTTTATCTGCGACACCACGCCGCTGTCGGGCTTGTAACCTTTCTCCGTCCTGACCTGACGGGGGACGAGCGTGAATGTGTCGGGAATAATCGGGAGGTTGTCACGGACAAATCCGCGCACGCCGTAGCCGTCGGGCATGGCAAGCTGAACGAGGTGTCCGAATGCCCATGTCACGGCATAACCGCCTCCCTCGAAATATCCTTCCTCTCTCTTTGTCGCGCCCACGATGCGGGCGATTTCACGTGCCACGGAGGGCTTTTCTGCAATGATTGTCTTCATGCTTTTTCTTTTTTAATGATTACTTTTTTTACTTTGGATTGGATTTAGTGGCGGACACGGGATTACATCTTCATGCCCTTGTTGTTTTTCTTCGGTTTGTCCTGCTGCTGTTGCTGGCGGTCATCCTTCGGGGCGGTCTGACCTTTCTGCAAAGGCTCTTTCAGGTTCTTTGTCGCCTCGTTGGTCTTACCCTCGTTGTTCACCGCCACCTGCGTGCGGCTCTCGTTGGACGGGGCGACCTGCTGGGCATTGTCGGGGTTCGTGTCGTAGCGGTACGGGCGGCCCTTCTCCGGGTTGAACTTGATATACATCGTGGCATGGAAGCCCTGCTTGTCGGTCACGTTCTCCAGCTTCACGGCTTTGCCCGCCACGTAGTCGGCTTTCTGCTGGTCGGTGAAGTTCACGTCGCTCCATTTGCTGATGGGGCGGATGCTGCCGTCCTCGTTCGTCCACGTGTTGCGGCGTTGCTCCTTCTTGGTCTGTGCGGCATTTTCCCCGCCTTGCGCCTGACTTTTCGACGTGTCGCCTTTGGTTTCCTGCGTCTGTGCGGTACGGGGCGACCTGCCGGTTCCCGGCACGAACTCCACACCGCGCTGCTCCACGTTCACTTGCAGGGTGGTGACGAACTTCCTGCCGTCGTTGCGCTCGATGAGCTTGTCGCGCACGGGCAATCCGGCGCGGAGCATGTCCTGCTCCTGCTTGGTGATTTCCGTCTTGCCGATGCGCTCCGGGATGCGCACCTTGTTTGCCGGGATGTCCGTGATCTCATTCGTCTTGCGGTCGATGCTGATGTAGGAGGGGATAATCTCGCCCGTTTCCCTGTCCACGATGTCCACGACCCTGCCGAGGTTGCCTGTTTCGCGGAGGTTCTTCCGGTCGTCGTCGGAGAATTTGTGTTCCTTGTATTCATCCAGCTTCTGCTCCTTGCGGATGAAGTGCGGGACAAGACTGATGTTTCCCTCTCCGTCTTTCTTGAAGGAGAGGCGGGCGTCCAGCTCGAATGATTCGCCGCCGAAGGTCGGCTTGACCTTCACCAAGTCGGACTTGCCGTAGTTGAGCATCTTCGTAAGGTCGCCGGACTTTTCAAGGTCGTCACGCTTCACGCCCCATCTGTCCTCCAGCTCCTGCCAGTTGATTTTGCTCTCGTCGATGGGCTGGTAACCCCGTTTGCCCTGCGTCTGTTGCGGGCTTTCCTGTTGCTGTTGTTGTTCTTTCTGTTGTTCCATGTTCTCCTGTTTTTGAGGTTCTTGTTTTTCTGTCTGTTGTGCAGTCTGTTCTTCCTGCACCTGCTGTTGATAAGGGAAGGTGTCAATCTTGTGCGGTGCAAGGATGTGTTTGTTCTGGTACGGATGCTGAAGCAGGTCTTTCATCACGCCGAGCATGGAATCCACTTGGTCTGCCGCGATGCGGTAGAAACCGAAGCGGCTGGGTTCCTTGCACTGCCGGAAGAAGTTTTTGAAGAAGTTGTCCAGCACGTCGCCGTGACGGTCGAATTGCAGGAAACTCTGCGCGTTCTCCGCTTTCGCGGGGGTGCGCTTGGGTGTGCCGTCCGCGTTCAGCCCGGCAACCACGCTGATCTCGCCCGTCTTCTCGTCACGGACTACCAGCACGTCCTTTTCGTCTTTTTTCTTTGCCATTTGAAAAATGTTTTAATTGGGTTATTTATGAAAGAAATTATGGATACGAGCCTTGTAGAAGGCTATATCTTCCTTTTTGAAGTCCTTGATATGGTTGGAAAGGAATGTCAGCACGTCCTCCTCGCTGTAATAGGTCTTCTTGCCCAGTGTCTTGTAGGGCAATGCGCCGACGCTGCGGTAGCGTTGCAGGGTGCGCTTGCTTATCTGGAGCAGCATGCACAGATCCTGATTGTCGAAAAGGCGGATGCTTTCCGTGATAGCGGGCTGTTTCCCCTCAGCTTTTATCGCCAGCAGCAGTTCGTCCTGACGGTCGAGCCGTTCCATCAGCTTCTGCATCCAGCCCTCGAAGTTGTTTCGTGTGAGCAGTTCCATGACTTATGTCCTCCTTCCTTTGGGGTTGCCGCCCGTGCGTAGCGTGTGGTTACGTTTCAATTCCTGCGGTGTCGCCGCATCCTCGTTGACGGCACACGCTTCAAGCAGGCGGTCGATTTCCGACTGCCGGTAGCGGCATTTGCCGCGCAGCACGACATAGCCGATGCGTTGTTCGCTGCGCATACGCTGGAGGGTGCGGGTACTTACGTTAAGCAGGTGCGCCGCTTCGCGTGTGGTGAGCAACCTGTCGGACGATGCCGCTTTCTTGTCGCCGGAGACGGCACGGACGTGTGCCGCAATCTCCGCTATCTGTTCCGTCAATGACCGGAAGGCGGAACTTTCCATCGTTATCACTTTCATATTCAGTCCTTTCTTTTTGTTTCTGCGGCAAAATTCGGCAATAAACAAAAGGGGCTTTAACAACTCACTACGTGACTCACGTAAGATTTTTATGGAAGATGGCTCCGTAACCCGGTCAAACGGCGCAACAGGCAGCCTTTCAGCGGAAAACGGTACGTGTTCGGGACTGCATCGTTACCTTTGCGGGCAAACCGATAATTGCATGAATATGGAAATAGTATCTATCGAGAAAAAGACTTTCGAGATGATGGTGGCGGCATTCGGCGCACTCTCGGAGAAGGTCGCCGCCCTGAGGCGCAAAAGCGATACGGGGCGCATGGAAAGATGGCTCACGGGCGAGGAGGTCTGCGGGCAGTTGAGAATAAGTCCGCGCACGTTGCAGACGCTGCGCGACAGGCGGCTTATCGGCTACTCGCAGATAAACCGCAGGTTCTATTACAAGCCGGAGGAGGTGAAGCGGCTGATACCGCTTGTCGGCACGCTCTATCCGCACGGCAGATGATTTGATTTATTCACGACCCACTGAATCCGAAGTTATGATGAACGAGAACAACGATGTTTTTACGATGGAGGATGAGCCGATAGCCTCCGTGGTGCAGGATATGCGCAAAGGCTCGAAATGGCTGTCCGCATTTCTGGAGAATTACCGCCCTCCGCTGGACGGGGAGCGTTACCTGACGGACGGCGAAGTGGCGGAACTGCTCCGTGTGAGCCGACGCACCTTGCAGGAATACCGCAACAACCGAGTGTTGCCCTTCATCCTTTTGGGAGGGAAGGTGCTTTACCCGGAAACGGGGCTGCGCGAGGTGCTGGAAGCGAACTACCGCAAGCAGTTGGAGTGAGGCGGTTGCATAAAAAAGGAAACGGGCGACACCTTTCATGGTGCTGCCCGTTTCCTTGTCTTATGTGGTATGCGCAATCAGCAGTACCCGGCTTTTCCGTTCTGTATGAACATCACGTATGCCTGCTGTTTCTCTTTGGCGAGTGCCTTTCCCACCAGCCATGTGCGGAAAAGGTGGGTGTTGTAGGTGTTCAGCCGGAAGGCGACGGGGATAATGATTTCAAGCGCGTACACATCCGCGTACAGCCCGTTTTCAAGCTGCATGTAGCGGCACACCTCGTAGTCGTTCAGCACGTCCGACTTGCGGACGGCTTTGATGGCGGCGTTCACTGCTGGGACAGTCGTATGGAACAGTCCGGCTATTTCGGTGACGGTCATCCACACGCCGTTACCGGTTACGCTGACCGCCTTGTCTTCTATGATGATTATGTCACGTTTCATGGCTTCTCTTTTTTAGATGGTACAACCTGCAAATTCCTCGACGCCGTTCAACCTTGCCGCAAGGTTCTCCATGTCCTGATTGAGCTTCTCTTTGGTTATCTTCGCGTAAATCTGCGTCGTCTTTATGCTCTTGTGTCCGAGCATGGAGCTGACGGTTTCGATAGGTACGCCGTTGGAGAGGAAAACCGTCGTGGCTGCCGTGTGGCGGCTTTGATGCCACGTGATATGCTTGGTGATGCCGCAACGCTTGGCGACGGCACGGATACCTGCAAGGCACGTGTTATAATGCGGCACGGGGAATATCCTGCCGTTCTCGCACAGACCCCGGTATTTGCCGATTATGCGGTTGGCGATGTCAAGCAGGCGGATGTTGGACACCACGCCCGTTTTCTGGCGGTTGATGTTTATCCACTCGTGTTCGTCGAAGTAGGTGCGGATATTCTCTTCCGTGAGGTTGCGCATATCCGAGAACGACAGCCCGGTGAACGCGCAGAACAGGTAGAGGTCGCGGTACAGCTCCTGTTTGGCGTTTTTCAGTTTCCCTTCCATCAGCAGGCGTATTTCCTCTTTGGTAAGGAAACTGCGTGTCGTTTCCTCCTTCTTGATTTCATACTCGCGGAACGGGTCGCGTGTCAGCCACTCGTTGTTGATGGCGATGAACACCATCGTCCGTAACGGGCAAACGTACAGCCAAACGGTATTGGTGCAGCAGTGCTTGTCTGTGCGCAAGAACATCTCGAAGTCGGAGATGAAAGCCGGGGTAAGCTCTTTCAAAGCGATGTCTTTCACATGGTATCGGATGTCGAGGAACTCTTGCAGATGCTTGTAAACGATACGGTACTTTTCCAGTGTACCTTTTGCTTTCATGCCTGCTTCCACCTGCTTCTCGTAGTCTTCATTATGCCGGCGGAACACCTGCATCAGCGTGTGGTAGCGGTGTTCCAGTCCGAGAAAGGCGTTCTTTACCTTCTCCGCCGTGACAAAGTTGTCACGCTCCATGATTTCTTGATAGTGCCTGTTGATGCGTACCCGCATCTTGTCAAGCATACGGTTCGTTTCGAGTGCCGCCGTGCTTCTGCCCGTGACACGTCCCCCTTTGGTGTCCCACAGCTTGGGATCGACGGTCAGTTTGCAGCTGAACTGCGTCTGGCTGCCGTCCACCGTGATGCGTCCCATGACGGGCACTGTCCCGTCCTTTTTCACTACCTGACGTTTCAGGTAATAGATAACTGAAAATGTACTCTTCATCGTCCTTAATTTTTTGGATTCAAAATTAGTTTGTGAAGAGTCTGTTGTCGGTACGCAAAACACGGAGGAACGGCGCAATCTTTTTCCGTAACCGGATTTGTTGCGTGAGTTGTCAATAACTCACTAATCCTTAACGTCTTGTTTCGCTGTCCGTGTCCGTTTGTCGCCCTTTCGGGCATGGTTACGGACAAGTAACGTAGCGGCGTCCTGATTTGGCTTCAGCGGTGATTGCGATGGCTTCACGAATAATCGGAAGTACGACTGAAACCCCTGTAACTCAATTCTATCACTATATCTTTCCACATTTCACTTTTTTGTAGTAACTTTGCAAAAATATAACTACTTTATACAACAAGGTATATATCTGCCGAAATAACACACAAAGCCTACAAACACGAGAAAATGGAAAAAGATAATTTTGACATCATTACAATTATAGGTCCTACAGCATCAGGGAAAACAGCCTTTGCTGCTAAATTGGCGCATATGATTGACGCCGAAATTATCAGTGCGGACAGCCGACAGGTTTATCGAAAAATGGATCTAGGTACCGGAAAAGACTTGGAAGACTATATCGTAGAGGGAAAGCATATCCGACACCATCTCATCGACATCGTCGAACCTGGCACAAAATATAATGTCTACAGGTTTCAACATGATTTTCTCAAAGTTTATAACGAAATAAAAGAGCGTAACCATCGCGTCATTGTATGTGGGGGATCTGGACTTTATCTAGAAAGCATATTGCGTGAATACCGCCTCAATCCTGTTCCTCAAAATCCAGAATTGCGAACAAGATTACAAGGTAAATCGCTTAAAGATTTAACGGAAATATTACGTTCTTATAAAACATTACACAATACTACAGATGTAGACACACCTGCACGTGCCATACGTGCGATAGAAATAGCAGACTACAGCGCTCATACATCCTTACAATCTTCAGAGTTTCCTCATCTCAATAGTTTAACTCTAGGCATAGACATTGATCGCGAAACACGACGTAAACGAATCAGCAACCGTTTATTTGAACGGTTGAACAATGGAATGATTGATGAAGTACGTAATCTATTAAATGAAGGAATATGCCCTGAAGACTTAATATACTATGGTTTAGAATATAAATATCTGACACTATTCGTCATAGGCGAAATAACTTATGAAGATATGATACATAAATTGGAGATAGCTATTCACCAATTTGCTAAAAGACAAATGACATGGTTTCGAGGAATGGAACGTCGAGGTATTGCGATTAAATGGTTACCAATTCCACCGTCACAGATATCAAAATTTCCTCAATATATCCAAGAATTTGTCCTTTCGCTAACAAAACTCCTACAATGAAAAAAGCAGAAATGTCCCAACAAGAAACACCAACTGATACAATTGGAGTTATTTACTGCCCACGACCAGGCGGACATCGTCGTTGGAAAAAAATTCTACGCCTATTAAAGAACAGCGGAATTTGTTTTGACTATATTCAAAGTGAGAATTCATCAGATGTGGAACGAATTGCAACCATAATGGTACGCAACGGATATACGACCATTATTATTGTTGGTGGAGACTCTGCACTCAACTATGCAATAAATGCCATCATGCAAACAGAAGTTCCTTATGGTAAACGTCCTGTTTTGGGTGTTATACCTGCAGGCTATGGCAATGATTTTGCCAGATATTGGAATTTTGAGCCGAAAGATTATCACCTAACAATAAAAAGATTAAAAAGCAAGCACACAAGACGTATTGATGTTGGATGTATTACGATACAAACTGAAAATAAAGATACACATACCGCTTATTTTTTAAATTGTGTAAATATTGGAACTGCAGCCTCTATTATTGGTTTACGCCACACCACATTCAATATTTTGGGATCACGCCCATTATCGCACTTTATTTCTGCATTTATGCTCTTATTTAAAAAAATGAGCTATAAATTGTCTTTTCGCATTGCCGGTGAAAAATTTGAACAACGCGCCACTACTCTTTGTGTTGGCTCTGCACATGGTTATGGGCAAACTCCAAGAGCAGTACCTTACAATGGAATGGTTGATATTTGTTTGGCCCCAACCACTCAATTTTTCCAATTGATTCACGGTCTTTGGCTACTTATTTCCGGTAGGTTCTTAAACCATAAAGGTATCAGTGTGTGGCGTACACGTGAAATCCAAATTGACAAAACAGACAACGCTCCAGTTAGCATTGACGGACGTTTGGCCTACAATAAAGTAAGAAAAAGAAAAAGAAAAATCAACGTCATACCTGAAGCCATTGACTTTCTCATATAGAATTAAAGAAATGTTGAAAATTAAAACTCTCTCCCCTATCCTTTTCAGTCTTATTCTGTTATTGAAATTTCAGAATGCAACGGCACAAACAAATATTGATTCGACATTCTTAAAAGTTCCCATGTCAGAATTACCATTACTTGAACATAATCCAAGACTAGACATGATTGATCTTTACAATTATAAAATGATTGCTAAAGGTGAAAATATATTTGGAGGAACATCTGTTCTGACAAAAAAAACTCAGAATAGTCTGTCTATAGATTTGACTGAAAGTAGTCATTGGGAATTAATTCAAGTACCCCAAAAGACAGATACGATTTATATCTGTTTACATACGACCAAGACTCCAGCAGAAGAAACTACCATTCGATTTTATAATAAAAATTGGGATACTGATTCCGTAATATCACCCCCAACTTTTTCGCTTGATGATTTTTGGCATAACAATGACAGTATTCCAATAGAACAACAAAACATATTAAAAAAGAAACTCTCGCCACTCTATGTCAAAGCCTGTTGCGAAAATACAGAAACACCCACTCCACGTTTGACTTTTAGCGTATCAATCACCTTACTCGACAGCGAAAGTCAAAAAAATGTAAGTAAGTGTTTAAAACCAAAATATTGGATATATCCGATGAAATAAAAACATTTCACAATGAAGTCTCAAATTTTCAAATTAAAAGAAATAACAGACGAAAGAGGAGCACTTTGTGTTGCAGATTTTTCAGACAATACATTACCATTTGAAATCAAACGTGCATTTTGGATCTACGATGTTCCACATGGAAAACAGAGAGGAGAGCATGCCCACCGAACTTGTGAAGAATTGCTCATACCTATTCAAGGAAGTTTCACTGCCCATATCATTACTCCCGATAAAGAAGAAATGATTTTTACCATGAATAACCGATCTGAAGCATTATACATTCCTCCTATGACATGGTGTCGATTCTCCAATTTCACCATTGATTGTGTATGCCTTTGCCTCGCTTCCGAAAACTACTTTAAAGAGGGCTATATTAATGATTTATCTACATTCCTCAAAGAAGTGAAGAAAGCGTAAGTCACCGCTTAATCTCATCAAAATTTATGCACATCCCCTTTCTCGACATAGAAAAAATCACACAAAAATACCAGCCACACTTATCTGAAGCTATTGTTGCAACAATTAATTCCGGATGGTATCTTAATGGTAAAAATGTAAAAGAATTTGAAAATTCATTCGCACAATACATTGGAACCTCATACTGTATCAGCGTAGGAAATGGACTAGATGCTTTAACTTTAGCTTTGACAGCAATGAAACAGCTGGAAAATTGGAATGACGGCGATGAAGTCATTGTACCCGCATTTACTTTCATAGCCACTGCAGAGGCTGTAAATAGATCCGGTCTTACTCCCATATTCATTGATATTGACAACAATTTCACTTTAGACCTTCGCAACTGCGAACAACTCATTACCAGCAAGACTCGGGCAATAATACCTGTACATCTTTACGGAAAGCCTTGTAATATGCGCATATTAAAAAAAATTGCCAATGACTATGGATTGAAAATATTGGAAGATGCTGCACAAGCTCATGGCGCACAATTTGAGAATAAACGTATTGGAAGTTGGGGCGATGCCGCAGCATTCAGTTTCTACCCCGGCAAGAATTTAGGGGCTTTAGGTGACGGAGGAGCTGTCACCACAAATAACGAGAAACTAGCGAAACATATACAAATTTTGGCAAATTACGGTGCTGAGAACAAATATTACCACACTTACCAAGGCTGCAATAGCCGACTTGACGAAATACAGGCTGCTGTACTTAGCATAAAACTTACCCAGCTTGATTATGACAATAAACGGCGCCAAGAAATAGCTCAAATCTATGCTACACATATAAACAATACCGCAGCCGGGAATATACCATATACCAGAGACACAACTCAAAGTGTTTTCCATATATATCCTTTTATGTCTCCCACACGCGAAAAATTGCAGTCTTATTTAGCAAGACACGACATAGAAACTCTCATACATTATCCTTTGGCACTGCATAAACAAATAGTTTATAATAAAAGCTATGGTTATCTGTCATTTCCTTATGCTGAACGAGCAGCAAAAGAAGAACTCAGCCTACCTATCAGTCCAGTAATGACAAATGATGAAGCCTTATACATCACAGAAATCATAAACAAATTTATACCATGATGACACTCGACATTCTTATCTGTTCCTATAACAAAGGTATCGTCCGCATAGACGACATACTGCTCCCTCCACAAGAGAATCTGCACTATATTATATCTTATCAATATACAGACGAACGTTACCTTGACCTCATTCCCGAATTGATCAAAACAAGATCAGATGTAACAATTTACAAATATAACGGAAAAGGACTTTCTGCCAACCGTAATCTCGCAATGGAAAAATCGAACGCAGATCTTTTCATGTTTGCTGATGATGACACACATATACGTCCTGAAGCGATTGAGGAAATTACAAAAATATTTGAAAAAGCTCCAACCCTTGATGTCGCTTTTTTCAAGGCTAGCACCTATACAGGAAAAGCATTAAAAAACTATCCTGAGATAAGTTTTGATGTTAAAAAAAGACCTTCCTCCTATTCTATTTCAACTATAGAAATGGTGTGTCGTCGTACAAAAGTACAAGGTGTCGTTCGCTTTGATGAACGTTTTGGATTAGGAACAAAATTTCTAACATGTGGCGAAGAAGAAATATGGTTAGAGGATGCCTTCCGTGCCAAATTACAAATGCGCTATTTCCCCATTAAGACAGTTGAGACATCAACTATGCTGAAAAAATCCCTCATATATATCGATGCTGGTGTACAACGCAGTCATGGTGCCTATACCTATTATCGGTATGGTAAAAAAGCATGGTGGTTATGCTTTCAATTTGCCCTGAAATCAGCAGCAGACAAAATGTGTCATTTCTGGCCTATGATGCGCCATCTCAGTGAAGGCATTCGTTACATGCGGCATACAACATAAAATTATCTGCGTTCCGTTCACACTCTCATAATAATGCAACTCGAAATTCTTATTTGCACGATAGGCCAAGGCATCAATAATGTTCCAGACATTATCTTACCGCCTATTCATGAAATCACCTATCTCATTTCATGGCAACCAATAGGAGTTCCAGCAGAAAGCATTCCAAAACGACTGCTCCAACGAGCCGATATACGCATCGTAACTACCAACCGCTCCGGATTATGCGCTAATAGAAACAACGCCTTCTCAGAAGCTCAAGGAGATATCCTCCTAATATCAGATGACGATACCCGATATACCCCCGTTTTCTTTCAAAACATACTAACCACATTTGAAGCACATCCTGAGGCTGACATCATCCATTTTCAGGCACTCGATGAAGATGGGCATCTTATGAAAAAATATGCTACAAAATCTTTCACCTATGAAAGCCGCCCACGCTTCACATTTTTCACATCATTTGAAATAGCCTGCCGGCGGAGCAACAAACTACCTCCATTTGATGAACGCTTCGGATTGGGTTCTCCCTTTCTTGCATGCGGAGAAGAAGAAGTCTTTCTCCATACAGCCTACCGAAAAGGACTTAAAATAAGGTATGAACCTTTACCGGTTGTGCAAACAGACAGCCGCACGACAGGAACCCTATTTGCCACATCACCGGCAGTGCAACGTTCAAAAGGGGCCGTATTATATTATATATACGGTTTCACAGGCGCTGTTCTACGCTGCATAAAATTTGCACTGACACGCTCATCTCTTAAAGCTGGAATAAAAAGTTTCACCAATATGTGGCATGGTATACGTTATATACAAAAAAGTAATTGTCAATGAAAACTTTTTCTATTGTCATTCCTTATTATAATCGTGCCCAAACATTACCCCGCACGCTATCCTCAATTGCAGCACAGACATTCAGACCTATCCAACTCATTTTAGTTGATAACGGATCAACCGACCAGTCCTATAAAATCTGTCAAGAGTTTAAAGAAAAACACCAAAGTTGTGATTTAACAATCATAACCACTAACGAGTCTTTACAAGGAGCTGCAACTGCACGGAATACCGGTTTACAAAGAGTGACAGGTGAATGGGTTGTCTTCTTTGATTCCGATGATGAAATGTCGCCAACTTTTCTCTCGGATGTTCAGGAGGCTTTCGAACGAACTAAAGCAAATGTTGTCGCTACATCCACATACATGATTTTCCCAAACGGGAAAAAGAAAAAAAGAGTGGTTTATCACACAAAGTCAGTAGCTGATCAAATTCTCACAGGTATGCTGGCCACTCAAGGCATGTGTTTTCAAACAGAATATCTTAAAAAACTTGGCGGTTGGCACCCTGTTCCCATTTGGAATGATTGGTTGTTAGGAATAAACCTGCTGCTTGATAATCCTAAATTGACTTGGCTTCCTCAATCCTACCATTACATTCATCAACACCCAAATAGTATAACCGGCAGATCATTTTCAGAGAATTACGAAAAGTTGAAATACACACTCTCAGAAACTGAAAAAATTTTAACCGAAGCCCCTAACATAGGAAAACGTGAAATGGCAGCCTTTACAGCACGTAAGGTCATCTTAGCCGGCCAATTATACAGAGAAGGAAATTTTAAAATAGCTCGCCAACTGTTCCTTGAAAGCATTATGAATAAACGAAAAGAATTAAAAGGCATCATCTGCCGCTTTCTTTTTACCTACACACGCTTAGGCGGACGGGGGGCTTGGTGGCTTGCACGGTTGCTACTCCCACAATAATTTGGATTCTTACCAGAATTAACTTGTGACCAAAGTAGAAACTCATCCTCAACAACTTCCCTATAAATATGGCAACACCTTACACGTGCACACTATCATAATCATAGGAACTCTCATACTGGTTACTTTATCCCTAATTATAGCTTCCCATTGCTTCTCTTTATATAAAATTCACTTCCGGCTGAATATCCACCCCAAAGCGACTCTGCACATCATCACGAATAGCTTCACTCAAGCGAACGATTTCCTCTCCTGTAGCTCCACCGAGATTAACTAAAACCAAAGCCTGTCGGTCGTAAACTCCCGCACGTCCTAAGTGACGTCCTTTCCATCCACACTGCTCAATGAGCCACCCAGCCGGTATTTTTACATAGTCATCCGAAAGCTTATAATATGGCATTTGAGGATTAAGCCGTAACAGTTCTTCAAAACAAGCAGAACTGACAATCGGATTCATAAAAAACGAACCGGCACTTCCAACCTCTTTGGGATCGGGTAACTTCTGACGCCGAATATCCACAATGACATCATAAAGTTGCCGGGCAGAAATTTCATGCAAAGGCAGATTGCGCAATGTCAATTCACGCGTCAATGCCGCATAATTTAAATTAGGCTCAAAATTACGAGACAATCGAAAATCCACATGCGTCACAACAAATCTTCCTTTCAAGGAGGTTTTAAAAATACTGCTCCGATAAGCATAGTCACATTCTGAATGACTAAAAATACGCTCATCACCGGTATGGGTGTCAACCGTATGTACATTGATGATCAAATCACCGGCCTCAACACCATAAGCCCCTATATTCTGAACAGCAGAAGCTCCGACTTCGCCTGGAATCAGCCCTAAATTCTCAAGACCATAAAACCCTCTTTCCACACACCATCTGACAAAGGTATCCCAGTCCTCACCGGCACCGGCACGTACTATTACTTCCTCGGAATGTTCCTCCAATATTTCACGTCCTAAAATCCGCGAATGAAAAACAGTCCCATCATAATCACGTGTAAAAAGCAGATTACTTCCCTGGCCAATATGCAACCATGGTTCGCCACTCCGCGTTACCTGCTCAATAAGTGCAGCACGCAACTCATTTAAAGAAGCGTATTCAACTAAATGTCGGCAATTAACATCAAGTCCAAATGTATTATGGTGAAGTAGTGAAGGCATACTTAGTATATCTAAAGAAACAAGAAAAAATTATCATGAAAAACAAAAGGGCATCATTACAAATCCTCCAAACGCGTAAGCTGCCAAGACGATGCTGTTTTCTTAAACACCAATGTACAGCTCATTCCGGCCGAAGAACTGGTCAAGATCATCACGCGTGTCGGACTGTTCGCATACTTCTGTTCATAATCCAAATTAACAAGAACATGCCTAGGCATATCAGGCATAAAGTCAGGCCACTGTTCTACATCCAGCACACCGTCAATTTCCTGAAATGTGTCAGAATCATAGGTTTTAAATTCGAAAGGATTGGCAATATGAGACCGCTGAAATGAAGGGTCAGTTACAAACCTACGATAAAAAGTAAAGAAATCACCATTCAAGCTATCTGATAAAGGATGCGTATCCACTCCTGTCAGCAGCCACTTACCTTCAATCTTATCGAACAGGTATTGTTTTACACGCTCCTTATCCAAAAATACTCTTTCAACAGTAACATGCTTCAAGGATTTTTCTTTTTCATGCCCAATGGACGTTTCACTATCATAGATTATAGCGTATGTGCTCTCATTGGCATATAATGCATCGAAGTGCCATTGAGCCTTAGACCGTGATATCGTTTTCCCATCAGTCTTTTCTGGCAGGGGGAATTGTACACGCGCATATTGAAACTTTTTGTCACGCATAAAATTCCAAATGAAATCATCAAACGAACCATCTGCAGCAACAGGAACATTCCCTACTACAGAATCACAACCGATATCCGAATCTTTTACTTCTGCAACAGACTCAGAAGCTGTTTCCAAGAGCGATTCTTTTTTATTTTCTCTACACGAAATCAAACCCGTTGATACAATTAATAAGATAATGAAGATGATTGTCATCATGGTTACTTTTATCAAGAGCAAAGTTAGTTAAGACATATAAAAAGGCAAAGAAAAAAACAAGAAATCTTACTTATTTCTCAGTTTATCACCACCCTCTCATAACATGTTGTGATAAGAGCACCAAAAACACATTATAAAATTTGCTTTTCGCCCTCAAACGTTGTACCTTTGTATGTGTTCTGTTTTTAACAGCGTCTGGGAACAGAAACTCCCAGGGCCACAATGTAAAAACGGTTTCTAGTATTGTCACATTCTCCCGAACCCCTCCACAGGTTGCGGGTCCCGGTGTAAGAGACGGGAAAACTGCCGGAGAAGGACTCCGGGCTCACAGCAAAGAAACAAAAGCCCACCGTTGCCAATGGCATCACATGGGCGGTCAATGGTATAATATATGCCCGCACAAGTTTGTGTGGGCATATATTTTTATCCCTTTTACCGCAAGGCAAATAACCCTTTTCCAGTTTGAAAAACAATAGTTTCCGTAAAAAATCCAAGTATTCGAATGTAAATTCCAAGTATTACTTTTATTTTTTCCTATATTACAACAAATGAAGATTTTCATGATTCAACAACTGATGTACGGTGAATAAACAGGACATTTTTGCAAGAAGCATTCTTTAATAATTCATAAAAACGCACCAATCATTCCAGCGAGGTAAAATTATAGAAAAGTACATACAGCTATACCGAATTTTAGGACTGAAAACATACGGCAAAATCTGACAGATATCGAAAAAACGTGCGACGCCGTTACACTAATTCATGATATTTCCAAAAAAGATTTGCCAATTAAACCAAAGAAAACGATAATAAAATAAGTGACTACCGCATTTTTTGACTATTTTTGCACTCGGATAGAGGAAACTCTTTCCAAGACATACGAAATAAAAAGAAGCGTTATGCTCATCTTGTAGTCGAGAACCTGAGAAATTTGAGACAAGTATACAAGGATAGCATAGTGGTTCTCACGCTATAGCGTGGGCTGCTATTCTACATCTGTATACTTCAGGTTTTCTCAGGACCTTCGACTAAGACGTGGCATTGCAGTTCCACGCTTTATGTATTAACAAGTGCCTGAAAGGAGCTGTACGGGCAAAACAAGACTATGGGAATAAAACGATTCACTACCAGCGTCACCTTGTTGCTCCTGATGTTTTCTACTGTCCAAGCACAAGAAAATAAGACAGATTCAATCGGCGGCAATACTGAGAGCCAAAATGAACAGGCGGATTCACTACAAATCTTATCTGGCGAGTTGGCACAAATCAAATCGCAACTTAATTCCAAAGAGAAAGAACAACAGTACGAGAAAATTTGGAAGCGCAGAAAGTACTGGAAATTTGGACTTACCGCCCCGCGTATCGAGCGCACTGATGGAGAGCCCATGACATGGAAAACAGATTTCTCCGCGTTCATCCAAAGTGGCAAAACCATTTACTTTCACCGCAAACCGATTGGCGGAATGGTCAAAATTGGTTTTGACTTTGGCATGAGTATAAATTACACCAAACTGAAACTTGATGACACGGATCATTCCAGCTCTTTAACACCAGGAACGCTCCCCGGCTCAAATCCTGACGGCTTCGATGAAATAGTGATCGATGACCCCAGTGGCTCGATACTCTCTTTAATGGGACTTAATTTGGGTATGCACAAACTCGAATACGACCTGCATATCGGACCAAACATCAGTGTCAATCCTTGGAAACATCTTATCGTTTCAACTTATTTTCATGCAAGACCGACAGCAGCCGGCATTATAGAAAATGAGAATTTTTCTTATGGCTTCGGCTGTGCCATGTCGGCTGGTGCTTCAATTTCCTACAAGTTAATATCTGTTGGTATAGAGGGTTTGTGGAGCACTATCAAATACAAACAGACTTCATTTGATGATGATGACAAAAAACAAGCGGGAGAAGAAAACGGTATATTTGACACAAAAAAATTCAAACTGAAACAGAAAGGTTCCCGTTTTTATATAGCACTAAGATTTTAATAAAAGAATGATAATATGAAAATCAGACATTTATTCTATTTACTGGCTTCTCTAAGCATGGTAATGTCGGCTTGCGAAACCGATAATGAAATCAGTGGCAACGACACGCCACCGGAAGATGCGATTCCCTCTGCCGAGTTCCACCCCAACAACCTGGCCGCTGGAACTTATACCGAGGATGCCATCCGTATTGTGTCAGAAGACGAGTACAACGATCCATTTTCTTCAATTGAACTTACGCCGGACGGGTATTACTTGTTTACTTCCTACAACATGTATAATAGTTACACTCCTTCGTCCAACATTGCGCCTCAAACTGGCGAAAATACTCTAAAGGCCAATAGCCATAAAGGCATACGCACAAGAAGTACGATGGATGAAAACGGCACAATATCGTTTAATTATAGCCAGTATGGCAAATTTACAAAAATCGGCGATAAACAATACCGTTTGAGCAATGGCATAGAAATAGACTTACGGGATGCTGCCGGATCGAACAGACAAGTACGTTACAAACATCATGACGGGACAGTGACAGTTGTGTATGTCAGTGTGATTACGGGTCAAGCCGAAATTCCGGGTCATTTGTTAAAATTCGAGAGCTGAAATG
>NZ_BEWW01000281.1 GCF_002933955.1 Prevotella sp. MGM2
CAAATTTAACACTTTTCTCAAAATTCATGCACCGTGTTTTCGGCTTGACCCGAAAAAAGAGGATATGAACCATAATGTTAAGAAACAGAGTTCTCCATTCTTTCCGGTTTTTTCCAACCAGGGTGATATGATAGGCATAAAAAGATAAAGGCCGATAAGCATATATACAAACCACATATGACCGCTGGATGCATTAAAATTATAGGCGAGATGTGATATTGACTCCATGACACCTGTTGCTGTCATGTCTCCCCATAGATAAGGTAATGTGGCATAAAATATCGACCATAAAGTAAAAGGTACAACCACTCTTAGAAGCCTTCTATGAAAAAACACTCTAGTATCAGTCTTTACTGGTACTAGCAGGAATGATGAAATCATGACAAAGAGAGGAACAGAACACCTAAAGGCGCTGTCGATGACACTAACCCAAAAGCCGTCTCGCATATTTTGGATTCCAATATTGTTATCATCTATAAAAAAGAATTCACAAGAGTGAATCATGATAACCATAAAACATGCGATTACACGCATAACATCAAGAAAAGCTATTCTCTCTTTCATTAGTCTGATATTTAATTATTATTTTTGCAAAATTAGGAAGTCTATATCATATATGCAATACTGAAAAATAACCATTATATAATAATTCCATGGATATACTTCGCAAAGAATTGAATATGATTTATGAAGCCCAACATCTTGATATGGAAGCATTGGATCCATCTGATGTGGCAGAGGCAAAGGCCATTGCAGCCATTATAGCCGACATTAATAGTGGATGTGCGATAGTTACTGATGCGTCCTGTGACAAATGTTATATCTATGCCAAAGGATTTGGAACATTAATCGGATTGACTGAAGAATCAAGCATATATAAAGAAGAAAATTCAAGTGATGAGGATGAAATCTATAATCGTCTTCATCCCGAAGACCTTGTCGAAAAGAGGATGCTTGAATATGAATTTTTAAAAATGATGGATTCTCTCGAAGAATGCGAGAAGAAATACTATAAGGCAACTTGTCGTATAAGAATGAAAGACCGGCAGGGTATTTATAGGAGCATTGAGAACAGTACGCAGATAATAGGTCTTTCTCCGGCTGGCAAGATATGGCTTATTCTCTGTTTCTATAATCTTTCTTCTGTCCAAACAGAGGTAGACGGCATAGCTCCACATATCATAAACAATAGTAATGGAGAAATAATCGCACTCTCTTTCGGAGAAAAAAGAAAACGTATTCTTACTGAAAGGGAAAAGGAAATACTACATCTTATAAAGGATGGGAAGCCAAGTAAAATAATTGCTGATTTACTTGATATCAGTATTCACACTGTCAATCGTCATCGTCAAAATATTATCGAAAAACTGAGTGTGGGTAATAGCATTGAGGCTATTACGGCTGCAACAGCTATGAAGCTGTTATAGAGATAAAGTAGATATGGTTATTTGGCATATTGTGCATAAACCTTAAACGGTGATTTTATTTCAATACTTTGGTGTCAAAGGATTTATCGATATTTTCCTTCGAAAGGCAAGACTTTTAATCTTAGTAGATAGGATTTTAATAGTGTAAGGTCAAGATGTGTTATCGAATTAGGGTGTTTTCGTTTTCTAGATTTAGAAGTAGTTGCTTGGCGGTTAATCCTCCAGCATATCCTGTGAGAGTATTGTTGCTGCCGATGACTCTATGGCAAGGTATGAAAATAGATAGTGCGTTAGCGCTGTTGGCGTTGGCTACAGCTCTGATAGCATAGGGACAATCCATTTGTTGGGCTAATTTCTTGTAAGATATGGTTTGGCCATAGGGTATTTTTAGTAGGTTGCTCCACACTTTTTTTTGAAATTCTGTGCCGATAAAGAGTAATGGGATTTCAAAAGCAGTTCGTTGTTTGGTAAAATATTCTTCTAATTGTTTTCGGGCTTTTGATAATATTTTTGAATAATTTTCTTTATAATCAGCTTTCATCAAGCGTTGAAATCTTTGGTTTACTATAGTTCTGGGTGTACCTTTGCTCCAGTCACAGAGGCAGAGTTTGTCTTCTGTTGCTCCAAGCAGCAAATCGCCATAAGGGGAATGGTAGGCTTGGATGTAGATCGTCTGTTTTTCTTTCATATCTATCAGTCTATAAGGAACATGCTTTTTATGATATTCAGGTTAATGCCTATATTCTGGTTCGCCAGATTTTATCCACTCCATGATGTTGGCGGGAGCCTGTTCATGTTGCAGTTGATATTTCATGTAGTCCATGTAGCGGCTTACATGCTTGAAGAATCGATAGTATCCCTGACATAAGTAGTTATGTCCTTTTTGGCCGTCTGCTGATATTGAGAACCGATTGCGTGGGCATTCACCATGGCAGGCGAAGAGATAGTCGCATTGGCGACATTGAGTGGTGAGCAATTTTTCTTTGTTTTGTCCGAAGTCATTTTGAGCAGCACTATACATTAGTTCTGTGAGGGTGTGTTCAGCGATATTTCCTAGTTTGAATTGAGGAAATACATAATGATCGCAGACATATATGTCACCGTTAGCTTCCATTACTGCGGCATGTCCACAGGTCTTGGCTAGTGAGCAGACGGATGGTTCCATATCCATCCAACCAGCTAAAGTGGAATCAAACATTTGGATAAAATAGTTTCCGACATCTTCTCGTACCCATTCATCAAAGAGACGGCACAGGAAGTTTCCCCATTGCTTTGGTGTTACTGAAAAAGGAGCTAGTTCTGCCCAGGCACCATCAATGGGACTGGCAAGGGTGCGACCGTCCTGATGTCGGTAAAGACGTTCTACTACTGGTGTGAATTGGATGAAATGGCAATTTATTTCTTTGAAAAAATGGTAGAATGCTTCTGGAGAGTCTGCGTTCAAGTTGTTAACAGTGGCCATGGCGTTCCATTCTACATTATGGCGGTTAAGTGTTCGTATACCGCGCATTACCTGTTGCCAAGAGGGTTTCCCTTGCTGGGTGAGGCGATAGGCATTGTGCATTTCTTCAGGACCGTCAATGGATACTCCAACGAGGAAGTTGTTTTTTCTGAAAAAACGGGCCCATTCGTCTGTAATGAGAGTGCCGTTAGTTTGTATGGCATTGTCTATTTGTCGTCCGTTAGCGTACTTCTTTTGTAGTTCCAGTGCTTTTTGATAGAATGTTATCGGTCGCATCAGCGGTTCCCCTCCATGCCAGGTGAAAAGAACCGATGGGGTGGTTTGTATATTCATGTATTGTTCCACAAACTTTTCAAGCATATCTTCTGATAGAATTTGCCGGCGCTGTTGTTGGTAGAGATTTTTCTTTTCCAAATAGTAGCAATAGTCACAGCGCATATTACATGCAGCACCTGCAGGTTTCAGCATGACATATTTGGGCTTGGAAAAAGGAGATATGTTTGTGGACATTGTTTTATTAAATAGATAGAGGAATATGATAAAGGCTGTCGGTCAGCCACACATTAATGGTTTTGCAGCGGCCAACAGCCTCTTGATTAAATTTCTAAGTATGCGTTATATCAGAGAGAATCTTTTTCGATGTCTTTGAAATATTTGTAAGTGCCGTGGCGTAATTCTTCGCAAGCGGCCTCATCGCATACAATGATACCGTGTTGATGCATTTGAAGCACAGATATAGTCCATTGTTGTGTGACAGGGCCTTCTACAGCTGCTTGGAGTGCCCGTGATTTGTTATGTCCGTTACAAAGAACGAGTACCTCTTTGGCACTCATTACAGTACCAACACCTACAGTCAGAGCTGTGGCCGGAACATTTTCGGGGTTACCGTCAAAAAAGCGTGAATTGGCTACACGAGTGTCGGTTGTTAGCGTCTTCATGCGTGTACGGCTGGTTAGTGAACTTCCCGGTTCATTGAAAGCAATGTGCCCATCAGGACCGATGCCACCGATAAAGAGATCTATACCGCCAGCATCTTCAATCATCTTTTCATAGTTGGCACATTCTGCTTCCAAGTCTTTAGCATTGCCATTGAGAAGGTGGATATTCTCTTTGGGGCAGTCTATATGATTGAAAAGGTTGTTGGCCATGAAAGAGTGGTAACTTTCCGGATGCTCTTCAGGCAGGTTAACATATTCGTCCATGTTGAAAGTAACAACATGTTTGAAACTTACTCGTCCTTCTTTATTGGCTTTGACTAATGCTTTATACATGCCTATAGGGGAAGAGCCTGTAGGAAGTCCTAAAACAAAAGGTTTCTCTGCTGTAGGGTTAGCAGCATTGATTTTGTTTACCACATAGTCTGCAGCCCACTGCGACAGTTTTTCATAGTCCGGTTCGATAATGACTCTCATAATATATTTTGTTTTTTAATGGTTATACTTTCGCAAAAATACTTATAATTGGCAAAACAGCCAAGCAAACCTGTTTTTTTCTCTTTCTTCGTATTGGGTTGAATCGTTTGCTTGTGTTTTCATTCACTTGCACTCCAAAAGTCAATATATTCTTGAGCTACTTTCAAATAGTCGTGATGCCGTTCAATGTACGTACGGCTGTCGGCTGATAGTTGAGGTAATTTATTACGGTGTATGATAATATCGCATAATGCGTTATAAACACTTTCTTCCGTAGGGATTACGTTAATAATGGGACGCAGATTGGTTTCGCTGATGATTTCATAATTTTCAGGTTCTCCGCCGCCCACCACTACAAGTCCTTTAGACATGGCTTCAAGTGCGTTCATGGCTGGGGTATAAGCGTAAAGTTGATCCAGAATGATATGGCAGCCGTCCATCAGTTGGCGATAAAGGGTAAAGGGAACAGATTCAACTTTTATCATTTCTGTTTCGTTTGGGAAACGGGCTGTTACACGCTCTAAAGCCCGTAACATGATGTCTGTACCTTTATAAGCTGAACGTGCTCGCTGGATGCCTATGAAAAACTTTATTTTCATGGGAGTTTCCTTTACGATATGGGGAGATGGGGGGGGGATGATAGGAAATGGGATGAATGTGAGTTTTTGAGACCAATGCTTTTTGTAGGCTGTGTGATATTCATAAAGTCCGGCTATTATGCCGTTACAATCAGCGGCTATATATTGGTTTAATCGGGCTTTTTCTCCATTTATCCAATCATGTTTCCAAACTTCAGTCTCTTTGGTGTGGCGTATGGTTTTTCCTATGTTGAAATCGCTGTAACGGAATGTATGACAATCCAAACAAGCTTGTGCATAATAAAAATCCATCCCAAAAGCGCCCATGAATATTTTGTTGTTATGCTTGCGCAAGTATTTATAAAAAGACCAAATGCGCTCGGCTTTGAGAGGTAAGAAAACCGGATTAATTATTTGGACTATATCAAATCCTTTGAACTTATGGAAACTTTTATGTAAACGCAGAATATAAGCAAGCGATTTAAATCTTCCGAAGTCTGTACGTTTTAAATCGATATCGCGTGGGTAATTCTTCCAGCTATCGCCATCGGATGCAACGGTCACATCGTGCCCTAATTTTCGAAGACCTTGAGCAAGAGTGCAGTGTACATTACTATATTCGCCTAAGAGTAAAATTTTCATGTTTGTCGTTCGTTAAGAAATTGGGCAAAAATGCGTGCTGCATTTTCTACCATTCTGGCACACGGGCGTTTCGCATAATACTCTGGTGTGCGTGATTCAGCTTTTGGATTATTAGTTGGTGCGTCTTTCCTTAATCCTAAAAGTTCAGAGCATATTAGTGCACCGCTTTCTTCCTTAAATCTTTCAGCTAAATGTTGTACAATTTTATAATTGTAGGATTTTCCCTCTCGGTCAGTTCCGTCAGTACACCCTGTCTCTAGACCTGCCAAGAGAAACATGCCGCATGCAGCGCCACAAGTTTGGCGCATGCGTCCAATACCTCCTCCAAAGGACGCGGACATGCGCAGTGCTTGTTCTTCAGTGAAACCGTAGAGGTCGGCAAAAGCGGTAACTACTGATTGTGAGCAGTTGAAACCAGATAAAAAAAGATTCACAGCCCGCTCTATTCTTTCTTCGTACATAAAGAATAAATTATGAAGTTATTTGTATCTTTGCGAAAATTAATTAGCTATAGCTTTTTTGTTCCTGATGTAGGACGGCTATAAAAGCAAAAGTACAAATCAATTAAATATCAGCAAAAATATGGGACGATTATTCGCTTCTTTTGTATTGTTATTTCTATTTTTAGTGGGGTGTAATAATAATTTAAATAATAGAATGGTGCGGGAGGCGCAGGAATATACTCAAAAGCATTGCCCTCAAAGATTAGATGATTTTACAGTATTGGATAGTATGGTTTATGATGTTTCTACACGTATTTATTGGCGATGTTTTTCTATCGATACTTCAGCAGCCTCTGTGGTCCTGTCACGAAAAGATGTTTTGAAGCAATATCTTGTGAATGAACTGAAGGGTGATGCTAAATGGAAAACATGTAAAGACGAAGCAATAAATTTCGGTTATGTTTATAAGGCGATAGACAATGGACAAACAGTTTGTACTATCATTTTAGAACCTAAAGACTATCAATAGTTCAATAATCGTTCATTGTCATTCCATTCTCCATAAAGAATACCTTTGCGGGTATTTTCAATGAATTTGTCCAACCGGTTTTGGAATAGTGTCAAAGAGTGCTTCTTTTGGGATTGGATAGTATCTATTCTGACTCTTTTATATAAATCTGGTAAAAGGATGAATTTTTCCCATAAATCCCGATCAGATTGTAATGTTTGCAGTATGTCCTTATCTATAATAAATCCTTTTTCTGACATGTCTGGCAGTCTTTTTCTTCCAGCGTCTGTCATCAGCCTCATCCGTTCCAATCGTCTGCATCTTTCCTTGTTTAGTTCCGTCCAGTTGCTTCGAATCTTTCTGGGACCTAATTTTTGTACTGTTATGCCTTTTTCGTTTTTCTTTATAATGCTGTCAATCCATCCAAAGCACATAGCTTCTTCTACAGCATCTACATACCAGAATGTACTGTCATTTTGAGGTCTTCCGCGTTTTACTATAACCCAACATTCTGTTTCAATATTATGATGGAACATAAGCCATTCTCGTAATTCGCGTCTGGATTTGGCAGCCAATAAATTTTTGAATTCCATGATAGAGGTTGGGGGATTTAATCAAGAAACTTGACCGCAGTTGTACGTGTGATTCAGCGTGTCTGCGGTCAAGTTCTTTGTTTATGGAGTGGGAGGGGCTTAGTTTTCTGAAGGTTTCATATTGGTGTAAACAGTTTGTACGTCGTCAAAATCTTCCAAACGTTCCACCATCTTGTCAATACTTTCACGTTCTTCGGAGGTAACCTCTTTAAGATCATTTGGAATATAAGTGAATTCAGCACCAACTACTTCAAAACCATTCTCTTCAAGATGTTTCTGAATTTGTCCGAAGCATTTGGGGTCGCCATAAATGGTGATACTTCCTTCTTCTTCATCCTCATCATATTCGTCCTCAACGCCATAATCAATGAGGTCGAGTATCATCTCATCCATATCTAGACCTTCTGTTTTTTTGAATGAGAATACACACTTATGGTCAAAGAGATAGGCCAGTGAACCCATAGTACCAAGATTACCGCTGAATTTGTTGAATACAGAACGTACATCACCAACGGTACGGGTAGGGTTGTCTGTTAACGTATCAACAAAAATGGCAACTCCATGAGGACCGTAGCCTTCATAGGTCATTGTTTTGTATTCGCTTTGGTCTTTACCCATTGCGTTTTTGATAGCACGCTCAATGTTGTCTTTCGGCATGTTCTCTCGCTTCGCAGTAGCGATAATAGCGCGTAGCGTAGGGTTGTTCTCAGGTTCTGGGCCGCCGGTTTTTACAGCAACAGCAATCTGTTTGCCTATTTTGGTGAATGTGCGGGCCATGTGCCCCCATCTTTTCATTTTGGCTGCCTTTCTGTATTCAAAAGCTCTTCCCATTTGGATTGTTTATTTTGTTGTGTATATAATGAATTGTACTAAAAAGTTTTGTGCCTACAATAGACGTTTAACGTAGCTGGGCCCCCAGTTGTTTTTGGAGATTGGTTATAATCTTTTGCATAATGGCATCAGTCTGTTTGTCGTTCATTGTTTTTTGCTCATCTTGTAAAGTGAAATTGACCGCATAACTTTTTTTCTCGGCTTCCAGATTTTGTCCTTCATATACATCGAAGAGAGTTATCTTTTTTAACAATTTCTTTTCAGACGCCTTGGCTACCTGCTCTATTTGGCTGAAAGTGATGCTTTTGTCTACCAATAATGCTAAATCTCGGCTTACAGCGGGGAATTTGCTGATTTCAGAAAAACTGACATTGCGATTGCGTATTTTCTTTATGATAAGACTCCAGTTCAAATCAGCATAATAAACTTCGGAATCAATGTCATGTGCACTTGTCAGACTTTTCTTAATCAAACCAAATTCAAGATAAGTTTTCCCATTGCGGTCACATAGACATAATGATTTGCTGAAAATATCACTTTCGCCGTTCTTCATTTGCATTCCGCCCATAGGGAAACCAATGCGGCGCAGTATGAGTTCCACATAAGCCTTCAGCTCATAAACGCTGGTTGTTTCGTCCGGATGAGCCCATGCGCCTTCAATGCGTTTTCCTGTTAGCCACAATCCCAAATGGCTCTCTTCGCTGTAAGAAGAGAGTACTTTTTCCGGATTATGTTTTGTCGCATCATAAGAATAACAATTGCCAATTTCAAATAATCGTAGATTGGCATTTTTACGATTGGCATTATGTGAAATCACTTCAAGTCCTCCGAAAAGCAACGTCTGACGCATTACATTGAGGTCAGAACTGAGCGGGTTTAGTAATCGTACCAAATTTTCCGGTGCGAAAGTTTGAGTGTTTTTATAATATGCCTCTTTAGTCAGAGAATTATTGAGTATTTCGTTGAATCCTTGACCTACAAGCTGCTCACTTACCAAATTTATCAATTTATTGGAATCGTCCACTTCTCCTTTTATCGTAAGGCTGGATTTTACAGCCGTGGGAATTTCTACGTTATTGTAGCCGTAAATGCGTAAGATATCTTCTACAACATCACAAGGGCGTGTGACGTCTACCCGATAAGCAGGAACTTGCAGTGTCAATTCATCTGCCGTTTCCTTGGTTATTTTCATATCAAGGGAAGTAACAATCTCTTTGATGACATCTGTCGGGATCGTTTTCCCTATCAAATCATGAATATACCGGTAGGTGAGTGTCACGTCAAAATGCTTTTTGAGATTTTGAGCTGCAACATCCTTAATTTCCATGGCTATGGTGCCACCAGTCAGTTCGCGTATAAGAATGGCGGCTTGCTGAAGGGCATAAATCTGGCCGTTAGGATCTATGCCGCGTTCAAAGCGGAAAGACGCATCAGTGGATAAGCCATGCCGGCGGGCACTTTTCCTGATCCGGGTGGGATGGAAGTAAGCACTTTCCAGCAATACGTTTCGGGTAGTCTCATAGGTACCAGAGCCACGTCCGCCAAATACACCGGCAATACACATGGCTTCTTTCGTATTGCAGATTGCCAAGTCATTTTCTGAGAGTTTATGCTCCACACCGTCAAGTGTGACGAATGGAGTACCTTCCGGTAAGGTTTTGACAATCACTTTACCTCCTTCAATCATGTCGGCATCAAAGCAATGAAGCGGTTGACCGTAGGCAAACATAATGTAATTGGTCACATCGACAACATTGTTGATCGGACGGCAACCTATGCTGGTCAAGGCCTTCTTCAGCCATTCAGGGCTTTCGCCTACTTTACAATCTTTCAGGCTGACAGCGCAATAGCGCGGACAGGCATCCGGATTTTCCACAACAACGTCAATGTCTAAATCATGATTGTCTACGCTGAAACTGTCCGTAGCAGGACGGTGAAGGCTGCTTGCTTGGCCGTTACGGATCAGCCAGGCATATAAATCACGTGCTACCCCATAGTGTGAGCAGGCATCCGCGCGGTTCGGTGTGATATCTACTTCAATGATGTATTCACTTGTGATACCGAAATAATCGGCTGCCGGCATACCGACGGGAGTGTCTGCAGGTAACACCATGATGCCATCATGGCTTTTGCCCATGCCTATTTCGTCTTCGGCGCAAATCATGCCCAGACTTTCAATGCCACGTAGTTTTGATCGTTTAATCGTGAAGCAATCATCACCGTCATAAAGTTTTGTGCCCAATGTGGCGACAATGACTTTCTGACCTTGCGCCACGTTGGAGGCACCACAGACTATTTGTACCGGTTCTTCGCCGGAAATACCTAAATCCACGGTACAAACGTGCATGTGGTCGGAATTGGGGTGAGGCTCACAAGTCAGCACATGGCCGACAACCAGGCCGGCCAGTCCGCCGCGGACGGCCTGTACTTCTTCTATACCCCCCACTTCAAGACCTATGCTGGTCAGAGCCTTGGCAACTTCTTCAGGGGTCAGGTCGAAGTCGACATAAGACTTCAGCCAATTATAAGATATATTCATATATTTTAATGTTAACGTATTGGTTTATATGATTGAGTATTTACTTAAAAATACAGAACAGTTTCGATAGCGCCGCAAAATTAGTTATTTTTTTTCAATTGATAACATTGTGAAAGTGATAAATGAGAAAGCATTTAGGCATCAAGGCCGGATATGGAAAAAGGCTAAAACTTATAAAATATCTGGTAGGTAATTTTTAATCGTTGTTAAGACCAGCGAAGTCTTTGTTAAAGAAAATCATGCAAATGATGATTTCAGTCCGAATAAGTACAGTTTTAGAGCGATTAACCTTATATTTGTCCCGCGAGAAAGATTGTTCAGTAAAAAAAAGGATGTTTTCTTCTTTTTCCAAAGCAGTTGATGAAATCTCAAAATAACAACCAAAACTAAAATTTAATATGTCTATGTTTTTTAAAAGTACATTTTTGCCTGCATTGGCGTTGGGGATGACTTTGAGTTTAGCAGCTCCGGTTGCAGCTGTGTCACAAGTGACGCAGCCTGTTGATTTAACTTATGCGGCAGAGAAAGCCACGGGATCGGTGGTTTATATTAAAGTGACGACCAACGGAAGAACGCAAATGGTCGATTATGTTGATCCTTTTGAAGATTTCTTCGGCGATTTCTTCGGACGTGGTGGCGGCGGACGTCAGCAGCGTCAGATTCAAACTCCCAAACGTCATGGAGCTGGTTCTGGAGTTGTTCTTACATCTGATGGCTATATAGTGACAAATAATCATGTGGTGGAAAATGCGGACGAACTGCTGGTTAAGTTCAACGATAACCGTGAGTTCAAGGGGCGTATCATCGGAACGGATAAGGCCACGGACCTTGCTCTTATAAAAATTGAAGCCACAGGTTTGCAGCCTATCAGTATAGGAAGTTCCGATGATCTGAAAGTGGGCGAGTGGGTGCTTGCCATTGGCAATCCCTTTGGGTTGACCTCAACAGTAACTGCCGGCATTGTCAGTGCAAAGGCGCGTGGACTGGGAGCTACCGGCGGCATCGAGAGTTTTATTCAAACGGACGCCGCCATTAATCAGGGTAACTCCGGCGGAGCGCTGGTCAATGCCCGCGGGCAGTTGGTAGGCATTAATGCGATGCTTTATTCTCAAACAGGCTCCTATTCAGGTTACGGTTTTGCCATTCCTACATCAATCATGAATAAAGTGGTGGATGACCTCAAAAAGTTCGGTACAGTACAACGGGCTGTGCTTGGCATAACCGGTAGTGACGTTACAAACTATATTGACCTTCAAAAGGAAAAGAATGATAAAGTTATAGACCTCGGAACCGTGACCGGCGTATATGTCGGTGAGGTCTCTTCCGACGGTGCTGTGGCCGATGTGCTTAAGGAAGGTGATGTCATTATTGCCATTGACGGTGAAAAGGTCGGGAAAATGAGCCAGCTTCAGGAACAACTCACCAAGCATCGCCCCGGAGACAAGGTGACCATTACTTATATGCGCGACAAGAAAACGCAGAAAGCCACTGTGACCTTGCGCAATGTGCAAGGTACAACTGTGGCGCTGGAGAGTGTGGACAGCGACACAATGGGAGCTGCCTTGCGTGTTCTTACTGACCAGGAAAAGCGTGAACTTAATTTGCGCTATGGACTTGTTGTTACCGCAGTCCGAAAAGGGAAAATGCAGGATGCCGGCATTTCAAAGGGCATTATCATTACTCGGGTAAATGATCGTGAGATGCGCACCAAGGAAGATTTTGATGAAGCCGTTAAAGCGGCAAACCTGTCTACCGATCGTGTCTTGTGGATACGTGCCAAGACACAGAGTGGTCTCAATAGAAGTTTCACAATAGAATTGGGAGATCAGAAAGCAAAGGAGTAAAAAAAGTTTCAGTCCTTTAAAGGGACTGGACAGTTCGGAATCTGATTTTAACATAGAAAGGGATTTTGGTTGTAACACTGCAATCCCTTTCTATGTTTTTCATATATTGGTTGTTATGGTGAAAACAACTGTATGGGTTGTGTGTCATAGGAATGCATATATTATGCCAAATAGAAAAAATCTTTAGAAGTAGCGTTTGAAGAGGTTATTGGAATTAACATTTTTAACCTTTTATTACAAATGAAGCGCGAGGATATCGGTTGATTTTATTGGATTTTGAAAAGTTCTTATTGCAGTTTTAATTCGAATACTTGAAATTTTAATTCGAATACTGGGATTTTTGAAAAGGAATATAGCGAATAATTGGTGCTTTTCCACTTGGAAATATTGAGAGAGCGGGACTTTCAAACAGAAAGCCCCGCTTCGCAATTACAAATATACTACATTTTTCATCCAAAAACAAATTGTGTTAAAAGTTGGAGTGTGCTTGATAATTATCATATTGGTGGGGATACTCTTTATTTAGATAATGGCGGAAATAGGCTTATTATTGATTTTAAGACAATGAGTTTTTGCTTCCGGCTACCTGTCGAAAGAGAACGTTGAGTGTCGGAAATCGCTTAAAAAGTTTGTTTTTTTGAAAATGGACGTTTTTAATATTCTGTCTTTACACAGAAGTTACTATCTTTGCAATAAAAATAAGAATTATCAAAACAGTATGTTAGACGAAGACAAAATTATAAAAGTAAACATAGAGGAAGAAATGAAATCTTCCTATATCGACTATTCCATGTCGGTAATTGTGGCTCGTGCTTTGCCCGATGTGCGCGATGGATTTAAGCCGGTTCACCGGCGTATCCTCTATGGTATGTTGGGACTGAATAATACGCATGATAAACCCACCCGTAAATCGGCCCGTATTGTGGGTGATGTGTTGGGTAAGTACCACCCTCATGGCGATATCTCGGTCTATGGCGCTTTAGTGCGTATGGCACAGGATTGGAACATGCGTTATCCGCTGGTGGACGGACAGGGAAACTTCGGTTCGATGGATGGTGACTCTGCAGCGGCCATGCGTTATACTGAAGCAAGGTTGAGCCTGGTCGGTGAGGCAATGATGCAGGATCTTGACAAGGAGACTGTGGACATGATGCCGAATTTCGATGATACCTTGATGGAGCCGACGGTCATGCCTACCCGTATTCCCAACTTTCTTGTGAACGGGGCCAGCGGTATTGCCGTGGGTATGGCTACTAATGTGCCGACCCACAATCTGGGAGAGGTTATTGACGGATGTGTCGCCTATATTGATAATCCGGAAATCAGCATCGAGGATTTGATGCATTTCGTAAAAGCCCCTGATTTTCCCACGGGCGGATATATTATGGGTATGCAGGGCGTTAGAAGTGCCTATGAAACCGGTCGCGGACGTGTGATGATGCGTGCTAAGACTGAAATAGAAAACGGCACGGCCCATGACAAGATAATTGTCAATGAAATTCCTTATGGCGTGAATAAGGCTGAGCTGATCAAATCTATAGCCGACCTCGTGAATGAACGCAGGATTGAAGGTATTTCCAATGTGAACGATGAGAGTGACCGCGAAGGTATGCGTATTGTGGTGGATGTGAAACGCGATGCCAATACCAATGTCGTTCTCAACAAACTGTTTAAAATGACAGCGCTTCAGACGAGCTTCCCTGTCAATTGCATTGCTTTGGTGCATGGCCGTCCGAAAACGTTGACGCTTAAGGACTGCATACGTCATTTTGTAGAGCATCGTCACGATGTCGTGATACGCCGTACACGTTATGATTTGCGCAAAGCTCAGGAACGTGCTCATATTCTTGAAGGGCTTATCATTGCCAGCGATAATATTGATGAGGTGGTACGCATCATCCGCAGTTCGAAGACGCCTCAGGCTGCTATCGAGAATTTGATGACGCGTTTTAAGCTTGATGATATTCAGGCAAAGGCCATTGTGGATATGCGATTGGCACAACTCACCAATATCCAGCAGGACAAACTTCATCAGGAATTTGAAGAATTGGAGCGCAAGATCGCTTATTACGAGCAGATTCTGAGTGATGACGAACTTTGCAAGAAAGTAATGAAAGATGAGCTCATTGAAGTGAAGGAAAAATATGGCAATGAGCGTCGTAGTGAAATCAAACTCTCGGAGCAAGAGTTTAATCCCGAAGATTTCTATGCCGATGATGAAGTGGTCATAACCATTAGTCATCTGGGTTACATTAAACGTACGCCTTTGGCAGATTTCCGGGCGCAGGCTCGCGGTGGAGTGGGGTCGAAAGGAGGCTCTATTCGTGATGAAGACTTCATTGAATACATATATCCCGCCACGATGCACAACACTATGTTGTTCTTTACGGCCAAGGGACGTTGTTTCTGGCTGAAGGTCTATGAAATACCGGAAGGTGCTAAAAACGCTAAAGGAAGAGCTATTCAGAATATGCTCAACATAGATTCGGACGACAGCATTAACGCTTGTTTGCATATTCGTAAGTTGGGCGATGCGGATTTCTGTAAGTCACATTATGTCCTCTTCTGTACAAAGAATGGTATTATTAAGAAAACTTGTCTGGAAGAATATTCACGTCCGCGCACCAATGGAGTCAATGCTATAACAATACGTGAAGATGACCGTGTAATCAGCGTTTGTCTTACTAATGGTGAAGATGAACTTATGCTGGCTAACCGTAATGGCCGTGCCATTCGTTTTGAGGAAAATGCTGTTCGCACAATGGGACGTACAGCTACAGGTGTACGTGGCATGACGCTTGATGACGATGGTGAAGATGAAGTGGTTGGTATGGTATGTATCAATGACAAGGAGCGTGAAACGATTATGGTTGTCAGCGATCAAGGTTACGGTAAGCGCAGTCTTGTGGAAGATTATCGTATGACTAATCGTGGTGGTAAGGGTGTCAAGACTATCAGCATTACTGAAAAGACAGGAAAAGTCGTGGCCATTAAAGCTGTAACGGATGAGAACGATCTTATGATTATCAATAAGAGTGGTATTACGTTGCGACTTAATCTGGTGGATGTACGAGTGATGGGACGTGCCACCCAAGGCGTGAAACTCATTAACTTGGGACGTAGAAATGATACAATATCAAGTGTTTGCCAGGTTCCGGCGGAAGAACCGGATGCTGAAGAGTCTGAAACGGAAATTGTAGAGGAAGGCTGCGTTGCCGATGTACAGTCGGATACGGCAAGTTCTGAAAATGAAATCAAATAACGAATGCTAACCATTAATTAATTATGATTATGAAAAAGATAATCTTAACTTTGACTTTTGGTGTTATCTGCGGCAGTACTCTTGCACAGAACAATGCCATTTACAAGGCACAAACGCTTACTGAAAAAGGTGATCTTCAAGGAGCTGCCGCTGTTTTTGAAGAAGCCTTGAAAAATCCTAAAACCACAAAGTTTGCCGAAATGTACCATAAGGCAGCTGAAGTGAATGCACAAATCTTCAATCCCGAGCTTATCAAAGCATCGCAAGGGGTACCTTTCGACACTTTGTTGTTTGTGAATAGTTTGGATAAAATGGTAGATTACTATACCCGTAGTCATGAGGCGGATATCAAACCTGATGAAAAGGGACGTGTAAAGTCGAAATTTGTTGCAGCCAATCATGGACGTATGCTTTCCATGCTCGACTATTATAATTATGCGGCGATTTTCATGAATCAGAACGGTAATATCGAGAAGTCTACGGAATTGTTTGAGAAATATCTGGCCTTACCCAAGAATCCGATATTCTCCTCTCATGAAACAGACTCTATCTATGCTTCAAAGAAAACAGCTTATAGTCAGACCGCTGTAAACCTTGCCTTGCTGAGTTATAATGGTAAAAAATGGGATAAGGCTATAACTTATGCCGATCAGGCCTTAAGCAGTGATACGCTCAGTATGAGGGATTTGTATATCATTAAAATGCAATCGTATGTGGAGAAAGGTGACTCTGTCATGTGGCTTAAAACGTTGACAGAAGCTGTGAGTCGCACCGAAAGCGCTAATTTTATGCAAAACCTGCTTTATTACTATGTGAGCCATAATGATTTAGCTGCGGCAGAGAAAATGGCAAGTGACATGGTTGCAGCTTCTCCCAATAATAAAATTGCCTGGTATATGAAAGGTTGCGTGGAACTTAACATGAAGAAAGATTATCAGGCTGCGAAGGAGAGTTTTGAGAAAGCCTTGAGCTATGATCCGGATTTTCTTGAAGCTAATGTGAACATGGCCTCAGCTTATATCAATCAGATTGTGGCCGACAAATTGGCGGGAAAATTTAAGTATGTAGGAACTAATAAGGCTGTTTATAAGAAAGATGAAGCTGCCTATAATAAGGAATTGTCTACAATCAAAAGCTATTATCAGAAGGCATTGCCTTATATGGAGAAAGCGCGTGCTTTAGCTCCGAATCAACCCAAGGTTTGGGCATATACATTGCAGATGATTTATGAGAATCTGCAAATGAAAGCGGAAAAAGCTGAGATAGATGCTGTCATAGAGGGCATTTGATATAAAGATTTATGGTTTTATAGAAAACAATTCGAATCAGTAACTGCACATCCGGAATGCAACGAATATTTGCGTTTCGGGTGTGCTTGTATAAAATGAATTAAGTAATGAAGTATATTCTGTTCATCGTATCTTTTTTTGTTGCCTGCCCATCGGGGATGCTCCATGCGCAGAAACAGTTCAAGCCGGTGAAAGCTGCTTTGAAAAGCAAAAACGGAACTGAAGCTTTAAAACAAGTAGAAGAACTTACAAAGGATAGTCTTTTGTGTGAAGATCCGCAATTATATGATTATGGAAAAGAGGCTCAGATTCTGATTAATAATGTGGAGAATGAGAAGGCTTATTTAAAGCAATCTTATGATACGGCTAAGTTTTTTAATAGTACATTAGGAATTTATGATTACATTCTTCGTTGTGATGTGAAGGAGCAACAGCGTTTGGCCAAGGAAGGCAAGAAAATGAAGTTTGTAAAAGGGAATCAAGAATTGTTACATCGATATTATTCCAACATTAATGCGGGTGCACGTTATTTTTATAGCAAAAAGCAGTATGCATCAGCTATGCCTTTGTTAAAGCATAGTATACAGGTTCCTTTACTTGCAATTTGGGGAAGTAATAAATCAGCCATACCATATTCCAATTATCAGAGGAATGCCTATCTTTATCTGAAGAGTGCCTATTTGAGCGATAATTATTCAGAGGTTTTTACATTTAAAAATTTTCTATTGGAAGATTCTAACCAGTATCGTTGTAAGGCTCTTGAATATATGTCACTATCAGCTGAAGCATTGAAGGACAGCATTGCTTATTATGATTATCTGAAACTCGGATTGAAAGATTATCCTCAATATCCTTTTTTCTTTACCCGATGGGCTGATTATTGTGCGGAGCGTGGAGATTATCAAATACTGGTGATGGCATCTGACAGTCTTTTGCAAATGGATAGTACTTGTGTTGTCTTTTGGGAAGGCAAGAGTTTGGCTTTGCTTAATTTGCAACGCTATGAAGAGGCGATTGAAACTTCCAAGCGTTGTTTAATGCTCGACACGACTGCTGTTGAAGCTAATTATTATGTAGGTGCAGCATATTGCAGTTTGGCCGCTAATATTATAATGCCAACAAACATCAATTCCAAGGCATATAAACAGGCTGCTGCTTTACGCAAAAAATACTATACCTTGGCTCTTCCTTATGTGGAAAATTATCGTTGTCTTGTTCCTGATGCCCAGAAACGTTGGGGGCCGCTTCTTTACAGCATTTACTTTTCGTTAAATATGGGTAAAAAGTTTGAGGAGATAGAGCAATTGATGGTAAAATGATGGCTCCTGTTTTATGGTTGTTATGGGGCAAAATCAAATTTAATAATTATGTATTTTAGTGGCAAGGTGGTTGTGATAACAGGTGGTGCAAAAGGCATAGGGGAACATATAGCCCAAGTGTTCGTCAAGGCTGGGGCAGAGGTTTGTGTTATAGATGTGCTACCTGGCAATCATTTTGTTGGAGATGTAGCAGACAAGGAAGTACTGGAGACTTTTGCGCAAAAAGTAATAAGTAAGTATGGTAGGGTAGATATATTGGTAAATAATGCCCTGCCTTTAATGAAAGGTATTGCAGAATGCTCGTATGAGGAGTTTGAGTATGCTTTGCGGGTCGGCTTGACAGCCCCTTTTTATCTTTCTAAATTATTTGCCCCTTATTTCTCTCAAGGCGCTTCAATTGTTAATATTTCATCATCACGTGACAGGATGAGCCAGCCTCAAACTGAAAGTTATACAGCGGCCAAAGGAGGTATTACAGCTCTTACCCATGCTTTGTCTGTTAGCTTTTCTGGTAGAGTTCGGGTTAATTCGGTTTCACCTGGATGGATTGATACAACAGGTTCGGTCTTTTATGGAGCTGATGCTTCACAGCATCCAGCAGGACGTGTGGGATGTCCGGCTGATATAGCTTCGATTGTACTTTTTCTTTGTTCTGATAAAGCCGGCTTTATTACTGGGGAGAATATTTGTGTGGACGGAGGAATGACGCATTTGATGATTTATCATGGAGATAATGGATGGAGTTTGAATTCCATGAATATGGAATGATGTTTGGAAAGCTTATCTTTTTGTGGAAAGTACTTTCTTGATTTTGAATGAAAAATGTTGTATTCTTGTAATAGTCAAACGGGGTTTTCTCCATGGGGAATTCCGTTTTGTTTTTACACAAAAAGCGGGAATACCTTCAAAAGGTATTCCCGCTTTTGTTGTAACTATTATCGAAGTTCTTTAGCAGAGTTTGCGGGAACCATCGCCAATGACAACATCAATAACAACAGGGGATTTTCCAAATTTGGCAATGAATTTTTCTTTAACAACTTTGACAAAGTTATCGTAGAGTTCTTCACTAACTAAGTTGATGGTGCATCCGCCAAATCCACCACCCATGATGCGGGAACCTGTAACACCCTCTTCTTTTGCAACATTGTTGAGGAAGTCAAGTTCTTCACAGGATACTTCATATTCCTTGCTCAGGCCTTCATGGGTGGCATACATCATTTGGCCTACGGTTTCGTAGTCGCCTTTCTCGAGAGCTTCACATACCTTGAGAACGCGATCGACTTCTCCGATGACGTATTTTGCACGCATGTAATCTTCTGCAGAGACTTCATTTTCTACTTCCTTAAGCATGGAGTAGTTTGCATCGCGGAGAGTTTCTACTTCAGGATGATGTTTATTGATGGTGGCAGCCACGCGCTCGCAACTTTCACGGCGGTCGTTGTAGGGAGAACCAACTAGCTCATGTTTTACACATGAGTTGACAAGAACAAGTTTATAGCCTGTGGGGTTGAATGGGAAATATTCAAATTCACCGCTGCGACAGTCTAAACGCATTAGACTCCCTGCTTTTCCGTGAACAGAGGCAAACTGGTCCATGATACCACATTTGCAACCAAGATATTTATGTTCAGTGCGCTGACCTACACGGGCAAGTTCCATCTTTTCTATTTTGTTCTCACCCCATAGATCATTAAGTGCGAAAGCGTATACGCTCTCAAGGGCTGCGGAAGATGACATTCCAGCGCCAAGAGGCACATCGCCAGCAAAGGCTGTATTGAATCCTTCGACAGGGACACCTAAAGCCATCATTTCGCGGCAAACACCGAAGATGTAGCGTGCCCAGCTGGCCTTTGGACCAGCGGCATCATCAAGATTGAATTCCACATAATCTTTCAGGTCGATAGAGTAGGCACGTACATTGCGGGTTCCGTTGGGCTTGATCTCTGCAATCATTCCCTGTTCTACTGCACCAGGGAATACAAAGCCATTGTTATAGTCCGTGTGCTCACCAATGAGGTTGATGCGGCCAGGAGAGGCATATACGGAACCAGTGCTGCCGTCAAAATGTTCGATGAAACGGCTTCTCACGTCTTCAATTGTTAATTTCATATTGGTAGGGATTTTAGGTTTATAATATTAATTTTAGTCTTCACGCTTGCTCACTCGGCTACCTACAAGGGCGTAGAAGAGGAGGTAGGCAGCGCAGCCTGCTACCACCCAGAAACTGGTGATATAGCTGGTGGCATCAGCTACGAGACCTTGTATGAACATCATCACGGCACAACCGAATACCATTGTCATGAACAGACCTGAGGCTATGGCTGTGTATTTTCCAAGACCTTCAACGGCCATGTTAAAAATGGAACCCCACATGACAGAGGTACAGAGACCTACGAGCAGGAATGCAAATATGCCTACAGGAATTTCTTGTGTAATGAATTCCAACTTAGCCCAATCTACTCCGGGGAATGCAACCTGTATATCGGCGGGGGCGTACATTCCAAAGAGTACTAAAATAAGAGTGATGGTGGATACAGTGGTAATCATAGTACGTGCGCTGACTTTATTGCCAATGGAGGCACCTACAAAACGGCCAATCAGCATCATGAACCAGTAAACGGCAACGAGTAAACCTACAATGTTCTCAGGTATTTTTGCGTCTTCGGTTAAATAGAAGCCTACGTAGCTGGGTACGCCTACTTCAATGCCCATATAAAGGAAAATGGCGAGAAGTCCGAGTGAGAAATGACGGTAGCTGAGGGCGCCCTTTATGAGGTCTACGCGAACAGGTGCTTGTTCCGGTTCTTCAATTTTTGTAAAAGAGATGACAATGAAAGCTATAACGAATATGCCTAAAGCTATCATCAGTGCAGGTGTTGCATCTGCAATCTTGGCTTTTGTCATATCGGAGATGAGTGCACCCATCAATATATAGCAGGCTACAGCAGCAGCAGAATTGAATACGCCGCCAATTTGGATAAACTGGTTGCCTTTGTTTCCACCACCGCCGAGGAGGTTGAGCATCGGATTTACCACACAGTTTAGAATACACATACACAGACCAGCAATGAAAGCGCCTATCAAATAGACTGCAAATACAAGACCAAGATTTTCTTCAACATTTAATTGGCCGCTATACCATTGTATACCAATGCCAAGTGCGCCAACAACAAGGCCGATAAGAGCCGTTCTCTTGTAGCCGAATTTAGCTATAAGCATACCGGCAGGAATGCCCATGATAAGATAGGCTACAAAATTTCCGTAGTTGCCAATTTGAGCGAGTACGGTAGAAATTTCGCCTTGGTTTTTAATGATTTTTGCCATAGGATTGCACAGATTGGTCACGAAAGCAATCATGGCAAAGAGCGCAATCATCACGATGATGGCTCCCCACTGTTTTTTTGAATTACTCATGGTTTAAAAGATTTTAATTAGTAAATGATTAATTATTATAGTCTTAAGATGATATTATTAAAATAAATATATAAGTTAGTAATGAGTGGATTGACATCATTGCTAACTTATATGTTTATTTGTCTGTTTATTCTTGTATCCCGAATTTATAAATTGTTTTTTGAGTGTACACATCTCCGGATTTAAGCACTACAGGAGGAAAATAAGCGCGGTTGGGGCTGTCAGGGAAGTGCTGTGCTTCAAAACAGAGTCCGCTTCGCCGACCGAATGTAGCACCATGTTGGCCTTTGTAACCATCGGCCCAATTGTCTGAATAGAATTGTAATCCCGGTTCAGTTGTATAAACTTCCATGATGCGTCCGGAAATAGGTTCAGTGATTTTTGCGGCGAAAGTCAATTCTCCTGGTTCTTTTTTGTTGAGTACATAGCAGTGATCGTAACCGGCACCGTTTTTTATCTGCTCATCATCAGCGTCTATGCGCTCGCCTACGGTGTGGGGAGTTGTAAAGTCAAATGGTGTACCTTTCACACTACGAATTTCTCCAGTGGGAATGCAGTTCTCATCTATGGGGATATAAAAATCTGCATTGATTTCACAAATAACGTTTTCACAAGTAGGGGTAGGATTGGCTATTCCTGCCAAGGAGAAAAAACCATGGCTTGTCATATTGACAATGGTCTTTTTGTTGGTTGTTCCCTTATAATCAATGACAAGTTCATTTTCGTCTGTTAAAGTGTACATGACTGTCATTGACAGCTCACCAGGAAATCCTTCTTCATAATAGGCAGAGATATAACGAAGAACGAGGGCACAATCGCTTATTTGTTCGGCATCCCATACACGGGCATGAAAGCCTGTTGGTCCTCCATGAAGATGGTTGGGGCCATTGTTAATGGCTAAATTATATTCTTTGCCGTTGAGTGTGAACTTTCCATGGCAAATGCGGTTCCCATAACGACCTACGAGAGTCGAAAGGAAAGGTTCCGGCGATGAGATGCAGTCATCTATATTATCATGTCCTTGAATGATATTGGCAAAATTTCCATTTTTGTCAGGTACCATTATGGCTACAAGCGAGCCACCATAATTGGTTATCGCGACTTCCATGCCGTTTACATTATGCAGAAAGTAAAGATTTGTTTGTTTGCCTTTTATTTCTTTTTGAAAATTTTCTTTTTTTAATCCGCAGATTGTTGTTTTATCGTTTTCCATGATTGTATTAATTTTGTTAGATTGTAAGGCAAATTTGCTAATAACTTTTGAAAAAAACAAGTATTTAAGAAAAAAAATATCACTCATTCTGTTTATCTAAAGAGAGAATGAGTGAAGTTAGTGATTGTTCTGTTAAAAGGATGTGTGATCAGGACTTGTTTGAGATGAGTTTTAGGAATTCTTCTCGTGTTTTAGCGTGTTGAAAAACTCCTGAAAAATCACTAGTGGTTGTGGTGGAATTTTGTTTTTCAACACCACGCATTTGCATGCACATATGTTTAGCTTCAATGACTACCATAACTCCTAATGGATTAAGTGCCTTTTGGATGCAATCTTTAATCTGAAGTGTCATACGCTCTTGTACTTGAAGACGGTGAGAGTAGATGTCAACAACGCGTGCTATTTTTGACAATCCGGTAATATAGCCATTAGGAATGTATGCAACATGAGCTTTACCATAAAAAGGCAACATGTGGTGTTCACACAAAGAATAGAAATTGATGTCTTTGACAATGACCATTTGATTATATTGCTCGTTAAATTTTGCAGAATTTAAAACTGCAATAGGGTCCATGGCATATCCTCGTGTTAGAGTTAACATCGCTTTGGCTACACGTTCTGGAGTTTTAATAAGCCCTTCGCGTTGAGCGTCTTCTCCCAGAAGTTTTAAGATTTGTTCGTAGTGAACCTTTAGCTTTTCTATTTTCTCGTTTTCGTAAATCATTTTTAGAATGTGGATATTATGGAATTAATGGGCTAAAAGAACTGTACATTTTACAATTCTTACTTCTTTTGAGACTTTTGCAGAACGTATTTTTTGAGCATATTTATTGGCTTCTTCATGAGTTTTGAAATCACCAACGCGACATGTCCAACGAGGGTTTATGAAGCGAGGGTATATGGATAGCATAGGAAAAGTTTTTTGGCATTTTTTTCCTATTTCATAAGCCATTGTTTTGTCTTTATGGGAGTTATTACCTGTAAATATTTGAATGCGATAGCCTGTAGTTTGATAGCGTTGCCGTGTTCCAGCATAATGAGAGGTTGTATTATTTTTATATCTTTCTTCTTTTTCATTATGCTGGTTGTTTTGTGTGCTTTCTTTGAGTTCTGTATTGGATTGGGAGGAAGGAGACTTCTTTGGCACATTATTTACAACATCATCAATTTTGCTGTCTTGAACGATGATAACCTTTCCTTCGCCGGCCTGTTGTTTTTGAATATGTTCCGTGAAAGTTGATTGCCCTATTGCAACTGATGGTATTAAAAAAATAATACTATGGATAAGAAATTTTAGAATTGGCATTTTTATAGGACTGTATAATTAAGAGAAAGTCAACGAGATAATAAAGTCTCAGACTTATATCTCGTTGACTTATGGTGTTTATTATTTCCAAGCATCAATGATTCCTTTGAAATCTGCGACCTTTAGCGCTGCACCACCAATCAGGCCACCATCAACATTTGCTTTTGCAAAAATTTCTTTGGCATTACTAGGTTTGCAACTACCACCGTAAAGGATGCTAACATTCTCAGCAGCTTCATTCCCGAATTTTTCTGCAATGGCACTACGGATAAAAGCATGCATTTCTTCAGCCTGTTCTGCACTGGCTGTTTTTCCTGTACCAATAGCCCATACAGGTTCATAAGCCAAGATAATATTTTTGAATTCCTCAACAGATAAATCAAAAAGTGAACCTTCAAGTTGTGATTTTACTACCTCACTTTGTTTGCCACTTTCACGTTCTTCAAGAACTTCTCCAATGCAGAAAATAACTTTTAAACCATTAGCTAAGGCTAAGTTTATTTTTTCCTTCAGGATTTCAGGTGTTTCGTTATAATATGCACGACGTTCACTATGACCAAGTATGACATACTGAGCACCTGTGCTTTTAACCATTTCTGCAGATACTTCACCAGTGTAAGCTCCACTTGACTTGTCTGCACAATTTTCTGCACCTAAACCGATTATATTGCTGTCAATTTCATTGGCTACAGAAGCAAGATGAATGAAAGGTGTGCAGATGACCACATCGCAGTTAGGCTTATCTGCCGTTAATGCAGTGTTGAGGTCTTTGGCTAATGCAATGCCATCTTGCAGATTCAAATTCATTTTCCAGTTTCCTGCTACAATTTTTTTTCTCATGATTGTTTTGTTTAAACGTTTGGTGAATATGTAATGTTTGAATAATTTACTGCCAATCCAAATACGATCTAATGTTATTATAATGTGGTAGAATGAACCATAAGATGAGTTTTATATAAGACAAGTCTGCCAACCATTTGTTTTGAGAAGGAGTCCATTTTCCTTCTGTAGTTATTACTGGTAGATTATTATTACTCCATTTTTCTATGATTTTCCCATTGTGGAGCAGGAGCAAACCTGGATTGGAACGAACCATTGCATTAATCTGATTGGGATCAGCTGTAAGAATTGGATAGGTTGCTCCAGTCAAATCAATCCATTTATTTATAGCCATGGAGTCTGCATTAATATTAGCTAATCCATAGAAATGATAATTTGAATCTTGACACGCGTCATAAATGTCATTAATTCTATCATTGCAGCCATCATCCGCATACCTAATGTCTGGTAAGGTTAGCAGAAATGTAAAGCCATGTTCATTAAGAAGGGTTTCTGTTATAGGATTCCCATATTTGTCAAAACAATCAAAACTAGCGAGTGAGGCTGGAGTAAGAGAATCTGGCGAGTAATAAGCTTTTTTAATGTCAACACCTGTCTTGAAAGGAGTGAAATCTATGGATGGGAGATAATGTAGTGAATATAACCCTAGTAATATAATGTATGCCCAAGAATATAAAGATGTGATCCATTGGTTACGTTCAGATATGAGGCGTAACATGTATTTTTTCTTGGCAAAACAAATGATAGCACTACATAGTAAAATGATATTTTTACCTAATGTTTGTTCATTGGTTAATGTGATGGCTTCGCCAAAACATCCACAGTCTGGTACTGGATTGTAAATATTAATTAGTAATGTAAGCAAAGTCATAACTGCTATGAATGATAATGTCACAACAGTTGTAAAACGCCGACGCATACCAAGCAATAGGTAGATACCTAGTATAAATTCTGCAGTAGAAAGACTAATTACCAGTACTTTTAACGTTAAAGAATTGGAGGGAAAGTGTAGTCCCCAGTGAGTAAAATATACATTAATTTTATGAAGCATGCCAATGGGGTCTACGGCTTTGACAAAACCTGAAAACACCAAAGTCCCAGCTAGCAATAAACGGCAAACTGTGACAATACTCCAAATTGTGATATGTCGTGTTTTATGCTTCAATAGTTAGTTTTATTAATCCAAAAATGGCATAATTCATCATGTCCATATAATTGGCGGCAATACCTTCAGATACGAGAGTTTGTCCTTCTAAATCTTCAATTTGTTTGGTTCTGAAGATTTTCATAAGGATAAGATCTGTATATGAACTAATGCGCATATTTCGCCATGCCTCACCATAGTCATGATTTTTACGGAGCATAAGTTGTAACGATGCTTTGGCATGTTCATCATAAAGGGTGAGTGTTTCCTCTTGTGAAATGTCATTTTCTATGGTTATGTTGGCTCCTTTCTGCAACTGTATCATTCCCATAATCGCATAATTGACAATTCCTATGAATTCATCGGCAATGCCTTCGCCGACTAAATTTTGGCCTGTCGTGTTAATAGAGCGGATACGGTTAGCCTTTATATAAATTTGATCGGTTATAGAGGAAGGACGCATAATACGCCATGCCGTTCCATAATCATGCATTTTTTTTATAAACAGATCACGACAATTATTCATGATTGTTTTAAATTCCTCTTCAGTTGTTGGTCTCTGTTTCATTACAACACACATTATTGTTCGCAAAGATACAAATACTTTTTTATATGAAAAAGTTAGAAACGAGCGTAGATTTGTGCATCAAACGTGTTATAGCGTTGATTAGCTTGTGCCAACTTGTCATACGTCCGGATGTAATTAAGTTGGAAAATGAGATTTTTACCTAACTTATAATTGGCAGACATACCATAATCTGTTTTTAGAGAAGACCATGTTTTGGCATCGCGATAGCAATCCCAACGTCCATAAACTTTGAGATTTTTAATGATAGGAAATCCGATAGTGGTATACCAAGCATCGGAGCGAGTTGGAGCATTAATGTTGTTTACAACTCCACCAACAGAAGACATATATTCTCCACGTATAGTCCAATCGCTTTCATATTTAATTCCAGTTCCCCATCTTATTCTGGAAACTGATTTCCATTCTTTTGTAAGATCTGGTTGTGCTTTTTCGTTAGTGTATTTTCCATTCCACCCAAAGCCGCCGATTGATAAATTCTTGATGGGGGAAATCCAAAGTCCACCGATAAGGTCTTTATGATTGTCTTTGTCTTTATGATTGATGCCTTGTCCGTTAAAAAGACCGATTTGATAGTGTATCCAGTTGTGTCCATCTGCAGCTGGTATAAAATCTCCTTGTATTTGTATTCCTAGATCGCGTCCAGATGTCTTATGTTCTCCTATACGGTCGCCGATAGATGCTAATTTCATTGTGGCTTGTGAATAGCTTCCCATTCCTACGTCTAAAGGACTATAGGGGTTTTCAAATCCGATAGGACGTTTAAATTGTCCTAGTTTAATACGTAGAAAATTGTATTTTTGCCATTCTATAAAAGCATCGACAATTCTTGGCCCTTTATCAGTTCCTGGAGCGTCATTGACTTCCATTTGTATGCGATAATAGAAATCTTTAAAACAATATCCATTCATGTAGAGCCGGACAAAGCGTAAATCAAAACCGCCGTTTGAGGCTTGTCCTTTACGGTCACTTATACTATATTTTCCTACAATATATCCACCGAATTTTAAGGATAAATCGGCCTTTTTAATAATTGACGAAAGGGATATGCCTGTTGCATCCTTGTGTTCATAATGCCATTTTTTTTCTATGGTGGAACCTGTAGGTAATGCTGTAATAGAATCAGACGTTGTTGCTGTAATATTAGGGCAGAAGGTTGTTAATATTAGTCCTATGAAAATCTTTTTCATGAGATTCGGGCTTGATTAAGTTGTTTAAGGATATAAAAGATACAAAAATACGAAAAGTTTGTTATAAGGATTGTTTCTTATAGGCCATTTAAGTGTGATTCTTCTAAAAAAGACAGTAAGTCTGCAACAATGAATGAGCTGCCGCCAATGTAAATAATGTCATTTTCATGAGTCCTTTTTTGAGCTTCGATGAAAGCGGAGGTAACATCAGGATATGTTTCTCCTTCTAAATTATGTCTGGTAGCTAGTTCTTTAAGTTCTGTGGCAGGCATGGCACGACGTACTGATGCTTGTGTGAAATAATAGAAAGCATTTTTAGGAAGTAAATTCAGTACGCTATTTATGTCTTTGTCTGCAGCCATTCCAAAAACGATGTGCAGATTGTTATACTGTGAAGTCGCAAGTTGTTGGCTTAAATATTTCCACCCCCCAGCGTTATGGCCAGTATCACAAATGACCATAGGTGATTGTCCTATTATTTGCCAACGTCCTTGTAATCCCGTGAGACGGTTGACATTATAAAAGGCTTTATGGACATGTTCCAATGTTAGTGTTGTATACGATAGGTATTGCTGTAGAACGCGTACGGCATTAAGGATTGTATTGGTATTTTTTATTTGGTATTTACCGGATAATTCTGCTGAAAAATTCCCCCAATGCAATGTCTCGTAATGAAGTTTTCCATTCTCAAGAAATCTTGCGCTCTTGATTTCTTGAGTATCTTCAGCAAATGTGATAGGTGCTTTTTCTGCATCTGCCTTTATCTGAAAAATGGGTCGTGTCTCAGGATGAGTTTCACCGATAACAATAGGGACATTAGGCTTTATTATACCAGCTTTTTCTTGAGCTATTTCAGATAAACTATTTCCCAATAATTGGGTGTGATCCAAACTTATATTTGTTATTATTGAAAGTATAGGTGTAATAATATTCGTGCAATCTAATCGTCCGCCAAGCCCCACTTCAATAACTGCAATGTCTACTTTCTCATCAGAAAAATATTTGAAGGCTAGTGCTGTTGTCAATTCAAAGAATGAAGGATGGAGCGGTTCGAAAAAGTCTTTTTCCTTTTCAATAAAATCAATGACTCTTTCTTGAGGTATCATTTCCCCATTTATGCGAATACGCTCACGAAAATCTTTCAGATGGGGAGAAGTGTATAATCCTACCTTTAATCCGCTCATCTGTAAAATTGCCGCTAAGGTATGTGCGCACGAACCTTTTCCATTAGTTCCCCCAATATGAATGGACTTGAAGTTATGGTGAGGGTGTCCCCAGTGATCGTCTAGTAACAGAGTGGTTTCTAATCCTGCTTTGTATGCCTTGGAGCCAATATGTTGGAATAGTGGAGCGCTGTTGTAGAGATATTCAATGGTTTCTGAATAGGTCATGAATCTGATTTTATAAATATAAAAGAGCAAGCAGACAAAACAATGAGGATATTGTGTCTACTTGCTCTCTCTTTGTTTCAAATCGAAATAGCTTTTTGAGTTTATCTCAACTGAAATAGTTTCTGAACTTTTTGAATATTTTTTCTTTAATGGAGGGATTGGGCTTCATGTTGTCGCTGTCGCTCATTTTTTCAAAAGCCTTTTTCTCCTCATTAGATAGAGTTTCAGGAATATAAATGCTGATATTTACTACAATGTCCCCCGTGCCGTAGCCATATCCTTGGACGGCAGGCAAACCTTTTCCTCTAAGTCGAAGCGCAGTACCAGGTTGTGTTCCTGGTGCAATCTTTATGCGTGCCTGTCCATCAATGGTAGGTATTTCTACAGAATCGCCTAATGTAGCTTGAGGAACTGTTAATAATAAATTGTAAATTAAATCATTTTCGTCGCGAATGAGTTCCGGATGTGCTTCTTCCTCGATAAGCACTTGAATGTCTCCTGGAATACCACCTCTTTTGGCGGCGTGTCCTTTTCCTGGAACGTTCACAACCATTCCTTCTGCTACACCTGCCGGAATTTGTATTTCTACAATTTCTTCCCCATTTACAACTCCCTCACCGCCACATTGTTTGCATTTATGCTTTATTATTGTGCCGGCACCATTACAGTCGGGGCATGGCTGTTGGGTTTGAACCATCCCCAAGATACTTCTCTGGCTGCGTATTACATACCCGCTACCATGACAGGTCGGGCATGTTTCGGGCTGGTGCCCATCTTCGCAACCATTTCCATGGCATGAAGAGCAGGTTACTTGTTTGCGTACCTTGAACTTTTTGGTGACTCCGGTGGCTATTTCCTGTAATGTCAGTTTTACTTTCAGGCGTAAGTCTCCTCCTTTGTATTGAGGACGGCCTTGCCGCCGGTTACCTCCAAATCCGCCAAAGCCTCCAAATCCCATATCTCCAAAAATATCTCCGAAATGGGTGAATATGTCATTGAGATCCATGCCTTGTCCGCCAAAGCCTCCAAATCCGCCGTTTCCGTCAACGCCGGCAGCACCGAATTGATCGTAGCGGGCGCGTTTGTCCGGATCACGTAATACATCATAAGCTTCGGCGGCTTTTTTGAATTTGTCTTCAGCTTCTTTGTTTCCCGGATTACGGTCGGGATGATATTTTATCGCAACTTTTTTATAGGCGCGTTTTATTTCATCGGCGGAAGCCGATTTGTCTACGCCTAAAATTTTATAATAGTCTTTTTCTTCAGCCATAGTATTTTATATAATATAAGAGGTGTTAAAGGCCGTATTATTGTCCTACGACCACTTTGGCATGCCGGATGACTTTTTCATTGAGTAAGTAACCTGATTGTACACAATCAATTATATGTCCTTTTTGTTCCTCTTCTTGCGCTGGAATAAGGGCTATAGCTTCATGGAAGTCGGTATCGAAGAGAGCTTCCTTTACTTCCATTTTTTTCAGTCCGTGTGTGCTTAGGGCTTTGGCTAATTTAGATTGTATGAGGTTGATGCCTTCTTTGATGGTTTCAGTGTCGTCGGTTTGCTTCATGCTATCCTGTGCCCGTTCAAAATCGTCAAGGACAGGTAACAGACTTTCCAATACTTTCTGACCTCCGTTTAGTATGAGTTCGGTTTTTTCTTTGATAGTACGTTTGCGGAAATTGTCAAATTCTGCCATCTGACGTAATAACTGGTCTTTAAGTTTGGCTATCATTTCTTCCGCCTCGGCCAGTTTCTCTTTTTCTGATTTTTCAGTCTGGCCATTGTCTTCTTCTGAGCTGTTTTTTTCAGATAACTGTTCCTCTGTTGGTTCTTCTAGAGACGTGTCAACCTGCTCGTTTAACTCTTCTTCTTGATGTTTATTCTCTTCTGTCATTTTTTCTTAAGTTTTCTTTTTAGTTATTGCAAAAGTCATGCCATATACTATATCTATGAGATTTAACTGTAAAGTTGTTCTTTCAGTTCTTTTACACGTGCGTCGTGAATGTAGTCCTCATAGTTCATCAATTTATCAATTGTGCCTTTCGGGGTAAGCTCTATTATGCGATTGGCCACCGTGTTGATAAATTCATGGTCGTGACTGGAGAAGAGAATATTACCTTTGTAATGTTTCAGATTATTGTTGAAAGCCTGGATACTTTCCATGTCCAAATGGTTGGTTGGAGTGTCAAGAATAAGACAGTTGGCATTGCGTAATTGCATGCGTGCAATCATGCAGCGCATTTTCTCACCACCGGAAAGAACGTTGACTTTTTTCAGGATGTCTTCATCCTTGAACAGCATTCGGCCGAGGAAGGCTTTAAAGTAGACCTCATTTCCTTCACCATATTGGCTTAGCCAGTCAAGCATGTTAAAATCTGTGTTGAAGAAAGCAGTATTGTCCAGTGGCAGATAAGCTGTTGTAATTGTTACTCCCCATTTAAATGAACCCGATGCAGGTTTGGCATTACCGTTGATGATTTCAAATAAAGCGGTCATCGCACGCGGATCGTGACTAAGAAAAACGACTTTTTCGTCTTTTTCTACAGTGAAGTTGAGTTTGTCGAAAAGTACAGTACCATCCTCTGTTACCGCTTTAAGGTCGTGAACTTCGAGTATTTGGTTGCCTGGTTCACGGTCCATTTGGAAAATAATTCCCGGGTATTTGCGTGTGGATGGCTTGATTTCTTCCACATTTAGTTTTTCCAGCATTTTTTTGCGACTGGTTGTCTGCTTGCTTTTGGCAACGTTGGCAGAGAAACGGCGAATGAACTCTTCCAGTTCTTTACGCTTTTCATCTGCTTTCTGTTTTTGATTTTGTGCCTGACGAAGAGCCAGCTGTGAAGATTCGTACCAGAATGAATAGTTTCCTGAGAAAAGTGTTACCTTTCCGAAATCTATGTCTACGGTATGCGTACACACCTGATCTAGAAAATGACGGTCGTGGCTGACAACAAGCACTGTATGCTCAAAATTTCCCAAATATTCTTCCAGCCATTCCACAGTTTCCAGGTCGAGGTCATTGGTAGGTTCGTCCAATAGCAAATTGTCTGGCTCTCCAAAAAGAGCCTGTGCCAGCATGACACGTACTTTTTGTTTACCGGAAAGTTCGCCCATCAATTTACCGTGGAGATTTTCTTTTATGCCCAGACCGCTTAAGAGTGTGGCTGCGTCATTTTCGGCTGTGTAACCGCCAATGTTGGCAAATTTATCTTCCAGTTCCGCAACTTTTATGCCGTCTTCATCAGTGAAATCGGCTTTTGAGTAAAGTTCATTACGCTGTTGCATGATGTCCCACATGACTGTGTGTCCCATCAATACTGTGTCTAGCACGGTATTGTTGTCATATTTGAAGTGGTCCTGACTCAGTACTGATAAACGCTCCCCAGGCCCCATGTCTACAGACCCCTTTGTTGGCTCCAAATCACCGGAAATAGCGCGGAGCAAAGTGGATTTTCCGGCACCGTTTGCACCGATGATTCCATAAATATTACCGTTGGTAAATTTCATGTTGACATCCTGATAAAGGATACGTTTACCGAACTGGATTGCAAGGTTGGAAACTGTAATCATTTCGTTTTATTTGTAGTTTTTTGATTTTCTGACAGCAAAGTTACAAAAAAATGTAAGTCGGTGCAATATTTCAAGGAGGGAGTTTGGCCCAATACCTTGTTGTGACACCTTTTGTCATCTTAAAATAAATCTATATTTTTGTATTGAATTTTAAAGATTATTTTCATATAAAAAAGTTACGTTATGATTGTAAAAAGGTTAACGGGTCTTCGGAAGTTGGCTTTGACCATGTTCTTGTTTGCCTGCCTGTATCAGGTAAAAGGAGCGGTTCAAGATGGTGAAAGTGGAGAGTATTTGCATAGAATCCGTCAGATAGACTTGCCGCTTATCGAAATATCGACCGTTGACGGTGTGGAGCCGACATGCGTTTTTGTGCAGCCTCCGCCAGGGTGTATGGGAAATGGAATCACTGGGAATAATTATGTTCCGGGAAGAATTACTATTACAATAAAAGGACAAAAAGTGTATGACAGCGGCGATTATATCAAAGGAGAGAGAGGCATGCGGATTAAGATAAGAGGCAATTCTAGTGCTTATCCGCTGAAAAAACCTTATAAGGTCAAACTGTCTAAGAAAGCTGACTTGTTGCTTCGTGGTGATGATGATTTTAAGGATAAGGAATGGCTGCTTCTTGGCAATTATCAGGACACGCATACTTTACAGACTGTTGTCGGCATGAAGATAGGGCTGATGGTAGGCATGGAATGGCAGCCGGCTTATTGTTTTGCTCATGTCTTGTTGAATGGATCTTATAAAGGATGTTATTTGTTGTGTGAGGCTGTTGAAAAAGGTCGCAAGCGGTGTGATATTTCAGATACCGGCTATTTGATAGAGAATGATGCTTATTGGTGGAATACGGAAGATGTTTATTTGGGTCAAGCCGAAAACACGGTGCATGAATTTTGAGAAAAGTGTTAAATTTGTGG
>NZ_BEWW01000282.1 GCF_002933955.1 Prevotella sp. MGM2
AACATTTCAGCTCTCGAATTTTAACAAATGCACCGGAATTTCGGCTTGACCCCATCTTTCCTTAAAGCGGACGCCGAGGCCGAAACTCGTGGAAAGCCCGTTACCGAATTGCTCTTTGGCGTTGTCGAATGGTCCCTTGCAACTGAATATCTTGTTGTATTTCGTACCCATTTCAAGAAAGATGATGTGTTCGTCATCATCGTTCAAGGGAATGCTTGCGCGCAGGATGGCTCCTGCTGACCAGCTGCTTGACTTGTACCGTTCCATGTAGTCCAGATTTCTGTTGGGCTGCATGCCGAATTGGCGGAAATTGTATTCTCCGTTGAGGAATATGCCGAGAATGGAGAATTTCGGTTGGTAGCCAATAGTGATGCCGTAGCCGAAGTTATTGAACACATCTCTGCTCTTAAAGCCGAAGTACTTGCCGTTATCTACCTTTATTTTTCCTTGCTGGTCCTTTACTCTGAGCCAGTCATAACTGAAGCCACCGTTGCCTAATCCCAATATCTGGTTGATTAATAATACAGGTGTCTGTACGATGCTGCCCCAGAAGTTCCCGGAGTGAGAGCTGATACCGAATGAAATGTCTCTCGCAATGACCTTGCAGGGAACAAGTGGCAACAAGGCAGCCAACAGAAGCGAATGAATTTTGTGTTTCTTCATTTTTGATAAAATGCGCCACCAGTTCTCCAATAGGCAAATTCTGTATTGAAGTTATAGTACAAAAAAAGCGTGAGAACTGTATCGTTACTCGTCCCACACCTGGAGGCTCTTGCATTGCCCGATATTGTAAGAACGAGCAACACAGAGCCCACGCCGATATGAATATAATCCTCCCCATAGTCTGCAAAGCAGTAACGCATGTCCCTTGAGTGAGGCATGGCTGGGGCTGCAATGCAGACAGGGGGATATATATGCACATCCCGAGGACATCCATCGTTGCTTTTCTCTGACAATACCTGTGGTAAATTTGCAAGATTTCCAAGTGTCAAGAGACAAGCGCGTGATAAACGCCTTTTTGTATGTCATGGCTCCTTTTTCCCGCCTCTTTCCCGCCTGTGGCGTTCGGCGTGGGGTCCCCTCTGCTTCTCATCAGACATTTTGTGCCTTTGTTGAAACGGGAGGACGAATTCATGGAAGCCGGTGACAAAGTTACGGATTAAAAATGATTAAAAAGTCTTTTCAGATAATTATTTTTTCAGATATGTTTTCGTTATTTTGCCGGCTGGTGTTGCGGCTTCTGTCTTTTGGCGTAGAACTACAAGCTCCCGCAAGCAACGTATGCTTGTGGGAGCTTGTAGTTCGTACGTAAGGAAAAGGTCTTTGCCTTACTTGCGGAGGCCGAGGGCCTTGATGATGGCACGGTAACGCTCAATGTCGCGGTCCTTGAGGTAGTTGAGGAGGGCGCGGCGCTTACCTACCAGTTTAACGAGAGCGCGTTCGGTGGTATGATCTTTACGGTTGGCTCTCATGTGCTCCGTCAAGTGGGAAATACGGTATGAGAACAAGGCCACCTGGCTCTCGGCGGAGCCGGTATCCGTGTTAGACTTTCCGTACTGTCCAAAGATCTCTTGCTTCTTTGCAGAATCTAAATACATGATGTAGATAAATTAATTAATTGTACTAATGTGCTTTTTAGCGGGTGCAAAGTTAAGGACTTCTGCGCATACGGCCAAGCGTTTGAGGCATAAAGTTTTAGAAACTTTGTCTCTTTGTGGCTGGGCTGTTCCCTGTTTTCGGTTGCGCCGGCTCATCGCGCCAGCCATGGCAGGGGATTGATGTGTGTGGCGGTGTTGCCGTTTTTCTGCCGCAGCTGGAAGTGGAGGGTGCAGTTGCCAGCGGCGTCGCGCGCCACGTTGCCCAGTGTCTGCCGGGTGTTTACCTGCTGTCCGCGGCGCACTGACACGCCGGAGAGGTTGCTGTAGACGGAATAATAGCCGCCGTGGCGCACGATGACGATGTATGACCCGCCGATGTTGGCTACGGCCGACACTTCGCCCTCGTAGACGCAGCGTGCCTTGGCGCCCGGCTGTCCGGTGAGGTTGATGCCTTTGCTGTCGAGCGTCACGCCTTTGAGCCCGTCGACGTTGTATTGTCCGTAGCGGCTTGTTACGGCGTAGGAACCGGTGATGGGCACGGGCAGGCGTCCGCGGTTGGCCCTGAAGCCTGACGAGACAGTACGGTCGGTATTGTCTTCTTTCTCGTAACGCGGTTCGGGCTTGGCGGGCGTTTTCTTGCCTGTTTTGGCCGGTGTTTTCTTTGAGGCTGACGATTTTTCACGTGCCCGCCGGGCGGCTTCGGCCTTTTCGCGCGCTTCGCGTTCCTTGCGTCTGCGTTCTTCGGCGGCGCGCCGTTCGGCCTCAGCCTTTTTGCGCCGCGCTTCGGCGGCGGCTATTTCCTGCTGTATGAGGCGTTCTATGTTGGCGTTGAGGGTGGTGTATTTCTTGCGTTGTTGGGCTATGGAGCTGTTGAGCTGTTTTTGTCTCTTGTTGAGTTCGTCGATAACCGTTTGCCGCTGTTCCTTTTGTCCTTTGAGGGCGGTTTGCTGCTGGCGTGCGTCGGCCAGTGCCAGGTCTTTGTCGCGTTTGGTTGTGGCAAGCTGTTGCTGTTTTGCCCGCAGGGCTGTTTCTTTTTTCCTGATGGCTTCGCCCTGCACCTTGAGGTATTTCGAATAGTTGGCGGCGTAGCGCATGCGGCGGTACATCTGGCGGAAGTTTTCCGACATGAGGATAAAGCCCCATTTGTTTTGCATGAGGCGGTTGCGGTTCATGTAGAGCACGGCGCGGCGGTATTTGTGCTTGCAGGCGGCGAGTTCGGCCGTAAGGGTGGCTATCTGTTTTTCCAGCCCGTTGATGTCGCGTGCCAGTCCGGCGGCTTCTTCTTCGTAGCCGGTCACTATTTTTTGCTGTTCGTCAATCTGTCCGTTGAGTATAGCCAGATTGTTGAGCTGCGAGCTGACGTCTTTTTTTGTCGAGCGCAGGAGCTTTTCGGAGTCGGCTATCTGTTTCTTCAGCGTTGTGCTCTGCTTTTGCAGTTGCTTGATGCGGCTGTTGGTTTGCGCGCCGGCAGTGAGGCCGGCAGCGAGCAATATTATTGTCAGGAGTGTTTTCGACAGGATATGTATGGACATTGTGGGTTATGTGGGAGTGAGGTTATGTTTTGGGTGCTTTCCGGTGCCGGCGCGGCATTCCTTCCGGCGTGTCACAGGCTGAGGAGCCTGCCCAGAATGTCGTCGGCCTCGCGGCGGGTGTATTTGTCGGATAGGGCTGTGCGTGTCGTCCATCCGGAGTCGTTGTTGAGTCGTGAGAGGGTGAGACTGAAGCTCATGTCCTTGCCTATGCCGCTCACGTTGCAGGCCATCGTAGTGGGAAAGGGCTGTCCGCCCACGGTGGTGCGGTTGCCGTAGCGCCAGGTGAAGGTGCCTTTGTCGGCCGCGTTTTTGCCTTGTATGTTCACGCGATCCACTAGGGCCGTTTTGGTGGCAGCCAGAAAGGAATATTCCAGCCACGGGGAATCGGTGAGCGAGAGGAGGGTGTGGTCGCCGGCTTCGGACAGGCGGAAGCGGCCGGGGGTGGTGAGCGGGTGCTGGCCGGGAATGAACAGCTCGCCCCAGAAGAGGGCCTGCAGGGTGTAGAAGTCGAGGTTGGCCTGATTGAGGAATCCCACTTGGTCGTAGCCGGTGCGCACGTACTGCTTGTTCACGCGGTCCACGATGAGTACGCTTGTGGGGGTGAACTCAAGGCGGCCTACTTCGAAGCCTAGGAAACTGAGCGACAGCTGTACGACGTCGTCTTTCTTCATTTTGAGCGAACCGCCCACACTGACGTTTTTGCCGAGTGCGTTGAGGTCCATGTTTATTTTGGCCGTGAGGGTGGAGGCCTTCTGGCTGGTGGCCGCGATGCGTCCGGCAAATTCGGTGGCGGCGGCGCTCATGGCCTCGCCTGCCGATGCGGATGTGTCGGACGTGGAAGGTGCGGGAGTTTTTGTCAGGTTCTTCGAGGAATGACAGGCCGTGAGAGTAAGGGCTGTGAGCAGGAGGGCGATGATGGGTTTCATGAGGCTTTCAAAAACGTTACTTGGAATTTAAAAAGCAATACTTGGAATTTAAATTGTAATACGGACTTTTCCTAAAAGGAATGCCTGTTTGTTCCGGACGGGCGGGTGGCGGGATGTATGGGAGTTATAGACGCCGGCGTTTCACTTTGTTGCGCACGGCGGCACGTTCTTTCGCCGTTTCGTAAAGGCTCAGGGCTTTCACCCAGAATCTGACAGCTTGAGTGCGTTCGCCGCAGCGGTAGTAGATGTCGCCGGCGTGGTCGAATATGCTGGCATTGCCTTTTTCTTCAGGTGTCTTTTCGAGTGCGCGGTCAATGTAGGTACGCGCCTCCCGGTAGTTGCGTTGTGCGTGGAGTATCCAGGCGTAGGTGTCGAGGTAGGTGGCGTTGTCCGGTTCGGCCTCCACTGTTCGCCGGCTCATGGTTGCTGCGTCGTCGAGACGTTCGCCAGTGAGCGACAGGAAGTAGGCGTAGTTGTTGAGACACATGATGTTGTCGCTCTTCATTCCGAGCGCTTTCTCATAGGCGGAAAAGGCTTGCCGGGTGTCCCCTGTGGCGTGGTAGAGGTCGCCGAGCATGGACTGGTAGTCGGACGCAAATTCGCGGTCGGTGTCCTCGCCGATGTATTCTTCGCCGCGCTGCAGGCGCTCCAGCGCTTCGGCGTTTTGTTCGTTCTGCATGAGCGCTGCCGCTTCATAGTAATAGAACACGGGCTCGGCCGGATTGTAGAGTGCCCCGTCGTGGCAGAGGCGCGCCACGGCTTTCATGTCGCCCTTCTTGAGCAGGATGTTGAGCAGCGACATGCGTGCCGGAGTGTAGTCGGGCTCTGTTTCGAGGAGCTTTTCAAGTACGGGTTTTATGTCCTTTTCAGGCATTCCGCGCATCATCATGTAGTAGACGCAGAGTTCGGCCAGCGAGCGGTTTTCCTGCGGCATGGCCAGTGCCCGGCTGAAAAGTCGCATCACGGCGGTGCTGTCGGCTCCTGCCTGCAGGTTGTCGGCCATGTAGCCGCGCAGGGCTTCGGTTTTGGCTTCGCCGGTGGCTGCGGGGTTGAGCACCACTTCCTCTACGAGGGCATGGTAGAGGGAATCCTGCCCTATTTTTTTATAGTAGGCCAGCAGCGATATCTGCCCGTATGCGTTGTCCGGCTCTACGGCCAGCACATCGCGGTAGATGGCCAGTGCCATTTCGTTGTAGCCGTTTTGCTGGTAAAGATCGCCCATGAGTACGCGGTAACGCAGGTCGCCGGGATATTCGGCGCAGAGGTCTTCTATGGCGGCGTAGGCGTGTTCGTTGTCGCCCAGTTGGGTGTAGAGGCGGAATTTCTCAAGGCTGTAGCGTTCGTTTTTTCCTTCTATCTCTTCAAGGCGGGTGATGCTCTCTATGGCTCCGGCAAAGTCGGCCGACTCCTCCTGTAGCGCTATCAGTGCGGTGATGTTGTCGGTTGTCGGGTGGTGTTGCACCATGGTCTTGTAGAGGTTGATGGCTCCTGCGTAGTTGCCTTCGCGCGCCATTTGGTTGGCCAGCGTTTCCTTGTAGGTCGGGTTGTCGGGAGCCAGTGCCACGGCCCGGTGGAGCATGGCTTCGCCCTCGGCCCGGTGGGTGGTGTCATCGAAACCGCCGAAGGAGAGTTTCAGCAGTGCGGTTTCATAAAGTGCTTCGGCAGCATCGGGATTGACGGCGAGGGCGCGCGTTAGCAGTTCGTACTGCGCGTCGTAATTGCCTTTTTCGCGTTGGCGCAGGCTCTCCAGAAAGTAGGCGTCGAAGCGGCGGCTGTCTTCGTAGGAAAGCGTCCGGCCCGGCATGATGGGGTCGGTGGTTCCGGCCGCACTCCGGCTGCCTTTACAGGCTGTCAGAAGGGGCAGCAGGGCGGCGAGTATGAGGTATGTGATGTGTCGTGGTTGCATTTTGATGACCGGCCTGTTTTTTCCGGCCGCCGGTTGGAGGCGGCGTTTGCCGGGGAATATTGGGAGTTCTTTGTCGGGCGTTGTCTTATTCTTTGCCTGTGTGGCCGAAACCGCCTTCGCCACGCTCTGTGCTGTCGAGGACCTCCGCGGGTTGCCACTCTACGGTTTCGTGACGTGCCACCACCAGCTGGGCAATGCGGTCACCGTCGTTGATGATGAATTCTTCTGTCGAGAGGTTCACCATGATGACGCCAATCTCGCCGCGGTAGTCGGCATCGATGGTTCCGGGGCTGTTGAGCAGGCCGATGCCTTTTTTCAGAGCCAGTCCGGATCGTGGCCGCACCTGTGCCTCATAACCTGCCGGCAGGGCTATATGTAATCCTGTGGGTATGAGGCATCTGCCAAGAGGCGGTAGTGTGACGGGCGCCTCGAGGCTGGCGCGTAGGTCCATACCGGCGCTCAGCGGGGTGGCATAGGCGGGCAACGGGTGTCGGGAGCGGTTGACGATATTTATTTTCATGATGTTTTCGGCATACAGTTTTAGTGGGCAAAAGTACGCAATTTCAAGCATATAAAGTCAGAAAAAATCTGAAAAGAAATGACGGGCAACTTTTTTTGACGTAATTTTGTGGCGAAATGCGGCCGGTGAGTCGACAGGATGGCATGGTGGTTGCCGCAATGCGGAGGTGTCGGTTCTGCTTCGCGGCTTTCCCCTACCCTGTCCCGCCCGTTAGTTTTTCTTCTCTGTTTTACGAAAAATGTCAATGACCATGAATTGGAAACAACTCATATCCTCCAAGCGTCTGGGCAAAGAGGACACCCATCGTGCCGCTACCGAGCGGCGCACTGAGTTTCAGCGCGATTTTGACCGGCTCATATTTTCGGCTCCTTTTCGCCGCATGCAGAATAAAACGCAGGTATTTCCCCTTCCCGGCAGCGTGTTTGTTCACAACCGGCTCACCCACAGCCTGGAGGTGTCGAGCGTGGGGCGTTCTTTGGGAACGGATGTGAGCCGTGAGCTCCTTGCCCGCCATCCTGAACTCTCGGAGTCAGACGTTCAGCCGCTGGGAGCCATTGTTTCGGCGGCTTGTCTGGCCCATGACTTGGGCAACCCGCCTTTCGGCCACAGTGGCGAACGGGCCATACGTTCTTATTTTTCGGAAGGAGCCGGCGCCCGTCTGAAGGAGTACGTCTCGGCTGACGGCGAGCGCCTGAATGATGTGCAGTGGGCCGACATTACCCGCTTCGACGGTAACGCCAACACCTTCCGCCTGCTCACGCATCAGTTCGAAGGCCGGCGCCGCGGCGGTTACGTGATGACTTACAGTACCCTGGCTGCCATCGTGAAGTATCCCTTCTCCTCCACGGCCGCTCCGGCGGGCAAGTGCAAGTTCGGCTTTTTTGAGTCTGAAACCGGCATTTACATGCGCATTGCCGAGGAACTGGGCATGCCTTTGCGGCAGGAGGCCGACGGCAGTCTGCGTGGTGTGCGCCATCCGCTGGTTTTTCTTGTAGAGGCCGCCGATGACATTTGCTACGAGATAATGGATATAGAGGACGCCTATAAACTGCGTCTTCTGTCGGCCGATGAAACCATCGGGCTGTTGCTCGGCTTTTATAGCGAGGAGGCCCGCGGGCGACTGATGGAGGCTTATCCCGATGCAACGGACCCGGGCGATAAAATAGCTTACTACCGCTCTTGTGTGATTAATGCCTTGGAGCAGGCTTGTGTGGAGGTATTCATGACACATGAGGCCGAGATTCTGGCTGGGACGTTCGAGGGATCGCTCATCGACCGCCTTCCGCCTTTGCTCCTGACGGCTTACCGCCGCTGCGAGGCGGTGGCACGCCACCGCATTTATTCGTGTAAGGAAGTGACGGACATCGACCTGGCCGGTTATCGCATCATCTACACCCTTTTGGAACTGATGGTTGAGGCTGTGCTGGCGCCCGAAAAGGCTTACAGCCGCTTGCTTCTGGGGCAGGTGTCGGCGCAATACCAGCTCCGTTCGCCAAGGCTGGCAGACCGCCTCATGGCTGTTCTTGACTACGTTTCGGGCATGACCGATGTTTATGCTCTCGACCTTTACCGGAAGATCAACGGGCATTCTCTGCCCAGCGTTTGAGGACTTCTATTGTTTTTATTAACAGAGAACGGGCGCAACCTTAACAAGTTGCGCCCGTTCTCTGTTGGATATTTTCCGTTGTGTGCGGGGTTATTTCACGAGGATTTTCTTGCCGCCTTTGATGTAGATACCCTTTTGGAGCTTCGTCACGCGGCGGCCGCTGAGGTCGTAAACGGCCTCGTTGCTGTCGGTTTCGCCGGCAGTGGCGTTGCCGATGCCGGTAGGAATGGCTCCGGCGGGTTTGAGGCGCCAGATGTTGCCTACCACCTCAATGTTCTCGGTGTTGTAGGTCGTGATGGTGCCCTGTTCGGCTGTCGGGTCGGTGCAGCGGGGATTGCCGCCGTAGTTGGTGCTCAGTGTCACGATGTCGTTAGAGTATTTGTGAACGAGGCGGAAGGAGGCGGGGGCCACTTCGGACGCTATGATCTGGAAGGGGGCTTTTTCGCCTACGGCCACTTCGCCCTCAACGGGAACAATATTCTTGACTACGCCTTCGAGAACGGCGTTCTGTCCGAAGCGGAAGCTGACGATGCTCTTGGCGTTGGCGGCGTTGCTGATGGTGTAGGTCGTGTCGCTGGCGGCGGTGAACACCCACTTGTAATGAGCGTCATCGGCCGTGAGGTTGTTCCATATCAGAGAGTCGGTGGCGCTGGCCGCCATGGCCATGGTCTTTTCAGGCTGTGCCACGGTGAAGTCGCGGTAAGCGCTCAGAATGTAGTAGGCCTTGTCGGGGTCGAAGGCAATGGTCTCTTCGCCGGCAAGCAGTTCAACGGCTGCTGCGCAGGCCTCGAGGTCTTTCTTGGCCACGGCATCCTTGATGGCGGCCAGCTGGGTGGCGGTGTAGCCTCCTACGCAGTCCTCGGTGTAAGTGTATTGGGCGTAGCGCACCAGTGCAGCGCTGTCTTCCTGTGCCTGTATTTCCTCATCGGTGAGCACTCTTTCGAACACGAAGCGGCAGTTGGCATCGTTGAGCGAACCGGCGTTGTTCCAGAATTTCAGGTCGGTGTTTTGTCCGCCGCCGTGGCGTGAGATGCTGGCGTGAGGCGTACCCTGATAAACGAGGTTGAAGCCGTCGCCGTTGTCCTTAAACTCGAAATAGGCGTTGACCCCGTCGGTGATTTCGCTCATCAGAATAGGTGTGGCCTCGTTGCTGTTGGCGGCCGTCACGGCCACGCCGGCACCGCGTGCCTTGTTGTAGATGACAACACTGCCTTCCTCACCTCTTACGAAAGCCCACTGGAAGTTGTCGGCCATGTTCTGGTCAACGGACTGGGCCATTTTCACCTGAGCCTCAGCGGGCTGTGCATAGGCATACCAGCCGTTGGACTTCATGTTGTAGAAGGTGGTGCCTTCGGCAAACTGGCCGTCGGCAATCGTCGTTGTCTTTACCGGAAGGGGCACTTCCACTTTTTCGTAAACCAGTGTGATGACTTCGTCCTGTGTTACAGTATAGTCGTTGTAGTCGGTGGTGAGCAGTTTATAGCCGCGGCCGATTTCACTGGCGGTGGGCAGAGTCAGGATGCTGCCTTTTTCCAGACGGACGGTCTTGGTGAAGAACAGTTCCGCATCGGCTCCGTTGCCCGTGACGCAGTTGATGGTGACAGTGGGCCATGCCTCATAATAGAGGGTGAAGTCAACGCTTTCTTCGGTTGTCTCGTCGAGGACGAAAGGGGTGCCGGCGGCGTAAGTGTCGCCGTCGGGTGCGTCATATTCCGTGAGGGTGTAATATTGCAGCGAGGCGTGTGTGGGGAATGCCACCGTATCGCCGGGCACAACTAAAGCTGTGATGACGAGGTCAGTCTGGCTGGCAGTCTGGATGGGGCTTCCCGTGGCCTGGTCTACACAGTAGAACGTTACCGGAACAGTGAGTTTGTTTTCTATTTCGGGAAGGTAAATCTTATAATTGGAGTTGCCTCCTGTCGCTCCCCAGCCAACGAAGTTCTCACCGCCCTGCGCCACAGGGTTGCCGTTGAAATACTGGCCGTTGGCATCGGCAATGTTGAAAAGGCCGTTGGCCGCGTCGCTCACGGTGACGGTGAAAGTGCCTGCCTCGCTGCCGGCTGCAGTAGTGGCCTTGAGGGGGTTGCCGCTGAAGTTCGACATTTTGCCGCCGCTGGCGCCTGCCAGTTGGAACTGCACGCCGCCTGCCGTTTGCTGTAGGTTGGTCACGGTCCAGATGAATGCTCCTGAAGCCGGTGTGCCGGTTTCCAGCTGGCGCAGGCCGAGCGTGTTGTCGTTGCTCTCCATCAGATAGCCCTGTCGGCCGTTGTTGTAGAACACGACCTTGGAGCCTTCCTGTAACTGGCTCAGGTCTGCAACCGCCGTACCCAGATCAACGAGGATGTCGGCCGCTTTTGTTGTCGGCATTCCGGTTGCGAAGGCAAGGAGTACCAGCAGAAAAGAGTAGATTTTCTTCATACTTTTCAAATTAGAGTGAATAACGTAAAATAATAGGTGCTTTTTTATACTTTCGGTCGTAAAAATAAGCATTTGTAACGGATTGGACGAAAAGCGAAGCACTTTTCTCCTGTTTTTTAACATTCGTGTTTTTTCATGGTGTCGGTGGGGTATGACTGATGTGTCCGCGGGGGTGGGCCGGCAGATGGCCGGTGTGTTTTTCTTTCCGGCTGCGGGAAAGCCGGCGTGCCGTCTGCCACCGGTTTTCAGGCGCTGAAAAGCATGGCGCATGCACTGTTTTTTTCGTGGTGATTTTAAGGTGAAAAAAGTCCGTATTGGAATTTGAATTTCAAGTAATGCTTTTCAAATTCCAAGTAATGTTTTTTCTGAAAGAAATACTATGTTTTTTTATGCGTCTTTTCCCCTTGGCCTTCAGTGGTTTGGGCGCTTGGTTTGAAAATGCGGCATCCTGCCGGGATTCTCGCTTGGAAAAATTCCGGCAGGATGCTGAAAATGTATGTCCCGATGCGTTCGGGGGAGCGACAGGTTATTTTTTGTCAGCCTTTACCTTTATCTTGTCGAAGCCGTAACCGAACACACCGATGACTTTCGACTGCGACACGAAGGCGCCCGGGTCGATGTTTTGGATAATCCGGAAAATGTTGGTGCTCTCGTTCTTCTTGGCCAGTACCACGAGCACCTTGCGTTCGTGCTTGGTGTACCATCCCTGCCCGTTGAGCACGGTCACGCCGCGGTGCATTTCGTTGATGGCGGCGGCAATCTCGTCATATTTCAGCGAGAAGATGAAGAACTGGACCGACTGCCGGCCGCGGTCCACAACGTAGTCGAGCAGGAGGTTGGTGATGATGAGCGTGCAGTATCCGTAGAGCAGTTTGTCGATACTGCCTGTGGGCAGCAGCAGGCTTGAGGTGATGATGGTAAGGTCGCAGAGCATCATCATCTGTCCGAGCGTCACGTCTTTATATTTGTTGATGATGGAGGCGATAATGTCCGTTCCGCCGCTCGAGCCGTTGCTAAGGAACACAAGGCCCAGGCCGATGCCCTCCACGGCGGCGCCCAGAATGCACGACATGAAGATGTTGTCCTTCACCACCTGCGGCAGCCCGCTTTTGGGGTTGACATAAAACATGTCGGGATGGGTGAGGGCCACTTCTTTCATTATTTCCTGAGTGATGCCCAGCAGGAAGGTGAGCAAGAATACGGCATAGATGGTTTTCACGCAGAACTTCCAGCCCAACACCTTGAGGGCGATGGCCAGAAGGATGATGTTGACCATGAAGAAGGTGTACTGCACCAGAAAACCGGTGGCATAGAAAATAACGGCGCCGGCGCCGGCCAGGCCGCCTGTGGTGATTTCGTAGGGCAACTGAAAGCAGGTGAATCCCAGGGCGTAGAGCAACAGGCCGAAGGTGATGATGAGGTAGTCGCGGAAATCCTGAAAGAACGTGAGTTTGATTTTGAGTGCCATGGTGTGTATGGGGCTGTGTAACTGTTTATAGGTGTTTTTTATTGCGGATCTGTAGTTTTTTCTTTTCTGACGGTGTTGTCAGGCCGGCGGATGGGAGGAGTCGTCGCGCACTACTTCCACGGGAATGTTGCCCAGTTCGGCGGCAGTGTCGGAGAACGACGACCAGTAGCTGGCCAGCAGTTTGCGCGTTGCGGCCAGGCACCATAGGTCCACCACCGCTTCTTCCATGCCGCGAAGGGTGTCGCGGCGCACATCGGTGGTTTGTGTGATAACGCGGTCGGGATAGTCCTGTGTCAGGCGGCGTTTGAGGTCTTCGTCATCGGTAGCCAGAAAAAAGCGCACGTTGAAGTTGCGCGCAATCTCTGCCTCCATGGCGCGGCGGAAAGCCTCTGTCGGACTGCCGGCAATGCTCTGCGTGTTGTCAGTGCGGCGGATGTGCACGCCTACGGTGTAGTGGGCAAAGCCTTCGGTCAGCTCGGCAATGCGCCGCCGCAGGTGAGGCAGCGGTTGCAGGCGGGCCAGCTCTTCGCGGCCGTAGGGGCAAAGCTGATAGCCGGAGGCCAGATAGGCGCGGCGGTATTTCCGTATGAGAGGCCGCAGGACGTCATCGGTCGGAGGACTTTTGTGGCAGCTCTGATACGTGTATCCCGCCAACAGGCGGACGAGGCCGGGCAGATGAAGATTGCGCTGGCTGGAGACGGCGGCCCACCACCGGCGGCGCACAATATGGGGCCGGGCGCCGCCGGTGGGCTCGAAGAGTTCGTCAAACCATGCGCCGCATTCTTTGTCGTTGCCCCACTCCACGCTGACGGCGCAGTGGGTGTCGCGCGCCAGGCTCAAGGCCGACAGGACTACGCGCAGGCGGTTGCAGAGACCGCCAATGGGAACGAGGGTGAGACGCACGGCTGTAGGTGGGTTATGGCGTTAAAACGGTTCAGGCTTTTTTCACAACGATGTTGACAATCTTGCCGGGTACGACGATGACTTTTACCACCTGCATGCCTTCGAGGTATTTTTTTGTCTGCTCCGAAGCCATGACGGCCTGTTCCACGGCATCCTTGCCGGCATCGGCGGGGAAGTCGAGTGTAAAGCGGGTTTTTCCGTTGAAGGAAACGCTCATCGTCACGTTGTCCTCCTTGAGATGTTGCTCGTCAAATTCCGGCCATCGGGCGTCACACACACTGGTGGTGTGTCCCAGTTGCTGCCACAGCTCTTCGGCGATGTGGGGCGCAAAGGGCGCGAGCAGTATGACTAATGTTTCGAGTACGGCCCGTGAAGTGCATTTTTGCTTGTCCAGTTCGCCTACGGCAATCATGAAGGCCGGCACGCTCGTGTTGTATGAGAACACCTCGATGTCCTCCGTTACCTTTTTGATGAGCTTGTGGAGTGTCTTGAGGTTGTCTTTTGTGGGGGCGTTGTCCGTAGCGGCCGGTGCGCTTTCCTTGGTGAAGAACAGGTTCCATGCCTTGCGCAGGAAGCGGAAGCAGCCGTCTATGCCGTTGGAGTCCCAGGGCTTGCTTTGGTTGATGGGGCCGAGGAACATTTCGTAGAGTCGCAGGGTGTCGGCGCCGTATTTCTCTACGATCATGTCGGGGTTGACGACGTTGTACATTGACTTCGACATTTTTTCGATGGCCCAGCCGCAGACGTACTTGCCGTCTTCGAGTACGAACTCGGCATCGGCGTATTCCGGCCGCCAGGCTTTGAAGGCTTCGAGGTCGAGAATGTCGTTCTGAACGATATTGACATCGACATGGATGGGGGTGACCTCATAATCGCCTTTGAGGCCGAGCGAAACGAACGTATTGGTGTCCTTGATGCGATAAACGAAGTTGGAACGGCCCTGTATCATGCCTTGGTTGACAAGCTTTTGGAACGGTTCTTCCTTTACGGCAACGCCGAGGTCGAAGAGGAACTTGTTCCAGAAGCGGCTGTAAATGAGATGGCCGGTGGCGTGTTCCGAGCCGCCGATGTAGAGGTCGACGTTCTCCCAGTAGCCGGCGGCCTGTGGGGAGAGCAGCGCGCTGCCGTTGTGCGGGTCCATGTAGCGGAGGAAGTAGGCTGACGATCCGGCAAAGCCCGGCATGGTGGAAAGTTCGAGGGGGAATACCGTCTTATGGTCGATGCGGCTGTTTTCCGTTACGCGGCAGGCTTCCGTGTCCCAGGCCCACTGTGTGGCGTTGCCGAGGGGCGGCTCTCCGCTCTCCGTGGGGAGGAACTTCGATACTTCGGGCAGTTCGAGTGGCAGGCACTCTTCGGGCACCATGCGGGGCATGCCGTCCTTGTAGTATACGGGGAAAGGTTCTCCCCAGTAGCGCTGACGGGAGAAAATGGCGTCGCGCAGACGGAAGTTGACCTTGACGCGTCCCAGCTTGTTTTCCTCTACAAAACGCTTGGTGGCGGCTATGGCCTCGACCACGCTGAGACCGTTGAGAGAGAATCCGCCGAGCGTGTTCTTACCGGCGGCGGGGCTGTTCATCACCGTGCCCTCTTTGGCGTCGAAACTTTCCTCACTCACGTCGGCTCCTTCGATAAGAGGTATGATGGGGAGGCTGAAATGCTTGGCAAAGGCGTAGTCGCGGGAGTCGTGGGCAGGAACGGCCATAATGGCGCCTGTGCCGTAGCCGGCCAGAACGTAGTCGCTCACCCATACCGGAATGGCGTCTCCGGTGAAAGGGTTGACGGCATACGAGCCGGTGAACACACCGGATACGCGGCGGTCGGCTATGCGTTCGCGCTCGGTACGCTTTTTGGTGGCTTCGACGTAAGCTGTCACTTCATCGCGGCAGTCGGGTGTCGTCAGCCGGTCCACCAGTTCGCTTTCGGGCGCCAGAACCATGAACGTTACGCCGAAGATGGTGTCGGCGCGTGTGGTGAATATGGTGAATGTCACGTCGCTGTCTTTCACGCGGAACTGCATCTCCGTGCCTTCCGATCGGCCTATCCAGTTGCGTTGCGTCTCTTTGAGCGAGTCGGTCCAGTCAATGCCGTCAAGCCCGTCGAGCAGGCGCTGGGCGTAGGCCGATACGCGGAGACACCATTGCTTCATTTTCTTTTGTACTACCGGATATCCTCCGCGCTCCGAAACGCCGTCCACCACTTCGTCGTTGGCCAGAACGGTGCCCAGTTGGGGACACCAGTTCACCATCGTCTCGCCCAGATAGGCTATGCGGTAGTTCATGAGCACTTCCTCGCGTTCTTTTTCGCTCATGGCCTGCCATTGTTCGGCCGTGAAGCTGAGTTCTTCGGAGCAGGCGGCGTCGAGTCCTTCCGTTCCCTGACGTTCGAAGTGTTCCGTGAGGTGCTCAATGGGCTGTGCCTTTTGGCAGGTGTTGCAGTAGAATGAGCCGAACATTTTGCGGAAGGCCCATTGTGTCCAATGGTAATATTGCGGGTCGCAGGTGCGTACCTCGCGGCTCCAGTCGAATGAGAAACCTATCTTGTCGAGTTGTTCGCGGTAGCGGTCAATGTTCTTGACTGTTGTCACGGCCGGATGCTGTCCTGTCTGTATGGCATATTGTTCGGCAGGCAGGCCGTAGGCGTCATATCCCATGGGGTTGAGCACGTTGAAGCCTTGCAGCCGTTTGTAGCGGGCATATATGTCGGAGGCGATGTAGCCCAGTGGATGTCCCACATGCAGGCCGGCTCCCGAAGGGTAGGGAAACATGTTGAGCACGTAGAATTTCGGTCGCGAGGTGTCCTCGCCTACCTGGTACGTCTTGTTCTGGGCCCACTTCGTGCGCCACTTTTTCTCTATTTCTCTGAAGTTGTAGTCCATTATATGTCGTGTGTATGTTTTGATGCAGTTTGGCGGAGAGTGCCCGCACCCTTTCCCGTTCGGGCGGAAAGGCCGGTAAGGCTAATGCGGCGGCCCGTGTTGTTGCGGCCGTCTTTTCGCGGCAAAGTTAAGAAACGGTTTTGATTTTTCTTTTTATTAAGACGTTTTTCTTTTTATTTGCCACGCCTTTTAGTGTGAATTTATTCCAAAAAGGCACTGACAATCCGGTCTTTTCCCCATAAGTCCTTCCGGAGGGATATGTCGCGGTAGCCTTCCGCCTTGAAAAGCGCGGCCGTTTCGCGGCCGTAGGCACTGTTCACCTCCACCACGAGCCTTCCGCCCCTTTCAAGGCGGTTGCGGCCGAGGCAGGCTAGGGCGCGGTAGAAGCGCAGGGGATCGTTGTCGGGTACGAAGAGCGCCATGTGCGGTTCGTAGTCCGATACGCGGCGTTCCATGTCGGCACGCTCCTTTTCGCAAATGTAGGGCGGATTGCTCACAATGAGGTCGAAGCGTCTGCCGGCGGCCGGCGCTGCCGTGACGTCACACATTTCAAAGCGCACCTCCGCTCCCAGCCGTCGGGCGTTGCGTCGCGCCACTTCGAGGGCGTCGGCCGAGAGGTCCCATGCCTCTACGCTGCTTCGGGGCAGTGCCAGCGCCAGGCTTATCGCAATGCACCCGCTGCCGGTGCCTACGTCGAGCAGGCGGCGTGGCGTGCTCTCGAGCGCTGCAGCCACCAGTTCCTCCGTTTCGGGACGGGGAATGAGCACTGCGTCCGACACTTCGAAGCGCCGGCCGCAAAAGGCGGCATAGCCTGTTATGTACTGTAAGGGGGCTGACGCTTATACCCATCTTACCCTTCCGGAGAAGTATGAGGGGTAGAATCTGTGTGTCACTCGCTGACCACACTATACTATCAACG
>NZ_BEWW01000283.1 GCF_002933955.1 Prevotella sp. MGM2
GACAAGCCCATTGGCAGAATTAAGTATGCACTAAATTAATTCCGCCAACAGGTTTGTTGGAAAATGGGCAATACCCCATATCCTTTTTTAAGTCGCAATTCTTGCAGAGACGAGAAAGTTTTGACTGCAACTTCTTGTTGGTGGCTTGATTTTTCATACCGTAATTACTTTTGAGTAACGCAACTCACCATTGTAGCCACGTCTTCTAAGTTCTGCAAACAGATTATCATCAGTGAAATCTGCCAAAGTAAGAGTGGCTTTGTTGCCAGGCTGAGGTGTATAGTTTGCCGGACGCTTTTCAGCAGTATCCTTTTCGGTCTTTTTGGTTCTCATTTTGAATTTTTATTAAAGTTTTGATAGGTATTCCTCAAGATATTGCAGGATGTCAATCAGTGTTTCAGTATAGATGTTTTCTCCATTGATAGAATCAGAGCAGTTGCAGTAATCTGCAAAAACAATAACAAATTCTGAAGAGTTATCGTCACTTATTCCAATAGTGGAAGGCAGTACCGATTGATCATAACCACAAATGTCAGTGTTAAGCTGATTGGTTATGCTTGACCACAAAACACTTGTTGAGCCGGTCTTGTCACGAATATCATGTAAGGTGTCATTAATCTCTTCAAGCACTTCTGTTCGGATGTTATACAAGCGTTCAGAGAATTGAGAGTGACGTTGAGGTTTGGTGATTTTGATGCCATTAAACTCCTGATTGAGTAAATCAACCAACTTTTTTACATTGCTTTTACACTCCTGCATATCTTCAATAAGATCAGACAAATTGTAAGGAGCACCATTACAGCCATGACCATCCGGACCGACCCAAAGAGCAGCCTCTTCATCAGGATCATAACTATCGTGGTAATCTTCAATAGCCTTAATAAGCTCATCAGCTTCCGCAGTTTTACATTCAATATAAAAACCAAAGTCTTGATCCATTGATGAGCGTTTTGAAATATAGAGGTCAATGGTATTATATTCATCATCATGATTGTAAACGCTCCAATCATCGTTTTCTGCAATTGTTGTAACCTGATCTACAAGCTCTTTGATGCGTTTTCTACGGATTTCGATGTCCTGTAACTCCCAAGCTTCAACTTCTGCTTCAGAAACACCATTTCCGATGAGAATTATAGTGTTATCATCAAGACCATCATTAGGGTCTTTTTTGATTTCAAGCACTAAATAAGAGCCTGAAGTTTTATTTTCAGGGTCTGACCACCAGACATCTTGACCTATTGTTAAAGTGTTCATGTGCTATATGTTATAAATTATTTAATTAGATGTGTCATTTAACGACCATCGAGTCACTATATCACAGCCTTCAAGAGTATTGTGTCGCTCCGCTTTCCCGGTAGCCAATAATTGACCAACCATTGCTCTATTGACATCAATACCAGATTTACCACCCCAATGGTTTGTACCAGTGAAATGAATCGCATTGTTTTGTAATTCAATATCCTCTATCACGATTGTCATAGACGAACCATTCCAAGAATCATACTGAAATAAAGACTTGCCAACTGTTGCCTTAGCAATCTTTTTAATGTTAGAATCAGAATAATCCCATCTGCCTGCTAAGAGATAACCATATCGAAGGTTATCAAGCTTTTTATGGGCGTTCTTGGCATCTATGATTTCAAGCTCACCTAATTTACTGATGATGTTTTTAAGGATTTGATATGCCTTAACACCTTCTTCGGTAAGTCTGCCGGTCTTACTATCAAAAGGTAGCCCCGTGCATCCACAGAAATCCTCCAGTATAGTCGCAAGTCTATTCATCTTCAAATACTTCTTTAAGTTCTTGTAATGTAAACTCTTTCTCAAACTGCGCAGTCAACCAGCTATATAAAACATCTTCAGGTATAAGATCAAATAGCTCCGGAACATAATTGGTAATGTTAAACCGCTCATAAAAAGCTGTTTTTAATTCGTCCAAAGATTTATCTGTCAGATAGTCTTTTGCCGTTTTTGGATAGACTGTCAGTTGCTGTATCTCTTCAGGTTCCCATATATTTTCTCGAATATCGCTTTCAATAAGTTGTTGAGCAAGATCAATACCTTTTTTACGAGAATAATTATGTCTATGAAAATAGTTATCACATTTTTTGTTTCCGAAGAGTTTTAGTTCATAATCTTTAATTTGGTCTAAATCAGATTTATCCCAAAGAAGATTACCATTTTCATCTATTGGTATCGTGACTTCATAGCCAAGTTCTTCATACCATACGATATAGGCTTTCATAAGTCTTTAACAGATTGAGTTTTGTGAATTGTTTTATAAGTGTGAAGATATGCGTCTATTTCCCAAAGGCGACAAATATATTTTATGGCTTCTGGTGTTTTGAGACTCTTCACTGCAACATACTCCACATCATCAACTTCATATTGAGAAAGGAAATCTTCAATGAAGTCTGATGATGGGTAGAAATCTCCCGGAACATAAACATTGCTGTTATCCGAAAGAATTTCTACCTCATATTCAGTTCTGATAATGTCAGGCAGCATTATTTAGAAGATTGTGCTCGCCATTCAGCTTGTTTAGCGGCTATGTTGATATTGTTCTGTTTCAGAAAATCTTTCAAGATGCCGAAGAGTTTATAGCCCTCGAAATCTTTAGGCTCAATGAGTTGGTAGAGGTAAGCGAGAGATGCTTCCTGTGTCATGTGGAGAAATACACAATCATGGAAGAGAATGAGATTCTTCAATGTGAAGAAAGCACCGGCTCCCTTGTATGCGTCTTTGAACGCTCTTGACTGATCAAGTTCGTAAGCCAGATAGATTTTCTTGATAAGCTGATAATATTTCTCAGTGGCGATGCTTAAAACAGCTGGTGTACGGGCATTTTTGATAGACTTCAAAGCCTTTTCAAGTTGGTCATACACCTTGCTCTGAATATCAGTAACAAAGATGTTGGTGTTGCCAAGACGCACATAGGGTACGCCCTTGCAATGTCTTACACGTAGCCCCTTAACTACTTTTTTAAGCTGTGAAATGTAGTCTTGCGCCATTTCGACCACAACTTTCTTGTTGAACCAACGATTACGTTCAGCAAAGTTTTCCGGGTCTGAGAGATTTAATTTGGATTGAACCCGCATTTCTTCAACTACCATAGTCCACTGGTATTTATAGCCTTTTCTACGAAGAGCGGCAGTAAAGCCTATGGGAATGTTGCTCTTATAGTCTGTTTCAGTCAGCATGTGAAAGACCTGAGCCATGATCCAGCGACGGAATAAGCGACGGTCAGGAATTGTGCCGTTCTTCTTAATGATTGCGAATATAGGGTCATCATCCGGCACGATAGAGAGCCGACCATTAGCCAGCCTGCCGACTTCATAATCGCCGTTTTTACCACAGATAGAAAACAGATTGGAAACATCCACCCCGGCATTACGGAGAGCTTCGATTTTGCTTTCAGCTTTGTTTACGTCTTTAACTGGGAAGCTGACAGCAATAGCTGGGATTGCAACTGCTACGTGTTCGATTTCGATATTGGCACCACACTTAGGGCACTGTACATTGATTTTCTTCATAACGGTATGATATTGTTAGTTTGTTATTTATTCGTTGTTGGTTCAATCCATTCTTTTAGGATTACAAGTTCTTTTACATTGGGAGACTGCCAGAACCATTTGTCTTTAGCAAATTTATCCCACTGTAAAGAACCATTCAGAATTACGCCCAGAACATATAGTTCTAAACTTATTTGAGCAGTTTCACGTGGCTCGCCATAGAGCATATCCTCATCGCTCAGTTCGTGTTCCGGAAGAGCGATGAAATATTTCTTACGTTTATTATCACTTCTTTCTGAAGGCAAACTGTGCTGATAACGTAAGAAAAGCTGAGTGATGATGAGCAATGGATTAGTGGTCAGACCTACGCCCAACTCTCCATCATACTCACCATTTTTGATGATATATTTACCATCAATCTTCAGGCTTCGTGTCTGAAAGTCAACTTGGAATTTAGCTCCATTTGCGACTTTCTCAATAGATTCATTATAAATATTCTGCATAATTGATATGAATAAAAAAGTATAATCTCAGTGACACGGCATATTTCTATATTGTGTTCGATTACAGAGCTGGTCTGACAGGATCCGAATCGACTCGAAGCCACGGTGACTCAACCTGGCTGAGTCGATTCGGAACCTGATCTTGACCAGTCTCTATGAATTTGCCATTCTTGATTATATCCTCTATGCTGAGGTTTTTTAGGTTCTCAAAAACTGTGATGCGTTACTTTATTATATTGATGGAATCCAGAAGGTTCAGGTGGAACCGGCTGAACGACCGGGCACGGCGTGAAAGCCGGTGCAACCTGAACCGCGTACAATTCTGGATGACTGAATGATGTTTTTCTTGAACCGATATTGACGCATTTCAAGAAACTACTGAAGATGATGCGGTATATTGCTTTATTGGATTGATATTCAACCTTCCGGTTACGCGGAGGAGGCTTGATAAAGCCTAAGCCGCGTTCATTAGCGAAGGTAGATTTGAATTTATCATCTCACAGAAAGTTGCCATATACTTAGCTTTATATATCTGTCATGCCCTTGGTATGTTACTTTATTGAGTTGATATATACAGTACAACGGATGAGATGAACCAGGATGATTAATGCTGGGTCATCTCATAATGTTTACTGTATAATTGAAGATAAGACCCTTCAGATATAATCGCATACTCGATAATTGACAGTCAGATGAAATTGTGTGTTACTATAATATTTTGATGCAGGAGGATCTGTCAGACCGTTGGGCAGAAAGCTGTTAAGCTTTGCCCAACAGTTTGTATGTTGATCCGTCTCTAAATGAATCATCATTCTGTCAAAGATTGCACACTCAATATAAATAGATTATCTGTCTCTAATATGATGTCGCATGATTATGAAGTTTACATTGTGGATATTAGTGTTTTATATGCCTCTTTGCTGGTTCTTAATGCCTTTTGCATACATCCAAGAGTAAAGAAACCGGGAAACATCTTGTCAGTTTTAGCACGGTTCGCTTTAACATTTTTGCCTATACCTCGTTGGATGCAGCCATCAGATTGAGTAGCTACATAACCTAAGCCTCCTACTTTGGTCTTTCCGGTCACAACAGCCCTCAGGCAATCCATAACAAATACTCCCAGTGTCTGAATGTCTTTGTCAACATTGATGACTGGCAAGATTGACGTTGCCCAGCTATACTCTCCGTTACCACGATAGAGATATTGATTGACCAAATACATGGCTTTGCTAAGGGTAGCGCCCTTAAATCGAAGTGTACGACTTTCAATCTCTTTTTGAAAAGCCTTAATTCTTGTTTGACTTAGAGAAATGTCTGCTCCTTTAATCGAGTAGCCTAAGAACTTAAACCATCGAGTATGAGTAAGAAACTCTATCTTTTTGGGGTTTAACTCCATATCTCGTTTGCTAACCTCTTCCTCCATGATTTGCATTGCAATTTCATGGTCAGGTCCAACAAATAGAGCATCATCAGAATATCGGACATATTCGCCATTCAGTTGACTGAGACGTTCATCCAAACTGAACATCACTACATTGGCTAACCAAGAGGCAACTGAACAACCCTGTTTTAATGACTGATACTTCTCTTGCAGTAATCCATCAGTGTCAAAATATAAATCTGAATGATAATACTTTCGGAGAACATCTATGATTGATGAATGTCCCCATTTGGCTTCTACCTTATCAAAAGCATCATCTATGAACTGAATGGGGACAGAATCAAAATATTTACTAAAATCAGATTTCCAGCCGATGATTTCGCCTTTGGTTTCACAAATCTTGCGAGATATTTCCTTGACGATCTTGCCACAACCAATCCCTTTCTGATAGGATTGACACTTGGAATGAATCATTTCAGGCATCAATTCAAACAGTAAATCGTTAGCGATACTAAGAAATACCCGATCAACCGGCTCATTAATATATACGGTACGGAACTCCCCATTGTCTTTAGGGATTAGAGCAGTATGTGGCGGCGCAATAACATATTTGCCATTTCTTATAGCAGCATACATAGCCATTCTTGTAGATGGTTTTGTAAGCTGATATAGATGAGCTTTGTTAATATGTTTTCCAATGCCTTTATGAATGGCATAAGTCCACCGATCAGGCTCGAAAAACAGTTCTAATATCTTGTCAGTCATGGACGGTTTCTTTAGATATGGTTACAGTGTAATAATCATCGTCATCATGGACGTAAAAATATTCGTCTTCATCCTTTTCTATGCAGTTCTCATTATTTAGCCAGGGGTTATGTTGAAGGATATAATCACGTTCTCTTTTCAAACTTTCTTTTGCACCTTCAAGAGATGACCAAAGAATGTGACAAGTAGAATTGTTTGAAACACGAGCTCCTTCGTATTCAACCTTTACACAATACACTTCCATGATAATCAGAATATTGATTTTTCACCGGAGTAATATCGTAGAACCCATTCCAGCAAAAGCTGTCTATTCTGATTGTCTAACTCCGCATAAAAACAAACCAGATATGCGTCAGCATTGCGGGATTCCGTGGCTTTATGCCACTTTCCTACCATGTGCAGAAAAGGACAAGTCCATTTGACTTCACCAAGAAACTCCGGAAGATACTCACCCTGCTCATTGCCGGCAGAATCAATCCAACTGAAATACTTAGTCGTATAATTCCAGCCATAATACAGCCACTTATTGATAGCTGTCACAGCGATAATTTCGTTTTGTGTCATATTATGATGCTATTTTTTGTCTGATTTTAGGAATGTTGGACTGAATTGTGTTTACAATCCGATCATACTGCTCAGGTTTGGAGTTATGAACACCGCGACATTGAACAATCATCATGTTCTCTAATGACAGTTCGATAGTGGCCACCGACACATTAGAAACCAAAGCATGAAATATCAGTACATCGTTTTTCTTAAAGTATTGGTTGGAGAATACGCAATGGTGCATCAAATGACCTTCTTCAACAAATTCTTTCACGCTTGTCAAAGGCTTGATAACAATCTCATTGTCAACAAACTCTAAGTCAAAGAATTTGGATTTGGCTTTCTTGTAAGCAGCTTCATCTTTCGCTACTCTTTTTAGATTCTCCAGATAACGCTGCTCTTCATTCAGTTCCCGTTCTCGCTGCCGACGTCTTTCTTCCCTCTCTTCTTTGGCTCGCTTTTTAGCCATCCATTCATCATGTGATTTTTTCAAATCTTTCGGAAGAATTAGTTGAGGGTTGCGTAAATCTTTCTCCAAATATTCCAGTGCATTGAGTAAATCAAACCACATTGACGGATCATTGATTTGATATTTATGTCTGAGAGCGATTTTAATCGAAGCCCAATATCTTGATATGGTATGAGAATAAGCCATAGCATATCTAAGCAAATGATACTGTTTTACTTTCAAGATTGTTTCAACTCGATTGTCAGTCAGAAGCATTTTGAAAAGAGTATATGGGGAACATTTATGGAAATCGCCATCATAACCATTGCGTTTGATTTCTGGAATAACTGATGAGTGTCCGACAACCTTATAAGGGATTATTGTGTGACCATAATGTTCATTACGAAGCTCCAAATCACTATCCCAATTCCAGCAATCACAATAATGAGAAAGCCAATGCCGGGCACGACTGATGATAGTGCATTTAGCATCCGGTCTGAGCCAGCGTTGAAATGCTTCAGAAATCCAGTATGAAGCCTCTCTACCTTTTCTGAGGTTTGTCTGCATAAAGAACATTCGGATTACCTGAAAGCCTTGCCATTTGGCAACAATAGCAAAATACGCCTTATCACAGTAATTCCATTTACGAGATTTGTCAACTTTCAACTGAACATGACAATGAGGACAGACAACACTCTTTGCTTCATCTCCAGTCCACGAATGACCGCAATCCAAGCAAACATATTCTTTCTTAGAATTATATTTTGCAATATGAGGAGCAACCTTTTTGATTGCGTCCTTACGCTGATAATCATTCAGCTCAGGAAGGCTTTGAGATAGTTTCAAAACCTCCCTTTGAAGCTTATTCTTTGGTTTCATACTGTCATAAGTGATTCAAGTTAGAAAATTGGGATTTCTAATGGTTCCGGTATGTTAGGATCAACTTCTGCTTTAGGCTTTCTGGGCTTGCGAACCTTACGTTTTGTTTCTGTAGTCTCGGGAGCTTCAGCAGTCGCTTCTACGATTTCGGAAGTAACTTCCGGTGTGCCGGCTGCTACTTGCACATTGCTCTTCGGCCCATCAACTACAATGTCATCTTCATCATAGTAGTGAATAGCTAAACCATATACCTCTTGTTCACGGACGGCTACACATCGACCACCCTTTCTACAGTTTTTCTCAACCTCCTGAGTGATGTACTTACAGCACTCAGCTATTGATTTATTGGGCTTTGCGTATATTGGAGCAAAAGTGGGATCTTCCTGAGCGTGTTTGTCAAGATAATCTTTTATTGCGGTTTCAAAAGATGTAAATTCCATATTATCAAATGTTTATAAGTTGAAGAAAAAGAATGTATATTTAGCGTTAGCTCTCATTTTTGTAGGTGAAGCCAACTGTCTGATTGCAAATTTGAAATTATTGGCTTTGAATGTGTGTTCAAAACCATTTGGAGGTTCGTGATGAGTATATCGAATGTGAACTTTAGAATCAGTTATGACCTTATTAATTACTACTGGATTGATATTAATTTTACCTTTATGTTTCCAGCAATACCAGGTTACATCATCTGCTTGAAGCGATTTATAGTCATCAATTTTGATGAACCCATATTCACTCATTAACCTATTTGTTATATTCAATAAATAATCTGGTAATGGGTCATTTGGATTCTTCTGTTTGCCATTATGAAGAGATTCAAAAGTAAGCAGAAAAGCCTGCATTATCCCTATCGAGGTAGTGCATTTACTTAATTTATCTTTGCAATCTGATATAATTTGAGGTTCTGTTTTTGCAATAGCCTCATAATCCTTTGCCTGTAATAATTTACGGACATTGCTAAGATATGAAGGTTCCATAAGGAAGAGATTAAACCCCTTTATCCCTCACTCGCTCCGCTCGTAGTCGCTTCGCTCCAAGGGTTAAAGGGATAAAGGGGTTAAGGGTTAATGAAATGCTGCCACGGCACGGACGTAGTAGCTGCCCTGCACCTTATCGGCCCAGTAGAGGTAGCCGTCGTACAGGGCCAAGGTCCAAGCGCTCGTCGCCGAGGGCTCAGTAGATGACCAATACCAGCCATTCTTGATGCGGCTACCGCCGCTCAGTTCAATGGCGGCGTTGATTGCACGTTTATTGAGATAAATTAGGTAGAGTTCAGCGACTGACGGGATCCATTCATCATCTTTCAGTTCTATGCCGGTACCGATAGATTTAATATGTTCTGTATTAGACTTGCCATTCCAGTCAGCAACAGCATCATCGTATTCTGAGATGTACCCCTGATAGTTGCCACGGTCTTTCTGATTGGTGAGAGGTTGTTCCGGGTAATCTTCCAGATTGACAGCGAGAGCATGACTACCCATTACCACGCCGATACGTTCTACTTTCTGAGTAGGTGCATTACGTTTATCGTAATCAAACTTTTCAACAGAGCCATCTTCATAGATGTAGTAAACTCCATCATTCAGAATAGCCTGATGAGAGCCTTCTGTTTGTGCGATTGAGATTTTGATTTGCTCATCTTCCTTTTTGGTGGAGCTGAGAAAATCATAAACTTCTTTGGCTTCATCACCGAAATCGCTGTAAAGAGCAAGTTTAAGTTTCTGCTCTGTGGGTAAGGAGGCGTAAATCTCCTTAGAAATTTCTTCTGAAATCATGTTGGTTGTGAATTTAAGTTTATATTATTTGCCTTTGCTCAGACATATAGCAAGTTTGTCTAAATCGTTGGTGCCGAAGTGATTTTTCAGCTCATTCACCACTGATGGTTTCTGAGCCTGAAGCAGTTTTTTGATAGTAGTGGGGTTGCCGCCTCGATATAGTTCAAGGCAGTTCATAGCTTGTACTGTCATGTTAATAATTGTTTATAGTTGAATAGTCGCAGAAATGCGATTTCTTAGAATGTTACCTCGATTTTTAAGAGTTTTTAGGATTTGGATGCAATGGTTACGTCCTGCACATTTTCAGTTTCCGGGATCATGTCAATAATATATTCCAGATGACCATGTGCAACACTGGTTAATTCAGCTTCAGCATACCAATCATCTTTAGGGAACCCATAGATTTGCAACCAATCATCTTCAATAGCTACACGAACCACATAAAAGTCCTCATATCCATCCATATATCGAGTGGAAGCGGCAATTATAGGAGCATTGTTCTTTTCTTCATTGTTATAATCGCCATCCTCATTTTCGTGAATAAAAATATATTCACCACCATGAGCTTTGATGGCGGCTACCAGCTCATTACGTGCTTGCTCATCCAATTTTTTGTGAAGAGCATAGAAATCTGTATGTTTCATTTTTGGTAGTCTTTAATAGTCTTACGTTTAAGCTGAATATCTGCCGGCACACATTGCCAAAGTAGATTGTTTTGGCTGTAATCGCAATAAACAAAAAGGAATAGCTCAATCAATTCCGTTTCATCATCTAGAATTTCATAGAAATAATCATAATGCCCATTGTCGATCAGCCACTGAGGAAAATCGCAACATAACCATTCACGCTTTACTTTGATGATGCCGACTTCTGTACTTTGAGGTGTGCTGTTGATTATGGCTATATGAATGTTGTTAGCTAACATATTTTGATGTTTTTCCCCCCATTCGCCAAGCACTCTGTGATTGACTGAAAGCGAAACTGGGGAATAGGGGTGGTATTCAAGATCTACAGTCTTTTGAAAAGCCAATTCCATAGCTTCTTTAGTTGAAAGACCGTTTTTCAATTCGACTTTGAAACATTGATCAAAGAATTGATTAAATACCCTCAACCATTCTTTATCGGTTAATTTTTTCATATCGGTTCTTTAGTAAAGTATTTGACGATTTGATACTTTCTAATTGAGCCATCAGAATAATGAAGAGCAATGAAGTTGCGGGATTCTTCAATTATTACACCCGGACTTGTTGCGGTCTTAGTGTTCTTTATGGCATATAACTGGTTACGAGCGGCACAAACTGAACTGACTGCCATCCACTCACCAACAACCTTTCCGTTTTTCAATTCCTGAATACAGACTGTCATAACTTAAAAAACTGTTTTAGGAGTTTCGCCCATCAAATCTACTGCAAGACCGTTAGGACAAAGTTCATCGAACCAATGCCATATATCGAACCGGGATGTGCCGGCTTCCCAAAAGTAAAATGGCTGCTCTATCTCATCTTCAGAATTGATTGGGGTATCGGCAAACTTATCCCACATCTCCTGAAGTTGAAACAGGCAGGGATGTTTTTCTATGCTGGCTTTTATTTTTGCCAGTATGTATGGACTCCGAGGGGCATCGGGGTCAAAGAAATCCATAGATTCAGGGAAAGTAGGCTCTCTCATATTGTTTGCCGCCTCCCAATATCTCGTCAACCACCAAGGCTCCATGCCAAATCTGGCTTCATGATATTCCAGAACAACCATAAATTGACGGATAGGACAATCTGCATCTTCCATACGGTAGTAATGACCGCCAGGCCCATCACAGTCCCTACTGTAATGACCGGGGATTTTGCAGTCAGCAATCCATTCGCCCCATTCATTCTGGCGAACAGCGATTACCTTACCACCCCAAGGGAAATAACTCAAAGTGCTATTCATCTGCTTTTCAACCAGCTCTTTTGTGATTTCTTTTGTAACCATAATTTTAATATCAATGCAGTCCCGTATTGGCTTCTTCCTTATCACGCCATTCCTCCCACTCCTTATTGGCTTCGTCTGTGATTGGGATAAGATTCATTGTATCTCGTGAGCAACTAAGCTCTTCATAGATTTGTTCTGCCATATTCCAGTCACCATCATTGTAAATAGATTCTCCGGATTTCAAGCAATAAAGATACCACAACACACATTCCAGATAATTGGTATTGTCAGGATCTAATATAGCCCCATACCAATATTCTATATCGTTGCTCATGAAACTCCAGAAACCAGGGCGATCTGAATGATTCTCTTTAATGATTTTGGCAAGTTCGGTTGTATATTCCGGCTGGCTCATCAATGAAGAAACCTTTTTAACAAACCCATCCCAGTCACCAACTTCGACAAAACAGATAACCTGATCTGTAGTGAAATTATATTCTCTGGGGGATTCAACGGATTCTGATGTTAACTCCATTTTGAGACCGAGCTTATCGTTAAGCTCACTGATATACATCTCAGCAAACTCTTTGGCGACCTCAGACCGATACGATTCCGGAAGTTCCCAATCGTCAAGATGCTTAAAGCCTTTATACAGCTCATAAAGTTGGTCTCGCTGGTCGGACTCTATGTATCTTTCATCAAAAATTGTTTCATAGAATCCGGGGAAACTTTTGACGCAAATTGAAGTTTTCATTGTTGTCTTGTGTTATTTAGCATGGTCGTTATGCCAATCAATTTCTGTTTCAGTCGCTTCCCTATAAAGCAAGAAACAACCGCCTATGGTAGAATTGTAAAGAAGAGTGTAAGTACCATTTTCATCGGCATACCTTGTATCTCCCATTTTGGCAATCATCGGCTCTTCAGCAGTAAGCTCATTCTCTTCATCATCCCAATCACTAAGATAGTCAATGACCGGCTGGGCATTGCCTTCACAATACCAAGTCCTAAGCCCACTGAATACAGCCTCAATTCGATTGTAATCCTCATCGGAACTTTGCACGAATCTAACTGTGGAGTATAGTTTCTTTTCCATAATACTTATTTTTTCTCGCCACATTCACGTTTAGCATTAGGATTGGTGGTGTACCAGTCCACATAATCCCAGCCGGTACCGAAGTGGGTTACGCAAAGGATATAGCAGTCAAGCAAATCACTGTAAGTGAAAAGCAACCCAAAAGTTTTTGTGAGATATTCTACATCCCACTTAGAGCAATCGGTAATGTACCACTGATAGATTTCTACTTGATCTTCGCCTTCATCACAATCTTCACACACCATATTAGGTCCACGCTGCACCATTTCACCGCCACATTCCGGACACTTAGGTTTGATTTCTTCGCCCTCTTCATCATATTCAGGTTCATACTCCAAATCGACGATAGGCTCAAAATTATCCCACACAGAATCATCTATCTCAGGGATATTATTGCAGAGCACCAGTGCATTGTTGCACCATTTTACGGCGACTGCATAATTGGTGTGATATAATTCTTGCTTCATTGCTGTTCTGATTTTTTGTGTTTGCACATCATTTCTTTTCGGAATTGCTCTTTTGTTGGGAAGTCAGTCAGATTTTCGTGACCATTGTCATCTTCAAAGAGTGCTTCCATTAATTCAGATGCCTCAACTGAGATGAGATAATTGAAGCATCGTTCCCCAAGCCATTCAGGATAATCATAAGCCTCAGTAATCTCATCCGCTTCTTTATCCGTGTCAACAAAATCACGATAATCACCATCGAAGCAATTCTCATAGAGATAAATTATGCTATTATAACCCTCATCAGCTTTGACTTTCTGAATGAAGTTGACGAACCAGTCTTTGACATATTCTTCAAGCTGGTCATCATCGAGATAATCTGGGTCGTGTTGACGGTCAAAATCCTCTTCATCTTTGTATCCGAGATGTTGAGCAAGTGTGTCAAAATCGAACCAGAACATATCATTGATTGCGCCATCCGTCCACCCATCAGCAGGCTCGATTTCCTCAAGAAATTCCTCGATACTATCAAGTTCATCGGGGGAGCAATTATCTGCGCGGTCTTTGCCTCCACTCCAAAATTTGAAGTTACGGAGGCTTTCTTCAACTATGTATTTCATTGCTGATTATATCAAACTGTTTTTATTACCTTTAGTGTAAAAATTTCGATACCAACAGTTCATTTCAAATCCACTGGGAACATCACCAGGCATGGAAATAAAATAAAGTCGTTGCTCCACCTTTAAGACCCACCCCCATTCCATACCACGATAAACACCACACCTTTCATTGTACATTTCCCAATTAAAGGTATGAAAAGGAAGAGCGGGAATCTCTTGTTTATCCTTATTAAGATAATATTTAGGCTGAGGTGTCACCATCCAGCCATATTGATGTCCTTTTGGCACAAACTCAAAGGCATCTTGCGCTTTTGCCTCTAAAAGATATTCAAAAATCTCATAAAGTGCATCAGCCACAAATTCATAATCACCAATTATAATGGTTCTCATCTATCAATCGTTTTTGAAGTGATGAAAGAAACATCCTGATTGCTTACCCTCAACAATTCCCAACTTTTTCATAACTTCTTCATCAAAAAGAAAGCAAAGCGTGATTGTTTCGTTGGTATTCAGACGGAGTGAATCGACAAGCGCCATACCATAGTGCTTCAATTCATTCCATCCTTGTTTCTTCAGGATTTTGAAGTAATTGGCTTCATAGTTGCCACTGGTCCACATATTGTGCCCGGGTGTTGTGTGAAACTTTAGATTTTCACAGCCGGCAGGAACGTAGCTGCATCTGAATGAAATATCCTCGATATTGAGAGACACATTCAGAGATGTCTTTGTGTAAAAACTAATGTCGAGTGTGACCTTTTTGTTGCGAAGGATTGCAGCTTTCAAGTCATCTTGACTTCGCCCAACACAAAAACCTGTCACATAAGTTTTAGGTCGTTGAACGATTTCAATATTAAAGTTCATGGCGTTTCGATAAAGAAGATTGGATACTTGCCCAATTCAGAGCAGCAGTTGTAATTGGTGAAGCTGATGACATCGCTATCAAACGAATCTCCCCACCATACAGCGTGTTCTTTATTAAGCGGATAAGGAGTAACCCAAACTCCATCGACATTGCAGAGGCAAGGGAGCAGATAAACTGTCTCCCCTGCATCATATCGTTTGCGAACTTGTGTTTTGTTTATTTGCTTGATTTTCTTTTTCAAGCTGTTTGAATAGATTGGAGTTGAATATCGCATAGGTCAATCAGTCCAGAACATTCCACAATAAGGACAGCTCCAGCCACATGGATAGCTATTGGAGTATTTGATATCACGGTGTCGATTCATGTCCGTATCACCATAAGTGCATTTTCCTGCTTGGAATGTTTCGTTATACTTCTGTTGTTTTTCACGTTCCTGACGAAGCGGTTCGCTATCCACATGGATGGTATCGGATTTAAGAACTTTCTCAAATGTCGGGGTTTCACAATGCGAGATACCACAATCATCGCCGAAAATTTCTTCAAATCCATAATGATCCTCATCTGACATGCCTAATAAGGCGCGGTCAAAATCATATTCCACATCGAGTTCAACGTCATCCTCGAAATCACCACTACCATTCACGGTGTCGATAATCACTACACGGAATTTACCTTTGAACTTGATGGTTTTGAAGTCCTCGTTAGCACTATCCCAACCATTGCCGGTCAATAATGTCATCAGACCAGCCGGGAAATAAATGCGAAGGCTTCCACCATAGGATGCGTTATAGTAGATTTTTGCGATTTTGTCTCTCATCGGAGAGTCCTTGGCAATCTTGAGCTGCTTGCAGATAGCGTCGATTTCCTCTTCCTGCTCTTCTTCATCAGCTCCGAATGGCTCATCCACGTCATAACCAAGATCGAAATAACAGTGAAGGTCTGATGTGTTGTTTATGAGGTCTTCGATTGGGGTGCTGGTATCCTTGTCACGAATAGCTTCAAGAATTTCATCTCTCCAATCATCATCCCATTCTATATCGTCATTCTCCATCGCTTTCTGCATCTCCTCCAGATATTCTCCTTCAGGAAAATCCCACCAATCATATACCGATTCACTCAGAGGATAGAGATTGTTGTCAGTAATGCACTTGCGAAGAAGCTTGCTATTGTTATCGAGACTATCGTTATAGCCGACATAGTAAAGGCTAACATACTCAGGAATGTATGGCTCCCAAGGTTTTATTTCATCGCTCATAGTTATAAGTGTTAAGTATGTTTGCTCCAACCATAAGAAGGAAAAATCTGAACAGAACCGTTGGTCTTATAACCTGTTTCGGGCCATCCGTGAAAAACTATGCCCCCATTAATTTTGGGGGTTCCGTTAAGATATTCACAGAATGCAAACTCATTATAAGACGAATGGTAAGTAACCTGGATATAATGGTCAGCACCAAGCTTTATACGTTGACGTAAGCCTTTTAAGGCTTTAAGTAGTGAATTATCGCCATGAGCTTGACAGTCGTGGATTAACTCTTTCAGTTTGGAAAGAGAAATACCGGAAAGTATGACTGTCATACGGGTATCATCTGGAAGTCCACCATTTTTGGCAGTCCATTCGTTAACAACTGGCAGTGTAATGTCACGTATGATTTCACAAGCTTGTTTCTTTGACACTTGATTGATGTCATCAACAGTGATTAAGAACACCCTATCATTATTCAAAGGCTCCAGATAACCTGAGAACCCATCATCTCCCTGAGCATATCTGTATCGTACATCTTCTCTTTCAAAGAAGGAATTGCGAAACGCTCCTAACTGTAAGAGGTTTGTATGTGATTTCCCGACTATCCAAATCATCGGGAACTGTTCGGTGGCTGCTTGCTCAATGTATGGGCGGTCGTAGTTTTCAAAGTCCGTTTTGAAACTGGTCATAACATCAGCCACAATGTTACGCATGGTCTGAATTATCTTAGCAGTGTTAAGCATTATCCGAATGAGGTTATGTTGTTGTCTTTATGTTCCTTGTCAAGCAGTTTTTGGATGCGGGCAGAGCGTTTGTCATGCCACTTCCTATAAGTTTTGGTCTCAATGCCGAAATGAGGTTTGAGGATGTTCCGGCTCACTTTGAGCCAGACCTTACGGTTGAAAAGAACGATGAGCGAGAGGATACCGAGCACAATGGTCAGTATGGCATTGAGAATTTCGATTGATGTCTGTTTCATTTGTGAGTCCGTTTTTTGTTTATTAGAAGTTTGATTGCTCAGAAATTTACTAATGGATGTTAATAATTGATAAAGGGCAATGTTCTGGGCAGACACTGCCCTTTATGCTCATCCAATTCATTCATGCAGCCTTAGTGATTTTTAAGCCGAGAGCCTTAGCACATCCTTCCACGTTAGCAGTTTTGATGACCCAGCCTTCGCCACCGGTCAGATGGCTATTGAATACACCTTTGAACTGGTCTTTGAGGACTTTACGAAGCGGTTTGGTGTTGCCACGAAGTACCCAGCAGCGGTCGTTGTACTTCTCGAAAGTAAGCCCCAGCTCCTTGATTGCCTTGATATCCGTGATAGAGATAAGAGTGTCGGTGTCCTTGTCGGGCTTGGTTTTTGCAGTGGTCTTGACAGGTTCGGCTTGCTTTTTCACAGCTTCCTTTGTCTTGACGGTCTTTTCCTTTTGAGATTTTGCCTCCGTTTTAGTGGTTGTTACTTCAACCACTACGCCGGTATGACCAGAAGTGATTTCTTTGATACGGGCATCGTAAGCAGTTTTTACCTGACCACAGATGTTGTTGGCAATAGCCTTCAGTTCTTCAACTGTATCATATTTTGCGAATACGCTTGCGAAATTGCATTTTACTTCGAGATTAGCCATATTGATAATTTTGATGTGTTATACAAAAGTGGTCGGCACCACTAAAGGCACCGACCACAGTTTTTTGATAGACGGGATTTAATCCCAATCTGTTGGATAGAATGAATCGAGTATATCTTCGATTTCTTCGATTTGACCAGTGAGATAATTTATCTCATCGTCATCGTCTGACTGTTGCAGTTCTGCTTCAAGTCGGTCGCGCTCTTCCTCCAGCTCTTCAACCGACATGTTTTCATAATTTGCCATACGTTGATTCCCGCTCCTTACGGGTGTTAGTGTAGAATTATTCGTTTACGGTTAGTTTTCTTGTTGACCACCATAGCAAGGTGGCATTTTGCACCATGCTTCTGACAGAGGTTATATGATTCCACTACATGACGGGATGCCTGGATAAGCTCACCACCGTAGAGAAAGTAATACTTTATAACTTTCTTGCCCTTGGAATTGGTGGTTTCGTCAGTGACGATTTTGTTGATTTCAGTGTTGTTGACGGCGATTGTGTCATTTTTGACTTCGCTTTGGGCATACGCTCCGATTGCCGCTAACATCAGAGCAAATGAGAGAATATATCTTTTCATTGTTCAGGAGTTTTAGAGTTTTGCACTTGCGGCAGCCATCTCAAATTCAGGCTCCGGCATAAAGGTGTACACTTCCACACCGTCAAAGCTGTAATCGTCATTCAACACAAGGCTACCGACCATCTCACGTTTTTCTTTGATAGCTTTTTGCACAGCCTGATAGGTTTCAAGGTCAACACAGATTTCCACGTTGCACATGTTTGCGTCCGGATCGTCATAGAGCAGACAGAAAGCATCGTCATACTCATATTCCTCTACCACATATTCAGCAGAGAAGAACATACCGCTTACAGGACGATTTTCGGAAGTGTACTCCAAAATGGTGTCAACCGGTTCAACTTTGTTGTATTTGATACATGAAGCGGCGGCAGCACAGCCAACGCCACAGAAAGCCGCTGCAAGAGCGATAACACAGAGTTTAAGAAGTGATTTCATTTTTTGAAGTTTTTAGAAGAGTTGATAAAGTTGATGTAATTGCCTCCTGAGCAGGTAGCCACTCTAACGGCTACATGAGGGCGTCCACAGAGATAGTAAACTGTCGTTTTCATTGGTGATGATTTTATGAAGTGAATATTATTTTTCCATACGGATAGAGTTTGCAATGCGAGTTGACAACCCCATTTTGGGAGCGTGTTTGCGAGACGGTCTGCGCCCCTGAGCCACTTTGAAAAGCTCATTTGCGCCCATTTCCCAGACGGTTTTAGAAGTATCGCGGCGCTCAAAATCAGACATTGCTTGTACAGTAGTTTTGCCGTTTGAGGCATGAAGCACCGTAACACGTTTGCCCTCGATAACATAGTGAGCACGAAAACGCAGCTCCGCTTGAAACTGTGCGGCTACATGGTTCCGTTGTTCAGCCATGCGCCCGGCAATTCCCCACACGTTACCGATACGACCCAGCACCACTTTGCGCCGGTGGATGCTGCATTTGCCGATATATTCTATTTCCTCTTGTTTGAAGTTTTCGGCATTGATATGCGCCTCACTCAAACGTAAAAGCCCAACACCATAGGCGTCGAGCTTAGATTTGGGCATAGATGTCCCTTTGAATGTTTTTGTTGCCATTGCTTAAATGTTTGTTAGTTGACGCTTAGGGGACTCGAACCCATTGCACACCAAGAGTGTTTGCAACCACTCCGTATGTTGCGCCAAAAAATCGCGGTTAATCAATCACATTTGAATCCTGTCCGCATAAATCAAATGCGTCCTCATTGTACTCCAATTCAGCTACAATTCGGATAAAAAGCCGGGAACATTGCAGGCTGCTCCTCATAATACTGCACCAATCGTGAATAACTTACGACTGCGATTGTCAGTCAGCCGGCTCACTTTATAAATAACTGATATTCGTGAGTCTAACATCAGTTGTAATATAGTGAGTGAGGGGGTACACAACACCCCCTATATCCGCGTTCACGGATTGCACCCTTGCAAGAGGTTTTAGAAATAAACCTCATCTTTGTTGACGTTCACGATTTCACGGACTTCCTGCCCGTTTTCATCTTCGACCACACGGATGACGCAAAGTTCATCCAGTTCTTCCCAGTTCAGTTCACTTTCGACACTGCGGTCATTGTACTTTTTGTAGTCGCGCCCCTGCTTCAAGCCGCGCAGGATGATTGCGACAGTCCATTTGTCATCCGCGATTTCGGACAGCATGAAGCGAGTTACGCACTTGCCGTCTATCTTTGCCGTCTCTTCCGGCGTAAAGACACGATACACCGTGCCATCTTCATCTTTGTACTTCGCCGGCACGTTCTTGAACACGCACATTTTGCCTGCTTCTGTCTGCATAGACGTATTCCATCCTTTGCGGATAGTTCCGGGGGTATAGCCCTTTTTCGTGACTTTACCCGATTTGTTGGTAGTGGTGAAGCGTTCCACGCCCATTGCGCTCATCCACGCTTCGACGGTCATGCCCTCACATGAGGACAGTTTTTGGGTGTAGAGGTTCTCGAAGGTGCGGAGTACCTGCGTGAGTTGTGAGGTTGCGTTGATGATTTCACGTGAACCTGCGTTAACCTGTTTTGCGTTAAGAGTTACAGAAGTTGCCATGATGGTATAGTGACCCCACACGGGAGCGGTCACAACTGCTTTAAGTTTATACATAGTGGGTACGGGGACGCATTGCAATCCCCTGCGCCGCTTTTGTGTACGGACTTACCCTATAGAGTGTTATTTGATTTTTGTACTTTCCAGACGGGTACAGCTTGTGCTCCTGCCCCAGATAGACACGCCCACAAAGGGGTAACGTCAGTGCGCTTTTCAGGCTGCCTTGCCTGCTTTTTATGCGCAACGTATTTGCACATTCTATCTGTTTTTGCGCCTAATGCTACCTATATGAGTCATTTCACCCTACATGATAGGCAAAGGTTTCCCCCGAATGGTCGCATCACGCCACTCTTCCCCCGTGCGCAGGGGCTGCATCGCTTTATACGCCCGCACTATTGCGGTTTTTACCCACACGATACAATTTTGTTGCATAATCTTTGAAACGGTTTGTTACTTCGATACTTTACACACTTTTCACCTGTAAGCGCAATTCATGGAACTGCAAAGGATAAAGCGAAAATTTGCTAAATTTTCCGCACTCATGGAGTCACGGGATTTCACTTTTCACACCTATTGCCAAAAGCAACTAAGCACCAATATGTCAAGGTTCGCTTGCAAGTTTTTGAGAGGTTCGGGAGCTAATCCGTTTCTCAAATCTTACACCACAATATTGCAGTGGTCAGTGGACGGTTACAACACTTTCTGCAAAAAATTTTTTGAGATAGTCCATCTTTTATATCTATTAAGGTGTAAAGCAGTTTTCAAGAGTGTAAATAGTTGATTATTAAGTAAATAAGAAAATGATTTTTTCTTGAAAAATTTTTTGAGATACCCGAAAATTTATGTTTGAGAAGGTGCTAAAAATGGATGAGGGTATTTTGGAGTGTTAAAAATATGTTAAAAGGTGGAGTTTCACATATATAAAAAGATGTTTCACTTTTGAAAATAGTAAAACAAAAAATTACAATTTTAAGTAAAACAGTGAAAAACATGCACTTAGATTACTTAAGCAAAGATTAAACACTTTTTAACACATGAAGTCAAAAAATAGTGCAAAAATTAGACGTTTCACTTATTGTAAAAGTGAAACAAAAACAAGCTCAAAATATGGCTAACTATCTGAAAATAAATAAAAAACCGGGGTGGGTGGTCTCCTTGCTCTTAAAGGCGTATGTAAATTTTTTCCGATTTTCAAATTTCGATTTTGGTTCACTTTTATATATAAGAGTTACAGCCATCTCAGCCCCACAAAACACCCTGAGATCACTACAATTTAGGGATTCCAATCACGTTCTCCCAGCTTATTTTACCCTCAACCAATCTATTTGCCTGAATATCCAGTAATTAAACCAAATTTGCCCATTCAACCCCAAATCTCGCCCCCAACCACTCCAGCCCCACCAAAATCAAAACCCTCTAAAATGCCCTTATTTTAGCGATTCAATTCCTCAGATGATAAATTACACATCTGAAGAGCTTGCGTCGATTGTAGCGCATCTGAGAGGGTAAATTTAAGGTGTTTGCAATATTCTTCACATCCCAACTTTTATCTTCCTGACTTGGCACCATCATTTTTCTTTCCTGGCACACCAGAAAATCCCTAAAACAGCTTGCCCAAATTTTTCCGGAGGTGATTTTTCAAAACAGTTTTTCGGTCTGGGCGCATCGACGGCGGCGATCCGGGGCGGCGGGGCGCGCGGCATTATTTATAAGAATGTTTTTGAAAAATTAAAAAAGAAATAATTCTAAACCTTCTTCCACTCCCTCCACTCCTTCCACCACACGCAACCTTCACGCATCAAGTTTTGATAAAATTGCTGAGATGTGAACTACGCTGCTATAAAATATTTCTAAACAGTTAATCCAAAAGTGGACTAAACAGTCTTTGTTTAATTTACTGGGAATGGAAGCTACATTGCTAAGAAGTTCTAAGCAGGCTCTTCGCGCTCGCGTGCGCGCCCCCTTTCGAGCGAGATTCTTCTTCGACTTTAGGAGAAGAAGAACGAGTGAGAAAGGGGGATATTCTTTCTTCTTTTTTTCTTTTATTTATTTTCTTTTTTCTTTTTTACTGAAAGCTTTTTTCTTTTTTCGTTTTTTCTTTTCTTTGTTTCGTCTTTCTTGCTCCGGCGGCTATGCCCAAAAGCCAAAAAAATATGCCGAACTTCTCAGCCCGGCACATCGTCTAACCTTTAACTAAAATCTGAATTTATTTCTATGAAACAAAAAATCACTTTTTCTCTCTTCTCATAATAGTTCGGCTCCTCCAAAACTATTCTCGCAGATTATTTGCGAAGTCGCTTTTTCGCTCTGCGCTCTTGTCTGGATGTCTTTTTATGGTTCTCTTCAGGTGCCAGGATTGCATATTGTTTGGGAAGTTCCGGCACTGATTCTTTGGGATGAAATGGCGTTACCATCATCATTGCGCTAATCAGCAGTTGACTTATCATAATTCTCTTCGATTGGTTTAGCTGGCAGCCATGAGAACTGCCATTTATGATTATTAGGAGTTTTCTGAACGATTTTCTGGAAATCAAGTGAGACTGCATTGAAGAAGTTCACCTTAGCAAACTTGTGATGACAGCCATCATCAGTGAAGCAATGAATGTAGATGGTATCTCCTTGCTCCGGATATTTTGCAAACGATCTCCAGGTTAATGACATCAAGTAGTCTTTGAAAGTCATATCAAATGATGAACTTATGATCGGGTACCACCAACCCCTTAGACGGCTTCCAGCCTTTTTCGACTTTCAGTTTCTGGAATTTTTCAATCAAGTCCACCATCACATCATCTTTGACATAACCCAGATGAAGATAAATACATCCGTCGATGTTACGACAGTCTTTGATTGTTTTTGCTGGGATTTTCATCACCATTTTTCCACCTTCATTGCAAGGCTGGAAATCATAATCAGATAACTTGGAATCTAATGCCACGACAGTAACATTGCCAAATTTCTGATATTCAAAATGAATCGGTCTGCTCATTGTATTGGTTTTGAATGACACTGATTTTTATCAATTAATCATACTCTTCTTCCTCAGCCGGATCATGGTCGGGTTCAAGTACCTGATAGTCGTATGCGCCCTTAATGTCATCTTTAGTGAGATTCAGAATATTGATTTTACGTGTAGCTTTACGGATCCTGGCGTAGATACCAGGATCTTCGTTTTCTACGAGATCATTCAGATGTTGAATGGCTGGATAGTTTAATGTCCTGATCCTGCCTCCACCCCTTTTACCATCTGGTGTTTCCAATAGCAATCCAATCTTACGGAGTGAATAAAGACAAGCACTGAGAGTGGGAATGGAGATTTTGATTTTGATTGCCAGTTCTTTTACGGACAGTGAGCAATCGCCGGTTTCATTGGTTTCCTCCAAAATAGTGGCAAGCACCATCAGTTCATTCCGGCTTAAAAAGTATATCAGGACTTTAGGAATGGGTAGAACCATCCCATTGAACACTTCCTCAGTTTCAACAGTGGCAAGTACCTGATATTTGACCTTGGGCAATGTAATGCCTCCCCGTAACTGTTTAGGGTCAAGCGTGATTACAATAGGTTCTGGTTGTGGGAGCTTTGCTCTTTGCGGTATTCGCTTCATGTTATGCGGTATTCATAACACTGCTTTCATCACGTTAGGATTGTATCATCCTCATTTACTGAAAACAAAGTTACTTAATAATTTAAGTTTGCCCAAAATAATGGAGCATTATTTCTATCAGTTTTAATTTTTAATAGTAACTTTGCAAGTTATAATGTTTCCCAGCGATGAAAACCCTTGATCAAATATACCGATACACATCTGATTGTCAATTCTCTGATGGGGATTGGCAGAAAATTCTTGACTATTGTCGGAAGCTTTATGGAGGCGGAAAAATTCATAAAACTATAAATCCTAAAGCTCAATCAACCTATGCTAATTTTTTGAGTTGGTTGGAAAATGGTTTCGGGTCTGGTGATATGGTTCAATATGGCAATACAATGGGAATTGTTGGATATAGTTTGCCTGACAAAATCATTTTGGCCGCCTATTGTGATTATGAAGGCAATCTTATCATTAATGAAATGGAAGTGTTAGAGCCGGAAAGACTGATGACACTGGATTGGGATAAAAGACAGCATTGGAAACGTCTAATGTTTGAGGCTGACATGGATTTTTCAGTTCGTGCCGGGAGAATGGTCACAATGTACACCCCCAAAAAATATTTTTATGTTACTTTAGAAAATGAGGATGGTGGTGAATCTGGTGTGGGAATGTATTTAGAAACAGCAAATTGTCAATATCATTTTTTAGCATTTCTTAGTGGTGAAGAGTTAAAAATGGATTATTGGATAGATTGCAACTATACACCCCTTAGACAAGCTACGGAAGCTGATATAAAGCGATTACATACTGCCACCTCCAATGCTGGATGGTCGTACAATGAACGATTCCATAAATTTGTGAAAACCACCAAACGTGGGAAGAATAATGTGTATTGGTATCTTAATGATCGGTTTGAACTGGTGATGGATAGGGATGACGGAACCAGAAAACACACTGATAGATTAAATGCCGGTAACTATATTTTAGATTATACTGAAGGTCTCTTATTTATGAAAGAGGTCAGACAAATGAGGGGGAAAGCTTAAAGCCGTCCCCCTTATTTTTATCGCTGGTCAATAGGTTTGAATGTAGATTTGAGCGCCACAGTGTACCAATAATCTTCTGCATCTGAAATCGGGATTTTGATTGCCTCTGATTCTTGATTGTGGGCTTGATTCCATTGCTGGATTTTGTCGTGAGAGAAGGCGTACATTCCTATGGGACCGCCTCTCAATGAAGATTTTTCATTCAAACAACCAAGAATTTCTTTCTCGTTGACGTATAGATAATCCTTATAGTCCTGTTTGAAGTGGATGAAATTATCATACTGATGTTTGTTGTAGAACAACGCCCAGCAGTAAGCGATAATTTCCATATCTGTGAGTTTTGCCCAGCCATCATGCTCATCATCCTCAGCAAGCATGATGATTTGTCTGAGGTATGCTCTATTAAGCTGGGCTTGTTCTTTAGTTATCTCATACGGCTGTAGGGTTTGCGGAGTTATACCACGCAAATCCAGCACACCTTCTTTAGTGATAGTATACTCCCCATTTTCCAGAGGGAATTTGAAGATTAGCTGAAGTCTCTTCCGGTCATAGGCATTGACTTTTCGGATGGAATAACTTTTATCCCATATTTTAACTGGCTTATAATTGGATGCAGCATCGTTAAAATCAGCCGCTATATCCAAAACCAGCCGGTCAAGAATCCGTTTTTCAATTTTGCATCCCCATATATCATCTGGAGTAAATTCTTCATCATCTTCAGGAGCGCACAGATCATACAGAGAGCTAAGAGCATACGCTGCATGAAGCATGAAGGGCTGATCGCTTATTTCCCACGGCTCTTTCAGTAGAGTGTCAATGTCTGACTTATCGTAGGGCTTATATTCGTTACTCATTGTCTGGAAGGATTGAGTTGATGGTGTCGATTAAGTCCAGCGCATACGGCGATGGACTTTTCAATATATTCATCACATTGAGCTTAATGATACGATACATGGTAGCGCCTATAGGATCTCCAGGATTGTGCATACAAGAGAATATAGCTTGCGCGATAGTATCTGTATTACCATGTGCAACAGCTCCACATTTGTCTTTCTTATGAGCAATGATAAAGAAATCGGCATCATCGCCCATGATCTGTCTTGCTTGGTCAAGCAGATGTTCGGTTTTTTGTTTCATTAACTTCAGATTGAAGGTTAAAACTGCTTTTCATCAATTTTGTATATCTTGGCGGTTGATAAAGAACCTACAATGTTCATCACCTACTTTCCAAGTGGGTGGAATCTGATTGTAGGGACCATTATCATCGGATTCTATCTGTTTATCATATCTAAAACAGTGATAACGGTCTAAGCAAGCACGAGCGTTGCATTTTTTATTATTCCGTTTCAATGATTGATATGCTTTTAATGATATTTCTATTGCAGTAATTGGTAATTGAGATATAAAGCGTTCTGGGATTGTTCCGATCACCCATATATCATTGGATTCAAAAAGGGAACCGTCAGGACGCATAAAATATCGTTTTTTGCCCTTACCGCCTAAAAGCAATGTTTTGTCTTTTTTATCTGCTACCGGGTATATCTTCAGACATTGATTTTTTACGACCTCCATATATTGATGAGGATAGGCTATCAAATCTTCCCAAAAAGCACAATCATAGCATACTCCTTCCTTTTGCATAAGGTATGCAATTCTATTTTGAGAATTATAACCAAGCGTCCAAATCTTTTTGCCGCAAGACTTGCAAGTGCCGATATTATCCAATAACATATAAATTTATATTTGTATTGAATCAAAGATATTCGTAATTTCATCATCCCTTATGCCAAGATATATGAGAGTGGTGTCTAAGCTGGAATGTTTGAAAATCCTGTTGAGGTACATTAGCGTCTTTTCATCTCGACCACCTTTATCATATACATATCTTCCAAAAGTCTTACGAAACGTATGGGTACTGAAGTTTTCAATATCCAATTCATATTTTTTCGTCCATTGTTTTAATGTACGATTAATATACTGAATTGAGACCGGCTTGTCATTCTCGCCTTTATGATTTATAAGAATCAACTCCTTTTTAGACGGTTTGCCCATCAACTTGTGAAGCGTGACAAAATGATCAGCAGCATTTTGTCCGATAGGGATTACATGGGTCTTGTTTGTCTTTTTTGCAGTGATTACGATTTTTCGTTGATCAAGGACATCTGACCATTTAAGTTTACATACATCAGAAAAACGCAATCCAGTACAGAAAGACAGGATGCAATAACAGGCCCACCAATACTTTTTTTCGTTGATAAGGGTCTGTACGAGTTTTTGATAATCGGCATACGGCAAATAATCTGCCGTTGTCACACTTCCTTTCATGCTCATACAATTCAGATTTTAGTTTCGCAAAATTATCTCTAAAAAGTGAAACATCCAAATATTTTTGATTGTTTCACTTTCCAAAAAATGTTAAACATAGCGTAAATAATTGGTTAGGCGATGATTATACGATTAAATAAGTTTCACTTTTTTCTAAATAGGATTATCTAAAACACAAGACTAAGGAGAAGTACCTATATAGAAATAGGGAGCGTGAGTCGGTATTGTTCACGCTCCCTATGGGCTACTGCCCTATGAGTAGTTAAGGAATTACATTGTTCCAGTATGACCGAATCCCTGAACTCCGCGTTCTGTTTGAGATAGTTCAGTAACAACCTCAAAAGGATCCGATACATAGTCTTTTACGACAAGTTGTGCGATTTTGGTGCCCTGTTTGATGATGAAGGGGGTGGTTTCATAACTCTTTATGATAACCCCCACATTGCCACGATAATTTTCGTCGATAGTGCCATCCAACACGTCGGCATCAAATCTTTTAAGAACATCAGGCTCTTCTATAGATACGCCTTCCATTCCGTTAACGGAAAATCCACTACGAGGACGCATATTGCCTTCTGTTTTAGGATTAAGCTCTATGGCTATATCGAGCTTAACAACATTTCTACCCGGCTTGATAGTCACATCCGTAGGAGTGAATACATCGTAACCGGCGGCATATTCGTCTGCTCGCTTAGGGATTTTAGCACCTGGGGATAATAAAACTACTTTCATCTTTTCTTTATATAATAGTATCTATTAAAATCATTTACTTGTATTACTCTTTAAGACGAGATATTCGCTTTCCAGCATAACTGAGTTTTTAAGCATTTTGCGAGTGGAATATATTTTTCTATCTTCCCCAATCGCTGCATCAAACTCAAATAATGTGAGATGCCCCACATCATCCGGCTCTATCTGAAAATCTGGTGGCACAACTCTCCAGTATCTTTTATTGACCGAAATAATATCTCCATAAGCGGCTTTGATTAATGATTGTCGGATTGTGCCTGTCAAGGTGGCTGCTTCACTGATTGATTTGAAAATTGCCACTAAGACATAAGACGCATCAAATGCCACTATAGTAGTCGGTTTATTGTTGATCTCCGGCTGTGTCATTCTTTCTTTCTTTTATTATGTCTTTAAGAACTTCCGAAGGCAACCTCTGAGCGGCTAAACTATAAATGTAACTGTGACTGTAAGCAACACCATCACTGATTGCATCAGTCAACAGTCCATTAAAGTAAAGGAACATATCAGGATTTACAAATGCCAGAAAGATAAAAGCCAACTCTGCTTCTACCAAGATATGACCATTTGTATTCTGAAAGAATAGCTCAGAAGTCTTTTTACCGGATGCTTTAGCAAGTATTTCTATAAAATGCTTATTCATTCGCATAAACACTTTATAGTCGATTTGCAGTTTGTTAGCTTCTATATAAGCGGTGTAATCAAATACAGCCTTATTTTCGGCTAAGATACCAAAATGCAAATCTGAAATCTCCGGCAAAAGAGTTTCTTCGGTAGGTATTTCTTTTTTTAGGATCGTAACTTTATAATCCATTGCTTTTATAATGTATCAAATACATCCATGATTTTGGTTTCCGTGATGCTGGCGATAACAAAATCAGCCATTGTGCCCTTCATGCCTTTCAGGAAATTGTCATAGGCGGTACGGAAATCTTGCGCCTGAACAAGATAATATACAGGTGTGAGTTTTTCGACAGCAGTCTTTTCATCTATGTTGATGAAGTTGGCTTTCACCTTATACCAAAAATCACCTTCGGCATTGCGGAATATTTCAACGATATTGGATTTCTTGACTGCTGAGACAGTAAACTCACCACTGATATAAGGCGATACCTCTTTAGTTACACGTGCTTCAGCTTCTGTAAAAGAGAGAGCTTTGACTATGTACGGTTCATTTACCTTTTTGAATTTGCCGTTTTCTAACTGTTTGTTGAATTTGACTTTTGCTTCTATAAAAGTCTCCATGATTACATTGTTTTGAATTAAACTGCGTGTCATCAATTTTTTATCTCATCCAGATTGATGTATAAAGCATCATCAGGAATTTTGTCTGGTCCAAATGCTCTGGGGTACTTGTATAGCTCCCAACTATAAGGTGTGTATCGTTTGAAAATATAGGTTTCATGGTTAGTACCTATTTTCAAGCATATATTACAATTCTCAGAAGGAGGATTGATTTTAAGACTTTTCCAATTCATTATTGTATAATTAGTAAGAGTTATTGGTGTACTCCTATTTATAATAGTATATGGTGTATAGTAATATTGAGTAAAGTGAAACAATGTATGCCGTAACCTGCTGACAATAAGCTATAAAAATTTTTGATTTTTTTTATTTTACCTGTGTATTGATAAGATTGTAGGTGTGCAGGATTTATCCAACTGGCTATACAGTTAGACTATTACCAGTAAAATAAACAATTATGCGTAAACGTACTGAAAATAATTCCAACGGTAATTTCTTTACTGATGAGGCGCTTGTAGCAAGCTATAATCTGGTCAAGAAAACTATTGTGGAATATACAGATGAGTTAACTCGTCGATGCCGATATAAAAGCATTGTCAGCCAAGTTGAGGATGGGACAGTTATGGATGACCGTTCCAGACTTATTGATTTGTATGAGGCATGTTATATCCAGAACGCTCACCTACAGGGAACTATTGCAACCTTATTCTCTCAGCTTGTCGGTAAGCGTTATATGTTTGCTCGTGAAGATAAGGAGGGCAAATGGATAAGGGATCCCAAACAGTCTAAAATATGTCAAGGTTCTCAATTTGAAAAGATTATCAAGGGCATTATTGAGGCTGAGTTATATGGATATACTTTGCTTGAAATCATGCCTGACTTAGACCCTGAGACCGGTTTGTTAAGAGAGGTCAATAGTATCGAGCGTCGTTGTGTATTGCCGGATCAACGTCGAGTAATACAGCATTGGTGTCAGTGGAGCCCAGGCTGGGACTTGGATTCAGAACAATATAAACATAACTATATTCTGGTGAATACTGGCGGCTTCGGCTTGTTCGCAGCCACAACACCTAATATTCTTGCTCAGAAATATACTGTAAGTAACTGGGTTAACTTCAGTCACACTTATGGTCAGCCTATCATTCATGGTAAAACTGAGGCAGAGGATAATGAGTCCAGACAACGACTTGCCCGAAAAATTGGATCTGCTGCTCAAAATAAAGTGCTTGTTACTGGCAAGGGTGATGAGATTGACATTAAGGCATTTGCCGCCTCCAATTCTGAGAAAATATATGAGACTTTAGCTGAATTTACCAATAAGGAAAATGACAGCTTAATTCTTGGCTCTGAATCAATGGCTGGTGCCACTCAGTCGTATGTCGGTTCCACCAAAGCACATGAAAATATATATCGTGCTCGAATCCATTCTTATCGTACCCGAATCGAAAACGTGATGAACGAACAGGTAGTTCCTGTTTTAAGATACTGGGGTATTATCTCTGATGATGTGTACTTTAAGTACATGAACAAAATCGAAATGTCAGATGAGAATAAAATTAAGCTTTATGACATGCTGACAGACAAATATGAAATTGAGCCTGAAGAAATCAATAAAGAATGGGGTGTCGAGGTTGGTAAACAGCGCAATTTTGAAGCCGGCACCAGTGGCGGCGGTCTTGGAGATTGGGATGAAGATGGTGATGGCGATGGTCATCGTATGAGTGATGAAGAATATTACAAACGCTATGGGCATCACCGGAATCGAGTAAATTTTCTGTCAGGGGTGCATTAAAAGGCGGATGCACCTCTGAATTGGTTAAGCGATCGAAAGCTGCCATGACAGAAGAACAACAAACTGAGCATGACAGCGACTATCAGTCTTTAACAGCCTTATTTATTGCATTGTTGAAATCCCTGCATAATGATGACAAGGAAGAGACACTTTATGCTCTTTCAGAGTTAAGAACCGATATAGCTTTTAAGCATGTTGTCAAAGGTTTAGGTATCAGCATTGATGAAGCAATTACACTGTTGGAAAATGCCAATGATGATAATTTAACTAAGCATGACAAGGATCTTATTGATCGGCTTAAAGCAGCTATCCTAAATCTGATAGATTTCTCAGTTTGTGAGGAATATCAGTTGTATGATGAGGTCATAGATATAGTTGGTGATTCTGAGATTGATTTTAATTCAGATGATTATGATGAGTTATTGGCATTGTGTAAAAAGTACAATGATCAATATGCTGCTATTGAAAATGGCGATATTGAATATGCCGGCGCAGTGGCTGCACTTTGGCTAAAAATGTCAGCAACAGATTATGCCGTCTATTGGACTCAAAATGATGCTAAAGTAAGACCCTGGCACATGGCGTTACAGGGTTATGCCGCCCCCAGAGATGAATTTCCTGCTTGGATGATACCTCCTATCGAATATAACTGTCGTTGTTTCTTGGAGATTCTTGAGGTTCCTCGCGCTAACGCTAAACTCAGTCATATCAAAGGTTCTGCTAAAAATGTGACACCACCAAAGCAATTAGATGGAGTGTTTAGTGAATCTCTTGCAAAATGTGGTCGTATTTTTAGTTCTGCTCATAGTTATTTTTCTGTTAAAGAAACAGATAAATCCATGCTTGCTGGATTTGTAACCCGGTTAAAGGAGAAGTATCATGTCTCGTAGTAAGTTTGACCCCAGTAAAGTTAAAACCCAATTTGGGAAACTTTATTATGAAGGGGAACAACTTGGTTCTTATAGAGAACGACAATATAAGCAGTGGCTTCGTAGTCAAAACGGGGGTACTGTTAAGGGGCGTGCTACTTTTCCAAAACAATATGGGAAATATTTTAGTGCCGGCACTAAATTCACTACTCGTCAAGGTCATTTGGCTTCTTGGGCAAAGCCAATGGCTCTTAGGGGTGGTGCAAATCCTAATTATAACTGGAGCCGTGTTAATTATTTGGATTCTAATGGTGGAGTTCGTAAAGCTTCTTCAAGTGGACGTTGGGGTTCGGATATAAATCAAGGGAAACGTGGTTCTGATAGTTCTGCTACTGTACTTCACGGCACAAAACAATGGATTCGTCAAATTCAAATCAGCTTATATGCTTTAAGAGTGCAGTCTGAGAATTTCCGTGTAGTCGTAGGACGCAGGGCAATGAAGGTGTTCCAGAACTCATTCAAATATCAACAATTCTATAGCAGTCGTTCCCGTGCATGGGCTTCGCTTGCCCCTTATACTTTGAAGAAAAGAGCAAGTCGAGGCACCGGTAGTCGTATTTTGAAAGAGTATGGAGATTTGTATAACTCTATCAAAATGGATGAACATGCTGGAGTAATGACTTCGAGGATTTATACTGATATTGTGCCATCAAATGCAGCCCATCATAAAAAGCACAGTATTTGTTATGCCGGCTACCATAATGAAGGCAAAGGAACGTATGGTAGTGGATGGAATGGCCATAAGCCTAAGCCATATATTAAACGACAATTTATGGGTCATTCCAGTTATCTCAACCCCTTTACAGATAGCTTTATGAGAAAAATGATGAAGCTGTACCTATTTGACAGTGTATTCTTAGTTAAAAAGACCTAACCTATTATCAATAAAGAAACAGCGATGATTATAGATAAAAAGAATAATAAGGTCATTAGCGGCAATAAGACAAGTGCATTAGCCCCTGAAGCTACTCCTCAAGAGAAGCCGGTAAAGCCTATCCAAGTGGAATCGAATGGTCCTATGGATGTATTAAAAGCTTTCAAAACAATTCTTCGTGAAGTTAAATGGGAGTATGGTGTACCGGATAGCCCAGCAATTTTCAAAACTGTGCAAATTGATGATGGGCAATATGAGCGCATAATATCACCCAGTGGTAATAAAGAAGAGACAATGGGTTTTCCCGCTGCATTTGTTCACTTCATTAACTGGAGGTACCTTGTTCAACAGTCCAGAATTAATGAAGGTCGAGCAGAATTGAGAATCAGGTTTATTCTCAATAGCTTAAATGTGCATGAAGATGATCACGATATGGACGTGTATTATGTAGCTGAACGTATTCATCAGACAATTCAAGAGAACATCAGCAAATATGAATGTCTGCAAGAGAGATGTCAGCTTGAATATATTGATCCAATGGAAAGTTTTGATCACGGATTACAACCATGCTGGATGACTTATGAAATTTGGTTCAAACAAAAGAATATTTGGATTACCAGAAATAAAATGTATAAAAAATTCGTTTGCCCGCCATTCACTAATCATGCTGACCAAGACCCTACTATTGAAGGCGTAAATCCTGATAATCATACTAACTTGGATCATCCTAAGACGTATGATGAAGCAACGGACTATACTAATTAGCAAAATACAATGTAATAAACTATATATCAAATCAATAGCCTCTGCAAATTGCAGGGGCTTTTTTGTTCCTCACTATTACTAAGAAAAATAAACAACAATGGCAAAAAGTAAAGATTTTAAGTTTATCAAAGGCGCATATTGTGCTGGTTCTCCAGCTGATATTTGCTATTACACTGATGTCGATTACTGGAGCGTTCAAGATTTCTTATGGGAGTTTGACTATCTCGTCAACTATATCAATCCCAGCAAAATACGCATACATATCAATTCGGTAGGCGGAAGTGTCATCGAAGGTATGAGCGTCTTTGCAAAAATCATGGATTGCAAGATTCCAACTGAGTGTATCAATGACGCTTTGGCTGCTTCAATGGGTTCAATCATTTGGGCTGCTGGCGATGAGCTGTATATGAAAGATTATGCGCTTCTGATGATACATAATCCATTCTGTGATGCAGATGGAGAGAAACAATACAATCAAGCCACTGAAGCCTTTACTCAGCAGCTTAAAACCATTTATGTTAAGCGATTTGGACTCTCAGAAGAAGAGGTCGAAAACATTATGAATGGCAAAGAAGGTGATGATGGCACTTTCCTGACAGCAGCTCAGGCAGTTGAGAAAGGATTTGTTCAAGCCGATCATGTTATTGAAACACCAAAAGCCATCAAAGACCAAATCCAAGCTGCTTTGAAAGACACCAAGGATGTCAGTCAAATCAAGGCAATTTATGGATTGGTGTCACCTACACTCCCGTCAACAACTATTAACGAGCAGAAAACCATATTAAAAATAAATACAATGGATGAAAGTAAAATCACCGTTTTTGCCGCTCTTTTCGGACTGACAGGAGATAAGGCAACCGCCGACAATGTTACGGCGAAAATCAATGAGCTGAAAGCTAAAGCTGACAAGGCTGAAACTACGCAGAAGGCTCTTGACGAAACTAAGGCAGAGCTTACTAAAGCCAATGCTGAACTTACCGGCGCTAAGACTTCAATCAAGAATCTGACTGAAGATCTTACAAAGACTAAGGAAGCTCTGAAAGTTTATCAGGACGCAGAAGCCAAGGCTCAGGAGAAAAAGGTCAATGACCTTATCGACAAGGCTATTGCTGAGTGCAAAATCAACAAGGATGAGCGTGAGGACTATCTCAAAATGGCCCGTAACGACTTTGAAATGGCTGAACGAGTGCTCGCAAAGATTCCTGCCCGTGACAACCTTGGTGGCATCATTTCTCATGCAAATCAGCAAGAAGCCATAAAAGGCACTAAGACTGAAGAGCAGAAAATTCAGGCTAAGGTCGAAGAAGTTGTAGGTCAGAGCTTCAAGTTCCGTACTCTCGACTAATCACCAACCCATTCATCATTAATAAACTATAATTTTAACAACAATGGCAGCATTTACTTTTAACGCAGGTCAGAGTAACTATACTGGTGAAGTCCTTGGTGATCTTCTGACCCTTGCCGCCCAGGAGAATGAGACTTACAAGGAGGGTCTTATTCATATCAAATCGGGCATCCAGAAGAAGTATGCACTTCCCAGCGTACAGCTCGGAAAAATCATTCAGGATCATAAGGCTACACCTGATTCCAGTAAGGGCGAATATACATTCGCAGAACGCTATCTGGAGCCGGAAGACTTTATGATCTATCTCGAATTTAATCCTCGTGACTTCGAGCAGTATTATCGTCCCTTCCAGCCCAAGGGCAATCTTGTGTTCCGTGAGCTTGATCCCAAGGTTCAGGCTACTATGATTCGTCTGCTCATGGAGCGTGAACAGGAATACATTAACCAGGCTATATGGTGCTCTGCAACACCAGATGAAGCCGCTAAGGTTTCAAGCAGTGATGGAAAAGTTGCTGCTGGCAAGACTGAAATCGGTGGTGAAGCGGAAGCCGGTCCTATGAAGTATTTCAATGGCGCTATCGCTCGTATGCTTATGAACGCAGCAGCTGCTGCTACATCGGAAGATGCTAAGTGTGGTCAGGTCAAGATCGCCGGTTCAGGCGCATTTGCAGATGGCGAAGCAGTCGAGAAAGAGCTTTATGCGATGTGGGAAGCAACTCCTCCCAAGATTCGTAAAAAAGCCGGTCTTGTTATCCTGATGGACTATAAGTCCTGGGATGCTTATAACAAGTATCTATCGGCTAAGACTATGAAATATAGCGACAACCGCAAAGAGAATGAGCATCGCTTCCAGGGCAAGCGCATAATTCCGATGGTTGCACTCCCCAATGATACAATCTTCTTCGGCTGTTTTACAACCGGCATGGATTCAAATCTCTGGATGGGTGTTGATTATGCCAATGACGAAGATGTGCTTCAGATCGAAAAGCTTCAGAACAACTCTGAGCTTTACTTCATGAAGGTTCTTCTCAAAATGGACGTAAACATTGTTCGCCCGTCTGAGATTACTGCTCATATTCCGTTCACATATACAGCAGCTTCTTCAGGTGGCGGTTCCGGCACTGGCGGTTAATCTCTAATTCAGCTACTAACGATAACGCAAGGCGGTGTTACAGCCGCCTTGCTTAAAATTCAACAAATATGGGTAGAAACAAAAAAACCGAAGCTGCAAAAACCGAAGAACCGGTAGTTAATGTAGAGATTGAAGTCGAAGAGCCAACAATACCATCTGAACCTCAGTCAGAAGCTGAAACTCCAGTTCCTAACGATATTAAAGAGGTTGAAGAAGCTCCTAAAAAGAGTAAAACAGCCGATGAAATTTCGCCTCGTGATGCAGAATTGATGCGTCTTTACCCCCAGTATGAAGAGATTTGGATTACACCTGATGGCTTTGTTCATCCTAAAGGTGCTTCAGCTTTTCTTCTTAAAGGCGCAAAGCTTTATAAAAACAAATTTTACAACAAATAAAAAACAAACTCACATGGCTACGAATACAAATTTAGGCGGTGTTTTTACCACTGACATTGACAGTAAGCGTAACAGCAATGTGTTTCTCAGCACTGAGAATGTTGTAGGTCTCATCTTTGATACCAGTATCGTAGGTGGTCTTGAAGCAGCTCTTGGAGCAGACACATTAGCAGCTACTAATTTCGCTGGAGGCAATGTGGTGGAACTGAACACCTCGAAGGATGTGACTGAAGCCGGTATTGACGAGACCGTTCTTGCAGGTATTGCAAAATACCATCTTGACTGTTTCTTCAGCCTTGCCGGTGGCACACAGCGCATCTTTGTATCATTTATGAACAGCGACGATGACCCCGATTTTGAGGCTGTCGAAAAGATGCAGCTTGTATCTGGCGGTATTATATATCAGATTGGTGTATGGACCGGCAAACCTCTCGCTAAGAAAAATGCCGATGACACATACTCTATTGAGGCTGGAAATGTCTGCGCAAAGCTTGAAGCTGTTGCAGAAGTTCTTGGTGGTAAGGTTGGTATTACCAACTATGAGGGCAACGCACCTCTGAACATTCTGGTATCAGCACCAATTCTGAATGAGGCTGTCATAGACATCAAGAAACTTCCGGATCTTAGTGGCATGAATATGCCAAAGGTTACTGCTCTTTTGGGTCAGGCACCTTCGGATACTGTGCATGAACTGATGTATGCCATCAATCATGTAAAGGACACTGCTTCTTATGCTCCTGTCGGCTGTGTAGGCGCAGCACTGGGATGTCTTGCAGTAGCTCCTGCAAATGAAAGTATCGCCCACGTTGCAAGCTTCAACCTCGCTGCTATTATGCAGGATGCAGAACTTGGTTTTGGCAAACTCGTTGAGGATGCTGACAACAAGAAGTATGCGGCAGAATCTTCGTTCACCAACATCAAGACTATCGGTTACACGAAACGCAACACCTACCTTCACAAGAATGGATATGTGTTCCTAACCAACCATGACGGTCTTGAAAACAGTATCTTCTTCAGCAGTGATCAGACACTCAGCACCGGCGATTATCGCACTCTTGCTCGTTGTCGTGTTATGCACAAGAGTCGTCGTGTAGTTCGCCGCGCTCTCCTGCCTCGCGTAAACAGCAATGTAGAGATTGATGCCAGCACCGGCACACTGTCAGCATCAGCTGTTGCAGAGTTCCAGAACCTTGTAATCGAGGCTTTGGATAAGAACATGGTAGAACCCGGCACTTCTAAACCTCAGATCAGTGGACGTACCTGTACCATTGATGCTGATCAGAATGTGCTGGATACCGATGCAATCGACATCGAATATGCTCTGGTTCCGCTCGGCGTGACCAGCGTTATCAATGTGACTGAGGGCTTCACTTCCACTATCTAAAGCCAAAGTTTAATCTAAATCAATTATACAACAATGGCAGCAACAATTAATAATGTAGCATACAGTTGGTCGATGATTCAGCTTCAGACCAACCTCGAAGGTGAAAGTGCCCAGAACCCTATTTTAGTTGACTGTACCGCTATTAAGTGGGACACCAAACGAAAGATTGAACCTATCTATGGTCTGGGCGGTCAGCCCCGTAAGCGTGGTTTCGGCAACGTCACTTATGAAGCCAGCATCACACTGCCTTATGGCACTCAGATTGCTCTTCGTGACAAGTCCGCAGACGGCACATTACTTGGTCTTGGTGAGTTTAACCTCATCGTTTCTTGGGTCAATGACGTAGCCGCCAATATCACTTCTGAGACTGTAACCCTTGCCGGCTGTATTCTCGCAGAAGGTGGTATGGACGCTAACCAGGATGACACCTCTCTGTCAAGAGAGTTCGACCTCCATCCGCATCGCATCTACACCGGCAAAGTTCAGAGCAACCCCAACATGAGCTGGTCTCACGAACTTTACGGTGGCGCCTAATCGGTTTTCTTGTTATACTTCAGTTAGAGGGGGCAGTCAAAAATGGCTGCTCTCTCGTATTTTTTTTAATGGGTACTATTATATATTGACGGCGCAAAAATGCGCTTAACTGATTTCTTAACAAAAAACCAATAACAATGAGTAGAGAACGCAAAACAGAAACTGCTCCTGTGCAGATGGAGACCGAACAGGCAGCTCCCGCTATCGAATTCATCAACAATGTCAATGTGCCTATTGAAGTGCGCGAAGAAATCATCAAGAAAGCCGAAGCTTTGAAGGCTGAACACAAGCTCCGCAAGGTGTTCATCGTCGTTGTAGAAGGTGAAGAAGGTGACGAAAAGCCCCTGTATATCGCCTATCTGCGCCGCCCCAGCCTCATGCACTTCAGTCAGTATATGAACTTCGTTCAGAAGGACGTGGTTCAGGCAAACAAGATGCTTGCCACCAACGTATTCCTCGCCGGCGATCGTGAACTGGTTGATGATGATGACCTGTTCCTCTATGGAACCATGTCTCAGCTTTCGCAACTGATTGATTCCCGCAACGCCGACATGGTAAAAAAATAGAGCGTTGTCGCATAGGTAAAGAGGATAATTACAGACAACGCTTTGCACTAACGGCTTACTACTATCCTCATTTGGACTGGGATCACATGACCGATGACGATTTTGCCTTTTGGTCAGAAAACGCAATTTGGGTACATTCTCAGATGTTAATGGTTCAACAAGCCAATACGGTAGGTATGCTCACTGGAGGTGCAAATAAATAAGGGTAGGAGCTTAACGGCTCCTATTCTTATTTCTGGACTATTATTATAAAAAGTCATCATGGCGCAACTCAGTTATATAGATACCGGGATTAAGCAAAAACCGGACTTAACATTCAATATCCCCACTGATGAAAGTGTGGGGGCTTTCTTGTTTGATATAAGTGGTTTTGACAAACCCTTTGAATCTTATCCATTATTATATCATAATTTCCAAGACGGCAAAATACAGTGTATCAAAAACATGGATGATGCTCTTTTGCTGGGGATTGAGAATAATGCTTTTCTGAATGGATTAGTTTATTATCATCTTTCTCAATTTTTTGATTTCATTGGAGATAATCAAGAAGTATATATAGCAATCGCTGATTGTTCAAAAAACTGGGATGTTATTCAATTCATGCAGCAACAAGTAAGCGGCAGATTGTTTCATATTGGAGTATGGACTTCTCAGCCTATTTGGAAACTTCGTGAAGATAAGTCAATGGGATTCACTTCCCTGATTACAGACTTACAAGCACAAGCTGATGAAATTAATGGTAAAATTGGAGTATCAACTCATACAATGGTACCGTTACATATTATGTTATGTGGTAACAGCAATTACCTTGGGGGAGAAAAGATTAATTACAAAAAACTTCCTAATGCTATTGAGCTGAATTGCCCTAAAGTTTCTATAGCTCTTGTACAAAACGGTTCTCAAGAAGTGCATCAAATGCAAGGCAGCAATCCATTTCAGGCACCGGTCACATCGTTAGGATTAATTATGGCTTGTTTGGCTCTATGTGGTGCCGAAGAAAGCATTGCATCTCTTGAAAAATGTGACCTCAATAAAAATGAAGGATTCAATAATCCTGAATGGGGTGTGGGCAGCACAGGTACTCCAATGAAAAATGTACATAGAGTATGGGCAAACACCATATCAGCCAAAGGCTATATTATTCCTATTGATTATGAAGGTATTGAAGCTTCATATTTTTTGAGTAGTGATCAAACTTTATGTGAAGGTCAATTCAGTACCATAGCGAATAATCGCGTTATGCACAAATGCAGACGTGCAGTTTGTACCGCACTTATTCCTTATGTGAATAGTAATCACATATATGTGCCAGGCACTCATAATATTAGTACCACCTCTATTGCGATTATTACTGATTCTATTAATACCATTTTGGATTCAGTGATGAAAAACAAAAAAGGTCAAAATCAGATAGACGGTCGTGTAGTCACTTTTCTGGATAATGATGACTTGTTGGAAACGGATGCAATTTCCATGAAATTGGAGGTTGGACCGGTTAATTACAGTGGCTTCATTTCAGAAGAGGTTTCACATGATATTTAACTCTTTATAGGTTCAAGCGTATCAAAGAACCTCGCCCCATCCCCCAAAAGGGTTTGGGGCTTTTTGTACACTATTATAAGGTAGCAAATCATTTAGAATTACTACCAAATGGCAGACTATAAAGATTACATTGTCAGGTATGACATTATAGCTGATGTAACCAAGGCAGCCGAAGGTCTTCAGTCGATTGCGACTATCGCAAAAGAATTTGAGGGTCCTATGCAGACTTTGCAGAAGGCTATCACTCAGGTGAGCCAATCGGTTTATCAGTTAAAACAAAATTCGCAGATTACATTTGCGCCTAAAATAGACACCGGTGCATTTAATAATCAGTTGCGAGCAATGGTGACACAAGTTAGAAGTGCCGCCGCCGAAATGCACTCTGCAATCTTTCAAGCTCTTTCTGGTAACTCAACTGCAACTCAAACCGCTCAAAAAGGTATTGGTTCTGCTCTAAATTCTCCAAGAACAGTTGCAGCAATAAAGAAGGATATTGAAAGCTATAACAGAGAGTTAGATAAACTCTTAGGTACACCCCAAAAAAATAAAAAGGGTGATACCATAAGAAATCGTGATGGCTTGATTCAAATGACCAAAAATGGATTGGCAAAAGCCAGTGTACATGATCAAGCCATATTCCAGGAAAAATTAATGACCCTGGAAACTCAGAAAAGAGCTATTCAAAACATCATTCAGCAACGCAAAGCTGAACTTGCAATGGCTGAGAAACTTGAAAAGGAGGCGGCGGCACAGCAGGCAAAAACGACAAAAGCACAGTCATCTGCTATTACTGCTACTTCCCGTACCACCGCACCTCAGCCAGCCAAACTCACCAATGTAACTCCAGCAGTTATTAGAGAGTGGAAGAAAGCTTTTGGCGATGCAAAAAATAAATCTCTGACAGTCAATATCCGTGGAAACGCTTCAGGTTCCAATGGTGCATTGACTGTGATTGAACAAATTCAAACTTCATTAAAATCCTTACAGTCGCAAGCTTCTTTCAATATCAATCCGGTATTGAACACTGAAGGCTTTGCTGCTGCTGAAGCTCAACTGCGTCAGCTTGCAAGTTTAAGCGCTGCCGTAGTTGCCCCCTTCACTTCAAAAGATACAAAGGTTAAAGGGAAGCCCGGCAATGTGGTTTCTACTCTTACTAAAGAAGAAAAAACCAGATTAGCGGACGCTCGTAAGCAAATCAAGACTTGGAATGATAAAATTGCTCCCATTCAGCAACGTCTTGATGCTAACAGAGCCATTCCCGAAGAGCAGAGGACACCAGCTGTTAAAGGGCAGATAACTCGTGATGCAAAGACATTAGCCACTTATCAGGCAAATAGGGCGGAGCAAGAAAACATTGTTCGCAATTTGCAAGGTAGATCTGTCGCAGCAGTTCAGTCAACAGCCAAAGCAATTAAGCCGTTAGCTCTTGATATAGTAGGTAATCTGTCAAAGATTAATGTAACAGCTAAACCACCTGTTGTTCCTATCGTTGGTGAAATAACCAAACTGGAAGGTAAGATTACAGAAGCTATACCGGTCAATGTAAAAATAATGTCAGACCAGGTTGCAGCTTCTGTCAGGTCAATTACACCCAAACCGGTTCTGGATGTACAGGTTCATCTTGTCACAGATCAGGCAAAGCAACAGTTACAAACTCTTGCTTCACAGACCAAACCTATTCAGAAGCCAGTAACTCAATCTGCAACTGGCTCCAAGACAACTGCAACAACTCCTGTTTCATCTACAACTACTGCTGCAATTCCTCCTACTGCCAAAACTAAAAAGGCATCTTCAAAAGCAACTGTTACCAGTGTAGTTGATACAAGAGACGTTATACGTCAGATTAAGGAGATTCCACGTCAGACTATTCCAGTCGCCATAAAGTTGATGTGGGAACGTGGTGCTATCGGAAGACAAGAGCAACTGAAAAAAATGGCTGGCACAATCCCGCCTATAAAACTGTCTCTTGATTCTTCGACTGCTCTTGTTCAACTTGAAGAGTTCATTGCCAAAATTAGAGCTGCAAGTCCACAAAACATAAAGCTGACAGCTACTGGTGTACCGGCAGTTCATTCTGCAACTACACCTACGCCCGCTTCAAAACCTGCGGTTGTATCTCAGCCAAAACAACAGACTGTAACTTCAGCAACTAAGAAAACTCCAGTTGTCGATTCTACCAAGCAACTGAATCAGCCTAAAATTCCACCAGTTTCTTTAACTCTTGATACAACTGGAGCTGTAGCTGCTTTGGAAGAGTTTATTGCTAAGGTAAGAGCTGCAAGTCCACAAAACATAAAGCTGACAGCTACTGGTGTACCGGCAAATACTCCTACTCAGGCAACAACTGCACAGCAAACACCTGTCGCTCCAACAACTCCGACTACTCCTATTGTGCCCCCTATCGCTACTGGCGGTACAACTCAGCAAGGAAAAAAACAAACTGGTCACACCGGTCATCAGCCCCTTACTGTTCAGGAACGCTACGATAGGCAAAGACAGCAATCTGAAGAAAGAGCGCGTAAGCAGAGAGGTGATAATAGATTTAGAGCCGCAAAACATCAGGAATATATCTCACAGCAGCAAGCATGGTATGCTCAACAGCAATCCATGTATAATCATCTTTTCCGGAATATTCCGAGAGATGCAAAACCTGATGTGAATTGGATTCAACGTGAACAAGCGAAACGCAATGCTGAATTAGCTCGCATGAGAGCAGATGCTACAGCAGCATTTGCGACTCCCACCCCTTATGAGGCAAAGGAACGAGCCAAGGCCGTAGCCAATAGCATAAATCGACATCAACAGCAGGCAACCAGATTAAGGGCGCAAGCTTATAATTCAATGCTTCCATTTGCTCAGAGTAAGGAGCAAGTGAATATGCTGACTAAGCATCGCAAGTTCTTCCGTCAAGCGGTTGCCACTACTGGCATTGTGCCTACTCCTGGCATGGAGGCTCCTCAGATGTTGAGATACTTGCAAGGTGTTTCGTCTCAAATGCAGCAGGCAAGTGTTGCAGTTCCCTGGCAATTACAAAGCCAAATCAACAAACTGGAAGGTCAGATAGCTAAGAGCAAGGGTATTGGAGAATCTTCACCTTCTCGTAGTGCAATGGCTCCTATGCCTGTTCGACAGAAGCCTTTCTTTGATCGTACACGTAAATGGGCATATCCCTTTACCGGACAAACATCTTTCGGTGTTCGCACACCTATGGCTGTTGATATGGCAAAGGGCATGGGTGTTATGTTTGCGATTGGGGGTGCCATGTCTGCTATCGGTAGCTCTTTCAGTCAAGCAATGGAGTATCAAAACACCATGCGCACTACCCAAGCCATACTTCAGAATGGTACTGATTCTTATAGTCAGAACGCCTTCAAAAATATGGAGGGCACTGTGCGTAATGTTGGTGTCAAAACCAAGTTCTCTGCTCCTGAAGTAGCAAGTGCAGCACGATTTCTTGCAATGGCTGGTTATGATATTGATGCCATCAATGATGCTATCAGACCTATTGCTGACTTAGCTCTTATTGGTGATTCCGATTTAGGAGAGACCGCCGATAAGATGACTAACATTATGACCACGTTCCAGATTGCGCCGGAGCGTATGCGTGAAGCCGCAAATATTATGGCAACAACTGCAACAAGGTCAAATACCGACCTGATGATGCTGGCTGAGTCTGCTAAATATGGTGGTGGCGTAGCTAATATGTATGGGCGTAATGATCCCAATCTCTTTGCTGATACAATGGCTTTGTTTGGTGTCATGGGTAATGCCGGTATTCAGGCATCATCTGCCGGTACCGCATTGCGTATGATGTATCAGAACTTATTCAAGCCTAATAAGAATCAGCAGAAGGTTCTCGATATGATGAATCAGAGCTATGGAATTACCACTTTGAAAGAAGATGGTAGTTACAGAGCTATGTCTGACATCTTGATTGAGATGGCGCAACGCATACCTGAGAATCAAATGGCTCAAATTGTCGGCAATCTTTTCCGTATCACTGCACAACCAGGAGCCGCTGCCACATTGCTGGCAGCTGCCGGAGGTGATAAAGGAATAGCTGAAGAAATTGGTAGCGGCATTGAGATGATGTCTAACAAGATGAGCAGCAAGGCTGGCATGAGTTCACTTGTCTCTCTAATGTTGGCTAACCGTAATTCTGTCAATGGCAATATTTCAGGTGCTATTGCTGAAGAAAAACAGAATACCATTACAGGTTTATGGGCGCAGGTAACTTCAACATTTACCGAAGGCATTGTTCAAGCTTTTGAGAAACGTCAAGGTGGATTTGAAGGCATATTGAAGAAACTCAGAGATTATCTTGCCAAGCCGGAGACAATTCAGATTATGCAGAATCTTCTGGATATGATCATCGAAATTGGTAAGGTAATGGCTTGGTTTGTCAAGATTTGGGCATCCCTCTATAATGCCGCCCCCAACATGATAAAATGGTGGGTAATACTTCAGATGGGTATTACTCAGATGGGAGCCTTGAATGCACCAGTTGTTTCTTTGATAGGCGTATTTGATCGTCTCAAAGGGGCAATCTTGTGGTTGGCTGGAGTATCATCTGTCGCCGGCACTTCTGTTGCTCGTAATGTAACGAGAGGGGCTGCTGTAAGTTCTGCTGCAAATGCAGCTATGATGGGTACGCCTCTTGTAGTGGGTCAAGGAAAATGGGGCAAACAGACCATTTCTGGAAACACAGCAGCACGGGCACGTCAGGCAATGACTGCCAATGCCATTCTTGCAGGAGAGTTAGCCCTTAGTGGAGCTTCAAGAAAATCCACACTTGAAACGCTTAATAAGGAAACTCGTCAACACTATGCTGCTGTTCGTGAAAGAGCTGCAAGAATATATGGACCATCGAGAGCTGTACGAGCCTTCAAAACAGCTGCCACAACACTGCCGACAATGGCATCTTTGGCTCCTATGTTTGGAGGATTAAAGAGTATGCTTATGGGTCTGTTGACTGGGCTTGCCAAAGCTGCCTGGTTCCTTGTTAATCCTGTAACCTTGGCAGTTGGCGCTGTTGCAGGTCTTGGTTATGGTCTTTATAAATTGAAACAGCGTATTGATGGCACTTCTGAGGCACAGCAACGTGCAAGAGTAGAAGCTAATAAGGCTGCTGATCAAACTACCAGAGAATTGACGAAAGAGGGCAAATGGTATCAGGATTATATGAATGAGAATATTCCTGCCCCCTCACCAGTCATCTCCAGTATTAATACTCAACAGATTGAGCAATATAAAGCCGATGAGGAGCGATTCAAACAACTGTACGCCACCATCTTTAATGATTTTTCAAAAGACGCAAGTAAACAGTCGATTAACGATGTGTCAACTAAATGGCGTTCAGTCATTAACAGTAACCCCGCTTTTAGATTGGCTATTGGAAATGCAGCTAACTATGATTTCTCTAAGAAGCATAAACAATTAGATTATAATCCATATAATAACAGCACTAATGGCGCAGTAGCTCTTTGGAATCTATGGCACGCTGATGAGGATAATGCTATCAATCAAAGGAATGGCATGGTTCAAGATGCACTGATGATTGAGGGCGCTAATGATATCCGTACCCAACAAGCCATAAGAAATATTGCAGAATTACGTCAAAAATTCTTGAATGGTGAGATAGCTTCTGAAGCTGAATATCAAAGAAAAGCTCAAGAAATTCGTACTAACTTCATGTCGCAATTCACTGCAAAATTACCTGCTGCCGGAATGACCCCGGAACAATTCCAGCAAACAAGTAATCGCAGTGTTTATGACACATATCAGTTAGGGGCACAGAATCTTCTTGATGCTACTATCAATGGTAAGTTAGGTACAATGACAGGCAAAATGAACGCCTATCAGTGGCTATCTGATGCTGAAAATCGTGCAAAACTCTATACGGCTGAATGGTATAATGCGATTTCTAATATCATTGGAGATTATCACATTATCTACGATGCTCTTTCAGATGATGGTCAATTACAAGCCAAAATTGAACTTGAATTGTCCACATTGTCTGATGGCAGTTTGGACTTTACGAATATCTTAAAGCAAATTCGTGATAAAGTAGCCAACTTTAATCTGACAGTTCAGGGTTTTTCAGACATTATTGGCACAGCCTATAAAATGATGGCTGAAGCTGGTGTCATTGATATAAAAGATAGAAATAGCCTTAGAAACCAGATTCGGCATCAAATGACAGGGGCCAAATATAATGATAAAACCCCGGAAGATTATTATGATCAATGGATTCGGAGTAATAGTAATTCTGAATGGGTTAAAGCTGGCATCAGCAAAAAACAATATGTCGATTTTATTATGGGTCGCTCTGGAGAAACACTTAATTTGGGCAACCGAATTGTTTCCCGTTCAGAAGAAAAGAAACAGATGTGGCGCAATATGGCAGGCAAAACAGCTGATAAAATTTTGGAGCAGAATCAAAATTTGATTAATCAGGCAGAAAAGATGGGTAATCAAAATAATAACACACCTCAAGGTGTATCAACACCCACCACTCCAACTTCTGTTAATAATCAGACAGCTTATGCTTCCCCTTATGAAAGAAGTGCAGCCAAACCTACACAAGTAATCATCAATATCAATGAATTGGCTCACTTTGACAGAACGGCGATTGCATCTAATGCTGATGAACGTGATCTGATGGCTGCTATGGAAGAGCGTATCGCCGGTGCAGTCTATCAAATCTTTGCTGAGGCTTCCAACCAATCCCAGCGAATAATGGATCTTACTTAAAATACAATGCCGCCTGGTACCGAAATTCTATCGGGAAAGGCGGCATTTTTCTTTTTTTACGGAAAAACTATTATAGGATATGAGCATAAGTCTAAATAACCTCGCAATCACAGCCACCGGAAGTGCCATGTCCTCTGCTATGGGGGCCATGTTTAATACGTTGCAGAGTAAGATTGCCAACGGTGGACGCGACAGTAACTGCAAATTCTTCTATAATGATGGTGCCGGCGGCTCTATATTACAGGTAGCTGTAAAAGGTGCTGTCAGGGGAGCTGTATCTGAACTTAAAAATGAAGCTGTCAATGCTTTTAACTCATTATTGAATGGTAAGCGCACCAAAGACACAGCCGGTCAAGCCTGGATTAATTCTGAACTTGTTAAACAAGAGGAAGAGCAAAAGGAATACGGCACAATGGAAGTCAAAGGTGGAACCATTTATGCTTTAGATGATTGGGGAGGCATTGCTACAGAAGCACTCATGCTGGGTATAGATCTTTATAAAAACATCACAGTAACACAAAAATTCCCAGTATATCGTACCAAAGTCATTGATGCAAAGAAAGGCGTTTATAAAGAGCAAGAGCCAGATACTATCACTAATGTTGTGACCACCAATACATTAGTATGGTATGATACAACAGCATTAATTACCATTAATTCCGATAAGAATCTTATAGCTACTCGTGTCGTAGGTCGTGATTATAGTCGTAAAGAGCTGGTTTCCAATGGGGACATCAGATTTTCTGTATCGGGTCAGATAACAAGCGGGAAGCCTGATATTTATCCGGCTGAAGAAATGAAGAAGTTTTATAAGATTATGCAGTATAAGGGGATTATCAAGGTCAATAACATGGTACTTGATCAACTTGGCATAACCCATATTGTTATTGAAAGCTTCAATGTGACACCTCGTCAGGGCTATAAAGCTTTACAACAATATACATTTTCCGCTATCGGATTGCAGCCTGAACAGATAATTGACATCAATGAAGATACGGTTTCGATTATTCCTCAGAAAGCTGTATCTGCTAAAGAAGATGATGGTAGTGAATGGATGAAGATGTTGAACAATCAGCTTGAAGGATTGAAATCAATGGCTTCTGACTTATTCAAACAGGGTGTCGGGCTTGCTGCTGGTATGTTGGAAGAAAAATTATAACTATGGCATCTGATTTAACAGAACGACTTAACCAAAGACCCGATTTAGTTCAACAAATCGAGTACACACTTTCGCCGGAATATCACATGCACGAAGCATACGAAGATAAGCTGGCTATCTTGGTGTGTCAAATCAAAATATGGAAAGCAAAGGGGAATGACTGGTTTAGCATACCCAGTGCCAATCAGTGTCTGACGATCCGAGAATGTGAAAGCATTGAAGTATCAGATTCGGCTAAGAATCTTATAAATAAAGCCGTTGTCAGATTTCCACGAGGCACTGTCATCAGTCTTTCCAGTCATAAAGATAAGAGTGTGGTGACAGGGGATCTTACTGATTTAACAGAAAATTTTGAAGATCTAAAAAAGGCAAACAATAATGGCGATTTACTTACCACCTCTACTGCTTTGTTTAATCAAGATGGGGTATCAACAACATCTATAGCTGCTAATTATGATGATAAAGGATTGATAGATTTTAATCGAACTAAAAATGAAATAGCTCTTCTCAGCCCCAATGATGTTGCTATTGGAAATCGTATTGAAATTCGATTGGGTTACGCTTATTCCGAACAAGAGTTTGAAAAAATGAATACTGCCGACAGTGATCCTAATCTGGATGTTGTCTTTACTGGGTTTATCACTTCGGTTTCTGTAGATACTCCATTAGTATTGGAATGTACTAATATGGCTCATATTTTGGCTTCTGTCAGCACTCCAAACATCTCAGCTAAAGCTACTTTGATGGTAAAAGATTTTTTAGATGATGATGGAGAATATCATTTATTAAAAGATACCGGTATTCCATTGGCTGCATCAAGTAAAGGATCAACTATTGCTGTCAGTGGAGGTTCTATCAGCAATAATCTTACCATAGCTGATGTCTTGACTGAATGGAATAAGAGTGGTGTCCTTTGTATGATGGAAACTAAATCTGATGGCAGCGTTCAGCTTAGAGTTGGTCTCACTTACTATGCCGGTAAAGGTGGAGGTGGCTTGCCTAATAATGATAAGAAATATATCACCTATAATGGTGGGAATAATACTATCAAGCTCATCCAATTTGATTGGGATGTTGCACAGGATAAACTTACACTCAAACGCAATGATAAGAAGTATCTCGCTGTAGAAGCCCAGGGGCGAACCAAGGAAAATCAGTTTTTTAAGCTGACTGTACGAAAAAATCCAGATCCGGATGACGAAGGGTGGATGATTGATGCCGATAGTCAATTCCAGATAGTCAATCGGCGTAAGGTAAAAGATCGTAAGAAAATGAAATTCATTAATGGTACTTGGAGCACCAAACGAATTGAAGGACATCTTACTGATGCTGCCAAACTTGATAAGTATAACGTAATACATTATCTATCCACTAAAGTAGGAATCACTGAAGAAGAATTAATCGAAGAAGCCAAACAGTATTGGGCAAATTACAATCCCAATGGCATCTCAGGCTCAATAGTCATCTTTGGCGATTTATTTATCAAACCAACCGAAATTGTAGGATTGATTGATGTACGTCAGCCTGAGAAAAATGGATATTACTATGTTGAAGCTGTAAATACCACTTTTGGAGTAAATGGCTATCGCAGAGAATTATCCATTCCATTCAAAATAGCAACATTCTCAAAAACCGTTCAAATCATATAATATATGTCTCTTCAACATGAAATAAATAAAGTGTCTGGCGATGTACGTCGATTCATGGGTCAGATTGCTCGTCAAGGTATGACTGGTATGGATGGCGCGATTCGAGGTACTAAAAAGATATATGGTTATGTTTGCGCTATCCATGAAGATGGAGAATTAGCCGGTACAGTGGATGTTCAGGAATTTAATTATGAACCTGATGAATACCCGATTATGGGCACCGGACATCATAAAGGTGTGTTCCTGTCAGCAATTCAAAACAATCAGAATGGTGTTTTGATTGTGCCAATGTTGTATTCTGAGGTTACTATCATTCAAAATCCCACTGATGGAAATGAATATGTGATTATGTATAGCCACGCTCAGACTATCAAACACATTGCTCATTCCATTGAAGGTGAAGATAAGGGAGAAATCGAAATTGGAGTTTTTGAAACTGAAAAGCCCGTTGAAACGGATGATGGTCTTGAAAAAGACTATGACCAATTAGAGCCAACCAAGAATAAAGCAAACACAATCTATAAATCCACATCAATTACTGATCAGGTCGTATCTCCAGATGATGAAATTGGATTTAAGGAAGAAAAAACAGTTGAACACAAAATTATTACTGTTGGTGATACCAAAATCACTATTGATGGTGAAAATGTCAGCATTGAAACCAGTGGTAAGGTTTCTTTTATTATCGGGGGCACTACAATCACTGAAGAGGATGGATCAGTAAAAATCAAAACAGACAGCTGCGAAATAAAGGGTTCTGACATCAAAGTTGATGGTGGTAATGTCACAATAACTGGCGGCAATCTTAAAACCAAAGGTGTCAGCAGCACTGATCTTCAAGGCCCGTTCAATGCCATTAAAGTTTGTCCTTTCAGTGGCGCGCCTCATTGTGGTTCATCTGTAAGCGGAACTTAATATGAGCAAGTCAGCATTTGCACAAACCATTATCGCTAAACTTAAAGGGTCTATAGGCACTTCTGGTAAAGATTATACTTCTGGAAGTGCTTCTGCTGCTATGAGTGCAGTAGCCGCTGGTATTACAGAATATCTTATAGCTCATACGACTGTGTCCATTGTTTATTCAGGAATAGTAGCATCCGCATATCCTTATCCCGACCCGGTTGTAACTGATACATTCAAAATTGTAGGAAACTGCGCCCCTCCCAGTCCTTCAAACGGTTTTGATAGCTGGATAAAACAGATAGAGAACAATATTATAGCAGGGTTTCAACTTGCCCCAACGGGTAATGCAGGTGTCGTATTTCCTCAAAAGCCATTCTTAAATCCTAAAATTACTACAGTTCAAGGTAATCTAAAATCGACACATGATGTCGGCGATACAGACCCCCAGCAAAAAGTTTGGGAAGTTGTCTGTGGAGGTATCATGGACTGGATTAACGGTATTGCTAAAAACACAATGCCAGGAGGTGCGTCACGCCCATCGGCACCTTCTTCCGGCACCGCTTCCATTACCAAAATAACTATCACTTGATCAGCTCTAATAGACTATTATAGATAAACAACAGTCGATAAATATGGTAAGAGACTTAATTTTGGATATGAAGGAGCGTGACTTGTCTGTGGAGGATAAGTCAAATGCCTCTGTACCAGTATTCGACTCACTGTGGGGCAACATATTTGATGAAGATAAAGAAATTGATATTCTCATCTGCAACATCATAATTCCAGAAGCATATTGGAGCATTATTCAATATGACAATGGAGAGCTAATATGTCGGTTTACATCAGCCTATATGCCCAGTACCAGCAATTTCAGAATTCGACTGGTTGCATTGCGTAATGGAAAGTATTATGTTTTCAGCAATATCAGGGGAGAATTTGGTCTGCCTGTTAACAGTTATGTTCTTAGCAAGAATATAGCAGCGCCTATTCCAGCCTGTATGCTTCCATTTATCGACATTCATGGTGAGTTCATTGTCAAAATGGTACAAAACAGTAAGTCTGAGGTTCTGGATAAAGCATATATTTATTCTGCTAAAAGCACTGACCTCAGTATTAATTACAGTGATGACCAGGCTTCTCAGTTATTAACATTATGTGCTCCTGGAAAAAGCTACAGATACCCCACTACGGGTGTTGGGGCTACCAAATATCTGAATTGTGTGGTGGCTCATTCTGATTTACAAAAGGTTCTGGAAACCCAGTTTGATGCTGATAAAAAGCCTATTCAGGATGCTGATTTCGATAATGAGACCGGCAAACTCGATGTACTTTTTAGTCCGGAAAGAGAAGAAATTGACACTGATCTGAAAGATGTGGATAACCTGAACCTTCAATTCTTCAGTTTATTTACAGATGAGTACGTGCGCAGGAATGTAGTGCTTAATGAGCTGTCAGATATAGACTTTATGGAATTGCTAAATGGCTATCCGTATGTTCTAAATATTCTGATATTCACAGATTATACTACTACATCTTCTCGTATTGCCAATACGGTTGTTGCCGGACAATTTAATGGTGTAGGTGATATTATCCCCAGTGACAAATACTATATCGTCTCAGCTACATTAGAAGCTAATACTATTGTCATGTTTGATGATGAAAAAGAAGATAAAGTGAAAGATGCTCCGATATTTATCATCAATGATAATGATGAGACAAGACTATATACCGCCTTAATTGAACAACCTTATTGGCTTACTGAAACATGCCATAAGTGTTTCATATTAAAACGAAGGTCAACAGTAAAGTATATGATCCGTCAAGACCAATTCCGTCAAGGTAAGGGTCTTTACATCATTCCTCAGACAAGTGCCAACATCAAAAATATGTTGGGATTAGTACAAGACATCCACACCGGTCGATTACTTGGTATCGTTTCCAATAGCACCAATATCAGTGATATGACTATGGATGAAATTACACAACACATTTATGCCACTCAAATAAACCAATAATATGAATAATGATAATATTGTCAAAATTGGTACCGCCCTAAAGTGGAGAAACACCTTCGACATTACCAAAAAATATTATCAGGAGAACGTGGTCACAGTTTGTGGCTGTGTCTTCAGATGTAAGGTATTGCAAGCACAGGGGAAATCTCCAGTTACGATTACGGATAACCAGGGCCATATAGTCTATACCAATACAGACGTATGGGATGTGCTGGTTGATATGGCATATTACTACAACTTTGCCGTCGATACCAAGAAACTTACGCAGGAAACGCTGGATTATGTCAAACAACTGGATAAGGCTATTAAAAAACAGCAAGAAGAAATTCATGCTATTCAGGAAGATGATAAAAAACAGTGGGAACACATCAATGCAATCGAAAAAACAAATGAAGAGCAGCAGCGTGAAATAGATTCTGTCCTTGACACAATCAGCTGTTTTAGCGAAGGCATTTGGATTGATACATTGCTTTGGAGCAACGAAACAGTATGGGATAATAACAAATATGCCATTACTGATGACTTACAGCGTCAAATCAACGAACTGACTGATCATCATAACAAGGATATAACCGATATTAATAACCATATCGACCAGCATGAGAAAGATCAGAAAATATATCAAGATACGACTGACGCCAAGCTTTTGGTTTTGGCTTTGGGCGCTAAAACAACTCTTAGTCTCACCCCCAACGTGGTTCACAAGGGCGTTGAGACGAACATCACATTAAGAGCAAAGGTCAATATTGATGACGATATTGATAATCTGAGTATCTATCAAGGACAAAGGCTTGTAGATTCTTCTAAAGTGCAAAACCTATCGCATCAGATGCCTATATCTACTGATGTGGATGTCCTATTTAGAGCTGAAACTGAATATAAAGGACTTATACTCCCTGCCAGTATAACGCTCTATGCCAGATACCCGATATATTGTGGATTTGGTGCAACTGTTCTGGACATTAAAAATTCCAGTCATCAAATCAGTGCAAGAACATCCGCAGCCGGCAATTATAGGACAATCAACACAAAGAACAATCAACGATATTATATCCTTGTTCCAGTGGATATTGCAGCATTAAGTGATTTCACTATGGGTGGCGCACCTTATGTGATGAACAGCCGGAAACAAACATTTGATAATGTGGAATACAAAATCTATGAATCCGGCGCAGTATATAACGCTGGTGCCGAAGTAAACATAACCGCAAAATAAGAACATAATGGAAATCGCAAAAGGTAAAATAGGCAACGCCTTAACCAGTACCGCTTCAGACCATGTTGTTGCGGTTACGGCAGACATCTATGATGAAAAGCAAAAGCGTTATCAGGAGGATATTAATGAATATCTTCTGAACCATGCTAACGACATTAATGATTCTCTTTGTTGCTTCAGTGAAGGGATATGGGAAAACAATCTTTACTGGAGTGACGTTACTGTATGGGACAATAACAAATATGCCCTAACTGATGCGTTATCTGAGAGGATTAATACTCTTTCAGAGACACATCAGACAGATACAAGGGCTATTAATCAGCACCTTACTGAAATTGATGAGGCATTACTTCAAAACGGTAGAAAGCATGACGCTTTCAATACACATCTGGAAAAACATGACGGGGAGATTAAAGCCCTTCAGAAGCTGATAGCAGAGCATGATCAGCAAATAACTGATTTGCTCTATGCCTTGTCTTGTTTTAATTCCGGACAGTGGAAGAATGACTTCAAATGGAGTAATGAAACTCTGTGGGAAAATTCCAACTTCATGTGTAATACGTTTGAGGATGTTTATCATCTAATTGAAGAACATCAGCAAGCCATTACTCAGCTTTCTAATAGGATCTCCGAAGTTCAAAAAGATGCAGCCGATACATTAAAGGGTATCAACTCCACCTTCGATGGGTTCAGAAAAGAGCATGACGCTTTTAGAAAAGAACATCGGGAATTTACTAATGAGCATGATGCTTTCCGTACAGAACATCAAGGCTTTACCAGCAAGCTTGATAATCTGGATGCCAGAGATATTGAGCAGCAACGAGAGATTGATACATTGCTTTATCGAATCTCAATTCTCACCAATGGTCAATGGGACAACACCCTCTTATGGATTAATGATTCTAATTGGGTTAACTATAATGAAAGTGCCGGATGCGAATGTCCTATAGATACTGGAGAGCAGCTTGAGACGCTTCATGACAATGTTGCTAATTTACAATCCGGATTAAGCGAAACAGATACCAAAGTAGCGAACAATGAAGAAATCATTGCTCAACATCAAGATAACCTTAGTAGCTTAAATGCCGCTGTCGATAATAATTCTTCTGAAATAGAAGAAATTAAACAGGCGGCTGTCAAAGAACATCGAAGTGTTGCATATCAGTTCCGAGCTATGGGGCGAGATCAAGCTGCTCAAGATGAAAAAATAGCTAAAATTGGTGAACACTTCAACTGCTTTGCTGATGGTATCTGGAATGATATGTTCATCTGGGATAACGAGCAGTTATGGGCAAATCAGACCGGTGTGCTTAAAGAAGCTCTGGACGATCTTCAGTCCTCTCTTCATGATACACGTCAAAAGCTCCATGAAGCGAATGAGGATATAATGACTAACCTCTCGCTTATCCAAGCCAACCATCAGCTTATTGAAAACAATGCAGAAGCAATTCAAGAGAATGAAACTGCTATCAATGATCTCAGAAGTCAGTTTGGATGTGTAGAGCAAGGTGAATGGGGCAATCCATATTTTTGGAACAACGAAGATCTTTGGATTGACAACCCCAATGGCTTAGTAGAAATAGAAACCGAAGTGATTGAGCATAACGACCGTATTACAGTCCTTGAAGCTCAATTCGCATCGTTCATGCAGCAGTTTACCGCTCAACAATCTATTATATCACAGCAGCAGGCACAGCTGGAAACGCTCATGGATTGCTTTACTGTGCTTAATGTCGGTAAATGGCAAAATCTGCTTTTATGGGATAATACATCCAAATGGTCAGATGCCTTGATTACTGAAGTTGCCGGTGATAGTGGTGTGGCTTCCGTAGCAGTGAAATCGTATGACCCTGAGACAGCAACCGTATCAATATAAAAGCTCTAAATACGAGGGAGCTAAGGCTCGTATAATCTATAGTAATAAACCATATTCAAAACATGGCAGATCTTAAAGTAACTCGTTTTGTCATTGATGGAAAGACCTTTGCTATCCCGGCTGCTGCTGCTGATCAGAATGGTCTTATGTCAGCCAATGACTTTAACAAACTTGCTGGCATCGCAACTGGCGCGCAGGTAAACGTGCTGGAGGGTGTGAAAGTAAATGGCGTTGCACTCAGCATCGCATCAAAAATTGTTGACCTTATCATTGGCACTGGCACTGCTAATGGCTCTATCTCAGTCGCTGGGGTTGACGTACCGGTTAAAGGACTTGCTGCATTGGCATATAAAGCTAATGTCTCAGTAGATGACCTTAATGCAGCCTTAGCAGCGGTTATCAATGGAAAGGCTGAAAGCTCTACCGTAGCCGCTCTTAGCGGTAAGATTGACGTTCTTAATGGCTCCGGCACCGGTTCTGTATCAAAAGCTATTACAGACGCTTTCAATGATTTTGCAACCAAAGTTTCTGACGATGGTGTTGTCAATTCATACAAGGAACTTATCGACTGGGCGGCTACTCATGGTGGCGAAGCAACGCAGATGGCGGCTGCTATCACTAACATTGAAAATCTTCTTGTTGGTATTGGAGGTGATGGTAATCCAGCCACTGTGAACGCGGCTATTACAGCAGCTATCAATAACTTGAACATTGGTAACTATTATACCAAGACTGAAACCAACACTGAACTTGATAAGAAGGTCGATAAAGTTGCCGGTTATGGTCTTTCCAAGAATGACTTTACCGATTCCTTGAAGTCTAAACTTGAGGGGATTGCTGTTAACGCAACAGCTAATAAGTATTCTTATGACACTGCTACTCAGACTTTGACACTCACCGGTTTCTCTGTCGCAGAGTAACTGACACTAAACAATCATCGCAATGGCAGATACAAACACGAATATCTTACAAACGCTTAAAATTGACGGCAAGCATTTTAGCATAGCCTGCTGGGAACAGCTTGGACTGACTAAGGACTACATGATCGCTCTTTTAAGCCGTGATGAGTACACTCCCGTTGCGAACCAACAGCCCACTGACGCACACACGCTTTATACAGATCCGGTAAGTGGGAATCCAGCAGGTTTCCATCCGGGACAGTGTGTAATTTATCCAGATTCAGATATACCTGATGGCTGGGGTTTATCCATAGCCAAAAATGTCACCACAAACCCCCAAGGGGTACCAATAAAAATAAGTTGGTATCACGCAACTGATGTTGAAAAACGTCTTACACATTTGGAGGAAAAAATGACCATAACACATGATGGTGTAATCGGTACTGGATTGTGGATCAATGAGTATCCGTGGCAACAGGACGCTGTGTGGGATAACGGGAATTAGTGTTTTTACAAATCAATACTATTATATAAAAAACTAACAGTTTTAATACATTTAACAACATGGCAACAGAAAAGCAAATTACAATGGACACGGACTGGGGTGCCAAAGGCGCACAGCTTACCGGTGCTCAGGTTCAGGCTTTCATCAAGGGTCAGCTTCAGTCTCTGCATGACAAAGATGCAACCCTTCAGAGTCAGCTTAACAATCTGAACTCAGATCTGGGTGACGCCAACCCCCAGCTTCAGGCAGCTACAGACGGCTGTTTTGTAACCTATCATCGCAAAAGCGATAATTGGCCTCTTGCTGTACCTCACTGGAAGTGGCCCGCTCTTGAACAGGCTGGTGAGGTCGCCGATGGTGTACTTGTCCTTATCGACGGTCAGGCTCCCATTATCGTAGCCCCCACCCAGACCAACCTTAAATGGTCCAAGAACGCTATTGCAGTCAATGCTGATACTGGCGGTGACTACAGCAAGGCGTATGTGGATTACACTGGTAAAACTCGCACAGCGGCTATCATGGCTAATGGTGTCGAACTCTTTGGTGAAAACGAAGAGGAATGGACTCAGTATGCTCCCGCATGGTGTAATGCTTATGATCGCTCTTATAACAAGGGCGATGAAGCCGGCACTATGATTGGCATCGGTGCAGGTAAATGGTGGCTCCCATCTATAGCGGAACTGCTTACCATTTGGAAGCACAAATATGCAATCAACCTTTGCCTCTCAGTCATTTCTGGCGCCAGCCAGCTTTCTGAGAGCTGGTACTGGTCCAGCACTGAGGGCTCGGCGACGAACGCTTGGTACTTGTCCCTGATCGACGGCACCCTCAACTACTGGCGCGGTAAGGTGCAGTACAGCTACTACGTCCGTGCCGTGGCAGCATTTCATTAACCCTTTATCTCTTCAACCCTTTAACTCTTCGGAGCGTAGCGACGAGCGAGCGAAGCGAGCATAAGGGTTGAAGAGATTCACCTATTCAACTTATCTCAAAGTAAATTCGCCGACTTAGGAAGGTTCAGGATTATGTTCCAAGGCTTTAAGATAAGTAAATAAGTGAATGAGGGTAAAGTAGTTAAGGGATTTGGTGTATTTGGCTTGGTATTAAACAAATACACGAATTGATGAAAATCAGTTTTGTTATAAACAACTGTTGCGATGGCTTTATCCAACGAATTGCCGGTTTACGTTGAAACCTATCATTACATTCAAGCAGTGCTTGATACTCATAAAAATTTTCCAAGGGATATTAAACATACCGTTGGTCAAGAATGGATTAAGAGAGTGATTTCATTGCCTACATTCATTGTGCGGGCAAATATGTTCAAAAGTGAACGTGAAGCCTATCTCACCGATTTCATTTGTGAGTTTGAGTATTGCAAATTGATAGTTAGACTGGCTGGTGATAACCGTTGGATAAGCCGGAAGCAACAATCAAATCTCATGTATTTGGAGGCAGCTATCGGCAAACAAGTGACAGCATGGAAGAACGCATCGAAAAAGAGGTATCGAAAGCGGGAAATTGCTGAAGATGGCGATTGATCGGTGCAACGCACAGAGTATGGAAGTTTAAGGATGACCATAGAGTATGCGCTTCCGTGAGAAATGGGGGTACTACTGCCATAAGTAGTTAAGAATAAGACAACGTACCCGAAACACTGAGAACTCGGCGACGAACGCTTGGAACTTGAACCTGAACGACGGCAACCTCAACAACTGGAACGATAAGGTGCAGAACAGCAACTACGTCCGTGCCGTGGCAGCATTTCAACGAAAGGCATAATTGCGATAGATAACACAAATATAATGGCATTATCACTTTTAGTGCTGATATGGTGACGTATGAGGATTTGGTAGAAGCCTATTTAGATTGTCGTGTACATAAGTCGCGGACAAACAACTGCATCAAGTTTACTCTTGATGTGGAAGGCAATCTGTATGATATGATGCAAGCCATCAATAACAGAACATATCGACCTCGACGTTCCATTTGTTTTGTTGTTAGCCGCCCCAAATACCGTGAGGTTTTTGCCGCTGATTTTGCAGATCGAATAATTCATCATTACATCAGGCTTCGTTTGGAGCCGTTGATCGAACAAGAATTTAATGACAGAACATTTAATTGCCGCGATGGTAAAGGTACTTTAGCAGGTGTAGATCAGCTGAAGAAAGATATAATTGAATGTTCAAACAATTACACAAAAGACTGTTATGTCGCTACCGTTGATATTAACAGTTTCTTTATGTCTATCCTTAAAAAGTTAGTGGAAGATTTGGTAATCCGGTTGATTGATGAGAAATACACTGGCGATGACAAAGATGATTTAAGATTTTTATGTCATGTTGTATTAAGTCACTGTACTGAAGAAAATTGTATAAGACAATCATCAATTACCATGTGGAATCATTTGCCCGCAAGCAAATCGTTATTCACTAATGGCGAAGGGTTAGGGATGCCGATTGGTAATCTACCTTCTCAGATGTTCGCCAATTATCTCTTAAACTCATTAGACTGGGCGATCGAAAAAGAATTTGGTATTAAATATCACGGAAGATATGTTGATGATATTTACCTCATCTCAGAAACCCCCGAAGCAATACTGAACGCTATTCCTAAAATACGCATCAAATTAGAATCATTGGGTCTAAAATTATCTCCCAAGAAATTCTATATGCAACATTATACCAAAGGATTAGATTTTACCGGTGCCGTTGTAAAACCAGGCAGAATTTACCCCTTGAACCGCACAGTAACCAATTTTAGGCACAGTATTCATCGCTTGAATCAATGCAAAACTAAAAGTCAAATCATTAGAGCTTTATCATCAGTCAACAGCTATTTAGGCTTGCTAAGACACTATGATACTTATGCTATCAGATATAATGGTTTGATGGAAATTGATATAAGACTATTCAAATGGCTTTATATCCAAGGAAGCATGGAAATAGTTAAGCTCAAAAAGAGATACCATCCCAGAAATCGTATAAGATATCGGCTTTATCACAACTATCAAACTCAGCTTTCGTTACCTAAGCCGATCGCCAGATTTGAAGAAAGAGATGATAAAGCCAAGTATATTAGGATGTTGTCTGAATACACTCCAGTCGAAATCCCACCAATAAGCATACTTGAAAGTCACAAAGACTATTAATAATAAATAAACATCATTTTTAATTTCAAAACAGTCCGAACATGGATCAGATTAACAACAACACAGTCCCCGAAGAGCAGGAGGTTATCGCCCCCGAAGAGCACCTCATGTCACCTGAGCAGCTTGCCGAAATGGAAGCCCTCAAGAACCAGGATCTCTATGGTAATCACGTTAAGAAAATCGGTGAATGTGCCGTAGTGACCGTAGAAGATGAGACCGTAGCTCTCGAACTGCCGATCACTTATCCCCAGCTGCTTGCAGCCCTTATCAAGCGTAAATACAACGCTGATCAGTCTGAGGCAATTACCGCCAACTTCCTGACCGCTCGTACTCAGGAGATTTCTGAAGCTAAGGCAGCAGAATATACCACCGAATACGAGGCTTATCAGGCATGGCGCAATAAGTGCAAGGCTGTCGCCAAGGAAGTGATGGGTATCACTGAAGCGTAATTAACCGGCAAAACTCGGGCCGTCCTTGGATATATTCTGTCCTTGGACGGCTTTTGTTCAATAATAAACCAACATCAGAATCGCAATGAAAAAAATATTTTCCACAATGAAAGAGCGCTGGAAAGCTCAGATGCCCATATTTTTTCAATGGATTATGGGTATTGGAACCAGTGTTGCCGCTATCGCACTTGCTATACAGATGTCATTGACTTCTGGCGGAGCAACTATCCCCGAATGGTGGGAAACAATATATCCATATCTTATTGGCATAGGTGCCGGCATGACTGCTACGGCAAAATTCACTCAAAAGCATTAATCAAGTATAATGGCACAATATCAGGTCCGAAGCGGACAAAACATTTATGACGTAGCCATGACTCTTTATGGCAGTGTCGAAGGTATTTTTGACCTGTTGACAAGTAACAGCTGGCTCAACATGGAGACGCCTCTGACCTATGGGATGGTGCTTAATTACCATGAAGAGTTTGTTATCAATAAAAACATAGTAATCTGGCTGAAGGACAATAATGTACTTGTTAAAAATGGAGAACATATCTACAATTATCTTGATGTAGAAAGCTTTATCAAGAATCATATTCAATTATATCATTCAAATTTATATAACTCTCTTTCACTCATGTCATCAGATGAGCAAAACATGTACTGGGAATCTCTTTATACCCCACGTTTGGTTGTTCATCAGCAAGGTCAGACATCTAATATGATTGTTAAGTTAAAACCTGAAAAACACATGATTGTGGAATGGGGGGATTACAGCACCCCACAAATTGTTGAAGGGGAAGAAGAGTTAGAGGTAGAGCATTGTTACAAAGGCAATGGTGAGCATATCATAACTCTTTATGGAGATTTTGAATTTGAAAAACTTGATCTTCGGGAGTTGAACGGTGTGTATTATCCACTGGGAACCATTTATGCAGATACCTTCCTATCAGACTTAAAAATTGAGGACTTAAATAAACTTATTATAACGCAATGAGAAGTGTAAGTCAAATATATTCAGAAGCCGTCAGCACCAGAAATAATTATTTACAACTGACAGAGCTAAACACCGGGCGCAGCAACAGCAAACTCAGTATGATCAATTTGCTGACTTATGTTGTTGCTGTCTGTATCCATACTTATGAAGCTATTCTGGATTTGTTTCAGGTTAGAATAGCTGAAGTTCTCAATGGTCGTATCAATGGCACACCTGAATGGTATGCTATCATGGCACGAAAATTTCAGTATAACAGCGTCACTGAAACCGGTGATGAAATGAGGTTCAATGAAGATACCATGAAGATTGAGTATGTTCAACCAGATACCTCTCATAGAATCATTGAAAAGGCTGCATGGCAAACTGATGATAGAGCGTTGACACTTAAAGTATGTAAAGCGAATGATAATTCAAATGAAGTCAACAATGGTATTCCATACATGCAGCTTAACGATTATGAGCTTACAGCTTTCAGAATGTTCATTCAGCAAATCAAATTTGTAGGGGCTGACATCTATTGTGAAAGTTCGCCGGGCGATATTGTAACCATTGTTGCCGATAAACAAAATCCCATTTTTTATAATGACAGCTATGTGACAGCTGCACAAGCTCTATCTGAATTGCAACAAGCAATGATAGATTTTGCCAATGAAATGGAATTTAATGGAATGTTTTATTATCAATCGGTATTAGATGTAATCAGAAAAACTGAACATATCACTGACATCAGTAACAACATCCGCATCTATATAAGCTCATACAATACCACTGATCGTAAATATGATGAGCCGATTGAACTGATAAGTCGTACAAGGCTCAAAAGTGGTTACATCCGTTTACTCGACATCAATTCAGTAATGACTATCAACAGTGATAATCTGACGTTGGTTCCGGCATCAAAAATGGACGAATATTTTGCATCCCTGGAAGAAGAACAAGATGATAAACATTGACTTTACAAATATTGACAACGCAAAGCTAATAGGCAGGCTATTGCCATTTTGGGCAAGGGGAAAGAAAATCTCCTTGCTCCTTCAGGCAATCCTCAGCCCCATCGCATCTGCACACAATAGATTTAAGATATGGGGGCTTCAGAAATTCATAGAGTGCCAGGTGACAGCTCAAAAATCATCTCTTGAATGGTATCTGAAATATCGTCTTAAATCACATTTCCAGAATGAAAATGATACTTTCTTTATCACCCAGGGTATCAATGAATCAGTATCTTGTTTCAGTAGTGATATCTGGAGAAACGGTTTGCACTGGGATAATTCCCTGCGTTGGTTTATCGACACAGAACCGTTAGTCAACATGAACATGAACCTTACTTGCATCAATACAGGTTTATGGGAAAACAGAATGTTATGGAACAATGCTTTGCTTTGGGATAATGAAAACAATGGCAAAAAATACAACGATGCTTATCTGGAATCCATTGATCAGACCAATGTATATGCTCCCGCAATAATTGATACAGTCAATTACAATCATGAAGATTATGAACGAGACATCAGAAACATTATGTCTAAGTTTATGATTAACTTCAACAAAATCAACATAATTGTCGCTGATACAGAATATTAATCAATATAACCAATAGATTATGAAAGTGTTTAATTACAAGAGCGACTATGCTCATCAGACCAGCCTCAAGAAGCAAGAAACCCAGGTGAAGGAAGAGCCGGGAATAGCGACTACCTCGCCAATAATAACCCATGAAGCCAATGTTGGAAATCAAGTTCAGAGAGGGGGAGAAGGAGAAGCTATTACAAAAGCCTCAGAAAAAGCCCCTTCGCAAAAAAAGACGAAAACTAAAAAAGAAACGAGGCCCGAAAGCTATCAGCCGGAAGAAACGATTTAAGTTTATCGAAACTCAGGTAGGACATTTTCTATATGTTTATGCGCCATTGCAATATTGTCTTTTAATTGAGTATTATCAGGCAATGAAAATGGTTGGCAGACATCAAGGTATTAGCTATAATATCATAGAAACAATCGCCCTCCATAGCGATAATCCGGCTTTCAGAACAGCTCGTTTTAGACGCGCTCTAATAGCATATCGACGTTTTGGATTAAAACCACTACGCCCTACTGGATGGACGCTTAAAGACGCATGTTACTTTGCCCGAAATAGCTTTCATGTATATGAAGCTATAAAAAGATGCACCGAGTGAATTGCCCGGTGCATCTTTCTTAAAATTTTTTCCTATTTGAAAATATTGAATTATAAATAATTTTCACTTTAGGCGGTCCACTGACAACAGTACCGCAAGGACAATCAGATTGTATTTTTGATTTTTTATTTGGATTATACCATTCTCTTTGGGCTTTATCTAAATCTGATTTACTTCCGATGTAAAAATCACGCATCCGTGGGTTATCACCTACATTATGACAATACTCTAAATGTTTTCTCCACTTAGTTAATTGTATTGTCTCACCACAAAGCCGGCATTTTATGTCTGGGATTTTCTTCTGCCGCGCTTTCTTTTTAGATTTTGCCACAGAATTATTGCTCCTGAACCGGTCTCTTAAACACAAAATTAATTGTATTGGTGCGAGTGTTTCCACCATCTTCCGACTGAGGAAATACCGTTTCCTGGGTCGTATAAACATTGACCAATTCCCAACCTTCTTTACCATAAAGATTGAGAGAATTGGGAATCGCGGTTGTTTCAGGAAAGTACAATGACTGAGAATCGCTCAGGGTAGTAAGAGCAGCTTTATCATTAGGACTATATACCGTAGGGAGCTTAGAGCCTGTAAATGTAACAATTTTATATTCCCATTGTTGTATAGCTTGATTAGCTGTATCGGTTTTACAGCTGGCAAATGATAATGCCATTAAGAAAAAGAATATCAACTGTTTCATAGTCATTTTGAATTTGTTTTACTTACATTGTTTCAAAATAACAATGACCAAAGCGAAAAGCGTAGAGTCATTGCCCTTCGCGTCGTGGTTCACCACAAACCATGCTCTATAAGGCAGACCCTACGCTATGCGCAGACCTGCCTAATATAGAGCAAAGCCTTCTTCTTATCAGAGGTGGTGATTTCGACGCGAATTAGGCTCTTATGTCATTCCCCATACTCAAGGTAAAGGAAACGCTACAAAATTACTAAAAAACTTGCCTCGCACAAAATAAAAAGCACAGCATCCTAAAAATCAGACGCTATGCTTTAGAACTATCTCAGAGATTTGGTGATGTCTCTCAGATATTCACCTTCTACCCGGTATAATCGTTGATTGGTTTTTGGTGATTTAAGATCTCCCAACTTCTTAATGTAGGGGCCAAATTTCAAATAATCAAAATTCTGGTATTCAGTGAACACCGAGATAGTCTCATCACCACTATACCATCCTATTTTTAGATATGGGTAGTATTTTCTAACATGCCCGGCAAGCTCATTTACTTCATCAGGAGCAATATCACCACCCATAAAAATGATACAGGTTATATCATCTCCTAATGAATCAAGGAACATATTCACAACCTCTTTAGTCAGTTCTTCTCCTTGATTTTCTTGAAGTTTAGGAGTCTTACAACCTTTACATCTGAAGGGACAACCAGATATGTAAATCACAAGAGACACCTCATTGGGTATCTCCTGTGATTTTACTATAGCGTCTTGATACCTCAGCACTATTAATTGCATTTGGAATATCCACATGAAGAACAGGTCATACAGCCTTCAGACATGCTCAACTCTTCACCGCATTTAGGACATCTGGGATTTGCCACATCTTCAGTCTTAGCATCGGATTTTATATTATCCACAACTGAAGTAGTCTGATTATTAAGTTTCAATTCTTTTTGAAGCTCATTATACATCTCAGTAAGTGCATACCCAATCGCTACAGGACAGGATGAACCTTTCGATGTATCATTCTTAGTGGCTTTACGGACTGCATAAGAAGGACATGTGCCGGCGCTCTTCAGCTGATCGACAATATCTTCTATCGCAATATTGCCTCTTGCAGCTAACGATACCATGCGTGACAGTCCCACCATAAACAAAGCGCAACCACCCTGAGAACCCTTGCTAAAGTAGGTTTCCAGCAGCTGTCCGGTGTGACGGTCAAAGAAAGCGGTTAGATGAAGAGTACCACAGCCAGTAATAAGTGTACGTTTACGACCGATACAATCATCAGATGCTTTTTTGATTTTAGTAGGTGCATTATTCTCCAGCTCCTTTGTATCGGTTGATAGAATTGCTTGTCTCTGACAGCCGTCACGCCATATCGTTATACCCTTTAACCCTTTCTTCCAAGCAAGAAGATATAGGTTTGCTACATCATTAATTGTGGTATGATTGGGAAGGTTAACGGTGGAACTTATAGATGCGTCTATATAAAGTTGTAACTGAGCTTGCATATTAATACGCTCCTTATATCCGATTTCATTTGCGGAAACGAAATAATCGGGCAGAGTGGTGGAGCCAGTAGCTTTTTTGAAGTCTGATACAATCTTGGCATCTACTTTATAAACAGTTTCCTCTTTATTTAGAGAAACAGTTCGACGATTATATGAAAAAGCATAATTTGGCTCAACACCGGTACTTACCTGAAGCATTGTACCGATTGTGCCAGTAGGGGCGCAAGTAAGCAACTGTGAATTATACAACCCATACTCCAAAATCTCATTCATTACCTCTTCAGACAAATGAAGATTCTTGATAAAGTCTGAATCGACAATGGCTTTTTTGATTTCTGGAGTGCAATTAGGGAAAGCACCATGTTCCTTAGCCAGCTGTAAAGATGTGAGAACGGCGTTAGTAGCAATAAGATGATAGATTTCTTCCACTACTACTAATGCTTCAGGGGAGCCATACTTCAGACCTAACATAATTAAGGCATCCCCTAATCCCATTGTGCCTAATCCAATCTGTCTCCAGCCTGTAACAGAATCACGCTGCTCCTGAAGAGGATGTAATAACAGTCCTTCCATAAGCACTTCATTTAAGGCTTTGACTGCACACTGTACAGCAGATTGTAATGCCAGATAATCAACCTGAGCATCATGTGTAAATGGCTTATTGATGAACTTCGATAGATTAAGACTACCAAGCAGACATGAGCCACCGGCAGGCAGAGGCTCTTCAGCACAGTTGCCTGTGATACAACCATTCGCAATAAACGTATGATTTTTGGGCTCATTGAAACAGAATACATCTTCTTTGCCACAAGGTGTAATCGACACCACTTTGATAAATCGCGTAGCATTTCGATTGGGCCAACAAGTTCTTACCGTTACTCGATGCGTTTTCAATCCATGAAGTCCTAACGTAACCACATTTGAAGCATTGATTGTTAATCGGTATGAGTCTTGACAATGATATTTCTGAGTTGTAGCTTTATCACTGGCAGGGAGAGGACGATCACCTTCCTCGTGCATTAAAGCAATTACGCCTGTTGCACCAAGCGTATTCAGCATATACTTTATATTGAGAAGGAAATCACGATTAACACTCGAAATTGAGATAGCTCCATCCTGAGAATTTAAGCATCCATCTGAATCAATGATGCCGGCTAACCAATCCAGTCTATCTTTCAAGCTAAAAGAGCCATTTGGCACAAAATTTTTAGGGCGTTGGACATTGACAGAGTAAGTGATTGAAGTGGCATCTTCACCTCTTTGATTTTTTATATCACAAAAAGGAATACAGCATCGTTTATTATCATAAAACTTGATGTACGAAGCATTTCTATCTGTGCAGACAAATCCATCTCCACTGAAGAAGCCCTGAGTGTACATGGATTCACCACAATCTTCGGAAGGACCAAAGACAAGAGGGAAAGAGCATTTAATGAGCTTATCTCCAATCTTTATGTCTTTTAACTGTTTACGAGTATCTTCAGGTTTACGATAAGAGCCTGTATTAATAGGGAACTTGTGATAATCAGTACACTTGATAGAAGTGCCGTCACTAAAAGATATTTCATAAACTTTTGCGCCTTTATCCATCAGTTTGGGTTCCACTTCAGACCACGTATAGCCATTCCATACTATACATTTATGTCCTACAAGAGTAGCTATAGGTTCGTAGCCATTCTTAGTAAGAATAAGAGTATCGCCGGTTACACACGGATTTACACCAGCATATTTGAATCCTGAATTTTGAAGCAGGTTATAATTGGAAATACGATCCCAATACAAGATGCCGGGTTCTCCCATTTCCCAATTACGTTTGGCAAGCAGCATGAACACTTCACGAGCATTAATCACCTTTGTGATTTCTGACCCATCTTCCATAGTAAAGCGAAGAGTAAAATCAGAATTGGCTTCTACTGCTTTCATGAATTTATCAGTTACTCGAACTGATATGTTTGCCTTGGTACAAACATCCAGGTCAGATTTGAGATTGATAAATTCAATTAAATCCGGATGCTCACAGGAGATGCTGATCATTAAGGCTCCACGCCGCCCCTCTTGTCCTATCAACCCCGTAATGTAACTATACAAGTCCATGAAGCTGACTGTGCCGGATGTGCTTTTTGCGGCATTATTAACCGGAGCGTTTTTGGGGCGAAGCTTACTGACATCAAGTCCACATCCACCCCCATAACTGAAGGTTCTTGCAAGTTTGGCTCCAGCCTCAAAGATCGACTCCAGTGAATCTTCCGGAGGGGTCAAACAATAGCAGTTACTGTAAGTGATTTTTCTATCAGTCACTCCACGGTTTGACAGAATACGACCGGCAAATATGAATTTCTGCTGACGGATAAGATTTTTAATACACTGATTAGAGCCGGAAACTCGTTCCAGCCATTGTTCAAAGGTTTCATTACCTTGACGATACTTATTCTTCCATATTGTTATTGGAAGCTCCTCGCCATTTAGCCATTCCTCGACAGTCATTCCATCAGGAACTTTTGCCGGTTTGCCATCCTTGGTGATAATATTGGTTGTTTCCATAATGATGAGTTAGCACCAGATAGACTATCCTGCCTGGTACTCAATAATAGACTAAATGAGTTGGAAGAAATGTTTAAGGGCAAGTATCATTTCACTAATCTCCTGAACTGTGAGAACTTGAAGATGGTACCCCATTATATCTGAGTTTGCGGGCTTGAAGTCCGACATAGATAGTTGCGCAACTTCCCCGCGCATGAATTGGTATTCCTCCTTAGAAAGCGGCTCTTCGTTGTTGCTCAATCTATGAAGCAGATAATTTATCAGATTAGGAACATAGAACTGGGATTCATTTTGAGAATCATGAATATCTTGAATTTTTGATTTGACTAAAACCAAAGCCATTGGCAAGATCGCGTCAATAGCCTGATAATCCTTTTTGATGTTATGGTTCTCTATGATAAGCTGCATGTGCTGGAGCTGATCGAGAGTGAGATTATTCGTTTCCATCTTCGACCTTCTCCTTTTGTTCCAGTTCATCAATCTGAGAAGAGAGAACTGTTTGCACATACTCCATCTCTTCCATTTCTTTCATAAGTCTGCTTACTTGTTCACCCTGAAGCCAGTTCAGAATGATGCTCCATGTAAGTGCTAACAACAGAACTACGATTAGCACATTTTGCTTTTGCTGTTTCATAATGTAGTCTTTTATGAAACACTGCTTTCATCACCTGCACTCATGCGTGCGCTAAAAAAATATTCATTGCGGTAGTTTACGAACACAGTTACCCCTTATAGGGGGTTAAACTGAAGTTTTCGCCCTACTCGCTGTGCATTGCAATTCATTGCGTACAGTTATACTGTTGCACAGGGCAAGATCTTATTTTAAGTCGCATCTGCCTAATGAAGAATAATGCGGTTCTTCATTCCTACCCCGCGACTCTCGCTATATCCCTGCGAGTTTCAGACGTGCCCGGTGGGTTGTGAATATGCCGTCAGCACCATAGGTGTTCTTGAAGTTATCTCTCGGCTTATCAAGCCTTGGCATTATCATTTGCCGCTCCCTATGGATTATGCGTCCAAGAGTGTTTTCTCTATTTACCAACGACTGCTTTCTGCATTAGCTTGGTTTCATCTATCTGTGCATCGTTGTTGTGCCAGATTGCCATGTCACGGAAGCTAAAGGCCCGCTACGGTGTTTGAGTTGATACTGGTTGTTGCTTGAAACACTCAAAGCTGCTTCCAGACAATGTTAGGAAGTAAGGGTATATAAAAATGCCCCGCAAACTGAAGTGACGATCATTTGCGGGGCATTTGCAATATAGGAACGGATGCGTTTAGCAATCCGAATATATTTCATATCTTCGCATTGCTGAATCGTCACTTCCAACATTGCGATGCAAAGGTAATGCAATATTTTGGATGCTGCAAATATTTTTGTAGAAAATTTAATTACACCCATTGATTTTAACATTTGAGTATATTGCATCAATATTGCAATTATAATGTTCGCGTGTGCGTGAGGGCAACAATACTGTACATTAAAATATACATTAATATACTGCAAACCATAGTATTAAAGAAATAATGATGTTCAGGTATAAAAATTTTTCAAAAAATATTTTGTGGGTTCAGATATGTTTTATAACTTTGCCAGCGAAAGTAACAGTAACAACATCTAAAACCAATCGCATGAACGATATGAAAACATGATTAAAGGAAAAGGTAAGCTAATGAAGGTAGCTGGGCATACCGTGATAGACGAGTTTAAGAAAGCCTGTGAAAAGCTGCCCGATAATGACAATTATCTTTTTGTCATTTGTGATGACACTCGAAATAGGAATTTGCCCTATCTTTCCTATTTTTTCTCGGTAGTGTTAAAATACATTTCAGATTCGTTACCGGATCATCCCAGCACTACCGCTCTCTACAAGTATTTTGAGGATATGTTCGCTCCGATTCATACCGTCAAAATAAACAACCGGCAGTTTCAATACTGCGAACTAAAATCGGAGAAAGCAAGTGATGTCAACGATGTTATAGAGAAAGTCGTTGAATATGCCCTAAAGGAATGGGGCATTGAGGTTCCTCGGCAGGAGGATCTTAAAGATCCGGAAATGCGGGAACTGCATAGCCAAGCCTACTTGAATCAAGAGGTTGATTGGAGCAATTTTATCTCTTCGCGCAAATTATCTAAAGATGAGCGAAGAAACAAGAAAACTGAGCGCATTTGAAGCGTTCCAGCAAACTCAGCTTACTTTTGCTGAAGCAGAAGAAAAAGCTAAACAAGAAGCCGGCGCCCCCAAGGTTGACAGATTCCGTATTGGTGAGGACGGCGAGTATGTAATCCGTATATTGCCTCTGGCTCCAAGTTTTGACAATGAGGGCAATATCCTTCCGATGGATCGTAAGGGCTATGAATATGCCGTCCATCAGTTCTTCCTGGGCATTAAGGTTCCCAGCAAGAAAGGTAAAACTAAAAAAATCAGTATCCCGGTTATTCGTACCACTGATAAAGAAGTGGGACATTCTGTTGACATTCTTGATGCCTATGTTAAGATTGCCAAAGAGATGTATGCAGATGACAACGATCTTGTTAAGCTGCTTTCCAGTTCTTCGTATGAAGGCGGTATTCGCTGGAACTATCAGCACGCAATCATGGTACTGGATGTCTCCAGTGATAAGGAACGTGCAAAAGGTCCGCAGCTATGGCAATGCTCACATAGCCAGTATAAGGACATTGATGCGGCAAAAATGCGTCTCTGGAAAGAACTTCGTGAAGAAGGTCAGGAGACATGCCCTATTAGTGGGTTCACCGATGCTTATCCAGTTAAGGTAATCCGTACTACAACAAATAACAAGACTGAATATAAGGTAGAAATCGGTCGTAAGACAGTTGATATCAAGGAAGAAGAAGCTGAAAAGCTGCTGGAACTTCCTCGTATCCCGGAACAACTCTATCGTTATACCCGCTATCAGCTTGAAGCTACTCTTGTGTTCCTGGAGCAGTATGATCAGGAGCATGGAATGGAAGTTTGCAAAGAGCCGGATTTCGTGGAAATCGTCGAAAAGCTCAAAGGCGAACTGTCCGCAGATGATACTTCGCATTTTGACCTTGCAAATGCTACCAATAAGGATAACGGCAAGGATGAAGTTACTCTGGATTCTCTGTATGCCGAATACGATGCTATTGTCGATCAGGGCTTGAATGAAAAATCCGAAGAATACCAGGAGCTTCGTGAAAAAATCCGTCAGTTTATCGAGGACAAGGGGCTTGACGTGCGTATTTCGCGTACCAAGAACAACCTTCAGCTTCTTGAAGAAATCGAAGAAGTGATGGATTCACAAGCTTCTCAGCCTAAGAAAGAAGAAATAGAAGAGCCAGCACCGGCTCCTGCACGTCGTAGGGCTCCAAAACCCAAGGTAGAAGAACCTGAAGAGGATCCTGAAAATGAGCCGGAAGAGGAAAAGGCGGCATCAGAAGAGCCTGTTGTAGAAGCTCCAGCAGCCCCAGAACCTCGCCGCCGTCGTGCTCGTCCGGGCAGTGAAGCAGAAGCAGCTCCTGGACCTACTGTTGAAGAACCGGCAGCCGCCGAAGATGAAGAACCGGCAGAAGCTGCTCCAGCTCGTCGGCTTCATACCCGTCGTCTTAGATAATTCCTGTCTTTAGATAACAATAATTTGTGTAGTTCGAGAGGGCATTGGGTCAGTGCCCATGCCCTCTCTTTCTCTAAACTATAATTCAGACAGGAAAGATGAAAGAAGCGATTGCATTATTTATCAACGATATACACGTCAATAAAGATAATATCGCCGAGTTCAATCAGAACTGGAAGGAGATGTTGTCTGTGTGCAAACGTGAGAATATCGCAGACATTGTTATTGGAGGTGATGTGTTTACCTCCAGAGCATCACAAACTCTTGCAACCTTACTTGCTGTAAAAGCAGCCCTTACTGAAGCTGTACGTCAGGGTATCTATATTACCATTGGCGAAGGCAACCATGATAAAACGGATCAGGAAGCTATTGAAGGCTACAATCATTTATGGGTTGGTCTGAAAGGTATTGATGTTGTTGATACCCATAAGACTTTATACTGGGAAGGATGTGACTTTTGTTTGCTTTTGATGAGCTATTTCCCGGAAAACGGATCATTCTTGGAGAAGCTGGATATTGCTGTAGCTGATACGACGAGTCAGTATCCTCAGTTCAAGAAAAATGATATAATCCTGTACATCCATGAAGGAGTACATGGTGCATTAGGTGATTTTGAAATAGACGGTGAACTTCCACAAGAGCCTCTGCTGGGATTCAAAGCAGTAGTGTGCGGTCATTATCATAATCGTGTCAAAATCAAGAAAACCAACATCGAATACATAGGTTCTTCTCGTCAGGCTAATTTTGGTGAAGATGAAGAGAAGGGTTATACAATCTTGTATGCCGATGGATCTTATGGGTTTGTCAAGAATGAAGTTAACATGAGATATCAGACCATTGAACTGGATGCCAAAAATGTTGACAAGTACACTCTGGATATAGATGATCGCTATCGCTATAAGGTAAAAGTAAGATGCAACGAGCGACAGGCTAAACTCTTTGATAAGCAAAAGTTAATGGACTTAGGCTTTCATAAGGTAGAAGTCGTAGCTGAAACTGATTTACCTAAAGAATCCGCTGCTGCTGATATTCAAGAGAAATATGACAAGCAAGGTATAAAGAAGGAATATCAGAACTACTGCAATGAAAATTCAATCGACAGTAAACTGGGTATGAAATATCTGGAGGGCTAACTATGTGGAAATTAACTGAAATCAAAATACGAAATATTGTCTCTTTTCATGAGGCAGCTTTAACTATCACTCAGGGTGTAGCAACCCTTATCTTCGGTAAAAATGAAGATAATGCTTCTCAGCCCTGCAATGGCTCAGGTAAATCTTCTCTGATTGAAGCTATATCATTTGCTTTGACTGGAGAGCAGCTTCGCAAGGTTAAAAGCGTTGAAGAAATCATTAATGATCATGCAGATGAAGCTTATGTTTATCTGAGACTTGATAATGATTTTAATGATAACAGCTTCACCATTGAGCGTACCATCAGCCGTAATGTGCCTCAGACTATTGAGTGCCATAAATATAATGGTGCCGGTGAGGAAATTGAAATGGATAAAACCATTCAACCCACTGTATCAGATTACAATAAGTTCATTCTTAATGAGATCGGGCTTTCTAAGGATGATATTTATAATAATTTCATCCTTTGCGATAACAAGTATGAAAGTTTCTTTGATTGTTCTGATAAGAACAAAAAAGAGGTTATCAATCGTTTCAGTAATGGTATTATCATAGATGAAAGTATAGCACGTGTTCAAGCAGACATAGAGCCTATTGTCGAGCGATTGACTGAGGCAAACAATCAAGTGATTAATGTCAAAGGGTCTATTGCTGCTATTGAAAATGAGCTTGACCTTGTTGATGAAAAAACTGTAAATGCAAAACAAGAGCGAGAAGCACGTATATCCAGACTGGACGGGCAGATACAAAAATGCCGTGAGGATATTGAAGCTACTGAAGATAAAAAACAGAAAGGTGAAAAACGCCTTCAGCTCTTACAGAAGCTTCAGAAAGAGATAGTGTCGTTGGAGGCATCTGACACATCACTATTGGAATCATATCAGCTAATTAAAGCGATGTGTCAGGAGCATGAGTTGGGCACGATCAATGAGTATGATGTATTGTCTCAACAATACAAAAAAGATTTAGCCGCTCTTAAAGCTGAAATTGATGATATAACAGCTAAAATCAAAAGTCAGAATGAGCTGGTTGGCAAACGTAGATTAGCATATAATCAGCAAAATGAGCAATATAAGCTTCATTATGACGAGCAGAATGAGCTGACTGAAAAAGATAAGCAACTGATTGAGAAAATCAATCAGGAAGTTGCTAAAATTGATCAGCAACTTGATAAGATTGAAGAGCAGATTAAAGCTAATAAAAATCGTCAGGCAGAGCTGTCGGCTTTGATTGCGCATAATTCGGCAATGATGGATGGCGTTGTCATCTGTCCTAAGTGCGAACATAAATTCTTCCTTGACAATAAGGTTACTGTTGAAGAAATTCGTGCGAATCTTATCAGTTACCGGACAGAAATGGAAGATAAGAAAACCGCTGTTCAGAAACTGAATGAAAAATTTGATCAGATTGATGAACAAGCCGAATCCAAAACTGAGAAAATAGAAGCTCTTAATCAGCAAATTAAAGGTCGTTATGGCGCACTTGACACTGAATATTCAGCATTGATAGCACTATCCAGAGAAATTGATGAAATAGAACGCACTATAGCATCATTTCAGAAAAAGCTTACCACTGCTCAGAATGATGTCGATAAACTGAATGGCAAGATTGAGGTTATGCGTAATCGTCTTTTCGGAGAGATTACCGGCGTACTGGAGGGTCGTGTCATGAACGGCGATAACTATTTGGCTCAGTTAGCATCTTCTATTAAGTTCATTCAAGGACAAATGACGCAGTATCAGCAGTCTAAAAGAGAATTGATAGAAGCCCCTGAAACAGATTTTGCGGCATCTTTGAAAGCTTCTCTGGAGAAGTATCAGAATGATTTGCAAGCAGCAGAAGAAAAAGCTGCTGATGTTCAGAAGGAATATAATATTCTGAAAGAGCAGGAAGTGCATTTTACAATGTTCAAATCCCATATTGCCCGCAAGAAGATTGATGCACTGTCTCTTATTGTGAATGATTTCTTGGAAAAGATTGGTTCTGACATCCGATTGAAACTGGAAGGATTCACGGTAACTAAAACCGGCAAGCTCAGAGATAAGATCTCTGTTCAGGTTATGCGAGATGGCATTGATTGTGGGTCTTATCATAAATTCTCCGGTGGTGAGAAAGCTCGATTGAACCTTGCTTGTATCTTGTCACTTCACACTTTAACTAACTCTAATTGTGAGGATGGTAAAGGTCTTGATTTCATCATTATTGATGAGCTACTGGATAAGTCTGATGAGATGGGTATGGCTACATACTGTGAGGCATTAAATAAGCTCGGACAGACTGCATTATTGATCACCCAAGGAGGTGTCTCAGAAGGGTACCCGCATAAGCTATTAATAGTAAAAAAACAAGGAATATCAACAATTTCAAACTAATAGCTTATGCAGAAACTAACTGAAGAATATGTACAACAGTTGGGGCGTGGTGATGTAATGGCTTTTGATGTGGCTACTCATTGTGGTTACTATACTTTGGGCGATTACGGCACTAAGACGTTTCCTAACAACGAAAAAGCTCCCAAATATCTGGGTCCGGATTATGCTCAACACAAGGCTTTCCGTAACTGGTTAATAGAAGTCCTCACATCCCATAAAATCAAGGCTGTAGCAGCAGAGGATGTGGTTTATGGGCATTTTATCGACTTCCGAAAGCTGTGTGAATTTCGTGGAATCTTGTTGGAAGTGTGTGAGACGCTGGATATTCCAGTTGTCACCTTCAAGCCATCTGACATCAAGAAGCATGGCACAGGGAAAGGCAATGCGGACAAAAAGATGATGATTGAGTTTGCAGAAAAGCGATACCACATTGATGTGGAAGGTGATGATAATCTTGCAGATGCTCTTCACATCTACATGTATTTCATTCATCGCTACAAGCTCTAATCAACTCATTAAAAATAAGATGATTATGAACCTTTTGCCTAAGCCCTTCCTCAAATGTTACCCAATGCCTCAAAAGAACCCGGAAAACCCACCAAATCGACTGCAAAATGTCGACAGTTAAGTCCTAAAGAAAAGGAACGTCTTTTTAATAAGTACGTTATGCCTAATCTGAAGGATATTAAAAGCTTGACAAAACACTATACCGACAACTATCAAGATGTCGATGACAATTATAATTACTGCCTTGCTCAGTTGTACAACTATATCGGTTCGTATAACCCGGAACAAAAGCTGATGACATGGCTTCACATCGTTGTCAAGCGAGCTTGTTTTTATCAGAATAAAAAACGATATGAGGAAGCACAACATTGGACTGATATTGAAATGTGTTCGATGGATGACCTCTATCAGCATGGCAATAGTATGATTGTTGAAGCTGGATTTGGAAATCTGATAGACAATATCTCAGACCAAATGTTAGCGGCATTGATGAAGATTCCTCCGCAGCGTTTATCTCCTTTTATGATGTATGTGCAGGGGCACAAAATCAGGGAGATAACCGCAGCGGAATGGAAACTGGGGCATCTTGAAAAGCGAAGTGAGGATATAGTAAAAAGCCGAATTTATTGGGCAAGACGAGAACTGCAATATATACTAAGACAATATGGAATTACAAGAAAAAACCGTAAAAGTCCGGCAGATGATCGAGACTGTTGTGAAGAGGACGATTAATCCTCGATGGCAGTTTACTCAAAGTGGCGTGGTTGCACTTTATATCCAAACTGGATTACAGTCGCTTCCAGGACTTTTTGGTGTATCTGACATAGATGATGAACGTATTGTCGATTATCTGGTATATCAGCTGTATCGTCAACGTACCTCACTTGCGAATGGATCATGGCGCCACACTTACTTGTTCTCGCAGTCTGCATTAGAGAAATATCGTAACCAGTTTCTCAGTGCTGATGGTAAGTCTGGCATGAACTATTACATAAATCAATGGTTGGATGAAGCTGAGTTGTCAAGGAGCCAACTGACCGCAATGATAGCGAAGCAGAAGCCAAATCCATTAAAGAAAATGATATATCTTCCATCAGAAGAGCCTATCAAGAAGCGGTTTTTGAATACTGATGCAGGTTTAGCTTTATGTCAGCAATCAACTACCGGCTGGAGCCCGCTTTCAGAAACTTGTGGGCGATGTGATAACTGGGTAGAGTGTGGAAAGATGACCGCGAAGAAGTACCCAGAACTTATGCGGTTCAGGAAAGAAGTTTATCATGGCAGGAAAGAAAAATGAAAATGTCTTGACATCTGAGTTCCTTGCGGAATTGTATAACTGTGCTATCACGAACAATCAGATATGTTCTGTGGTAAGCCGTTATATGGAAGATTCATTTCTCCCGGATCAGCAGTATCAGCTGTTAAATACAGCATTGAAAAGTTACTTCAATGAGTATAAGACAGCCCCCCAGTATGGTATTATATCCCAAAGATTATCTTCTTCAAGAGCAGTTTCTGAGCTTTTGGAAGAAATCAGAGATGTGGCTACCAGTGTTAATCCCGATGGTATCAGAGATCAATTTGAAGAGTACCTTAAATTAGTGCAGTTTAAGAAGATCTTTAAGGAGGTTTCTAAGAAATATGAGGATGGAGAGCGCATTACCGCAATGATGTCTTTCACCAAAGAAGCTGTCAAATTGCAGCAGTTCACACTGAAACCTGAAGAGTTCATCGACATTGCTCAGACTTATGAGGAGCGTTTGCGTGAGAATAAAGTGCGCCATGACAATCCCGTGACTAAACCGGTAAACAGCTTTTATATAGATGGTCTTGATGAGATGAATCAAGGTCGTAATCTTCGCACTCAACTTTCGCTTTTTCTGGCAATGTCAGGTGTGGGCAAAAGTCATATTGCCCGTTGGATTGGCTACAATGCAGCTTACATCAGTGGATTAGATGTTCTTCATATTCAGCTGGAGGGTGCTGCTTCTGAAACAACCGATGCCTATTCTGCAATGTTGAGTGGAACTACCACCTATGAATATGAAAGTGGTAAAATCAATAACCATACGCTTGAACACTTGAAAAGTCAGCTCGACACATATAAGGGCACATTGAAGGTGAAAGCATATCCTAAGTTTGGCAAGGAGGTATCTACTACTGACATTAGAACCGATTGTGATAAATATCGTGAGAAATTCGGTAAATATCCTGATGTTGTGATTGTGGATTCTCTTGATTTGTTGACAGATGCTTCAGGTCGGAACTGGGATGCCAAGTCATTGCGTCATAAACGTATCGCCACTGCTCAGGACTTAAAAGATTTGGCAGCAGAGATTGATGGTTGGCTGGTCGTTACCTATCAGGCTACAATCGAAAATCCTGATTGGGTCAACGATGAGAAGAATGTCCTTACAGCCTTCAATACTTCTGAATGTAAAGGACTTCAGCGTCCATGTACCCATCTAATCTCGCTTAATCAAAGCAAGAAAGAATATCGAGAAAGCACTATGCGTCTGTATGCTGATAAATTCAGATTCTGTAAGAAAGGTGAGCCTTTTAGGATTGCTCTGGACTATGAGCATGAGGTGTTCTATGACAGAGTTAGAACCTTGAATCTGCCACAGGACAATTCCTAAAACTGGCTATGATAATTGATGAAAGCAGTGTTATGACAGGACTACACAATGATTATCACACCGGAAATACAACGATCCATTTCAGATGAGCTGCTGTATGATTTAGGCGGCAAGTTGGATGGTTCTCGAAGGAATATTTTGGTACCGAATTGTCCTTTCTGTGGGCATGACGGTTTCAAATATGGAATATACATTGGTAACAATGTAGGCAAGAAGCGATTTGGTATGTCTAATTGCTACCATTGTAATAGGCGTTTTGGTTCTCTGAAAGAAACTCTCAAAGCTCTTGGTCGTGAGGATTTAATACCAACTGAGACCGCAGAACTTGACGATGATACTGACATTTCAGCTATGTTTGATGATGAGATTGATGATGATCTCGTTGAAATCACTATGCCCAGAGGCTATAAACGATGCTATAAAAACACTTACCTCAAATCTCGTGGCTGGATTACTGATGATTATGAGTATTTTCCTGTCGGAACAAATCGTGCTATTGAAAGAGAGTATCAGGATTATATCATTCTTGAAGTGCTTGATGAAGGACGTCGTGTCGGCTTTGTAGCAAGGAGTATTCTGAGCAAGGAAGAGATCGACAGTTACAATGCCCGACATCATTATCAGATACGCCGGTACAAAAATTCAGATGAGCGGAATGGCAATGGTTTTGCCAAAATGCTGTATAACTACGATGCAATAGAGCCAATGGTGACGCACTCAGTCATTCTGTGTGAGGGGCCGTTTGATGTCGTAGGATTGAACCGGAAACTTGAATTGTATGATAATAAGTCTATCGTTCCAGTAGCAACATTTGGCAAAAAGATCAGTCAGGAGCAAATGTTCAAACTTCAAAAGAAAGGTGTAGAACAAATTGTAATTGGCTATGATAATGATGCCAAAGAAACTACATCACGTATCGGTATGGAACTGGAGAAATACTTTGATGTATTGATTGCAGACATACCAGACGGAGTGGGTAAAGACTGGGATGAGATGGATGTCGAAGATATTTATGATGTCTTTGCTTTCAATCTTAAAACCATAAGAGAATTTAACCTGACATGACATGGAAGCAGCAATATCATTAAAAGAATGGCTTGAAAACCATAATATTACATATTCCTTGCGTAAGGATGTGGTAGTTATTCCCGAATTTGGCAGATGTCTGATTCAGGAGGATTTTGAGCACATCTTTAAGTTGAACAAGGAAGGCGATGTGGTTTTCAATGCAATAGAAAATTACTCTTATCTATTGGCTGATGAGATTTTCTATATTGTATTTCCTTTTGGTTGTCGTTGGTATTATATCGACATTCGTAAAGATCAGGCTGACTTGCAGTTTAAGATTCTCCGATATGTGGGTGCCAGTCCTAAGTTTCAACATCAGTGCAATTACTATCCGTTAGGCATACATTCCGGTTATGAATTACTGAATGGCAGTGGTCTTTTGAAGGATTGGTGTGCTAAGACAAAATTTCTTGGATATAAGGGGCTGGCTGTGTCGGATAAAAACACAATGGCAGCTTCACTTGATCTTCAGCAATCTGCTACTGATAAAGATTTACGCTATTGTTTTGGTTATGCTTTGACTGTGCAAATTGGCAATGATAAAGTTGGAGTAAAGATATATGCGGCTACTCAGCAAGGATTCAGAAATATGTTGCGTATTCAAAAGGCTATAGCCGTAGATAATTGGGAAACCAAAGAGATTGACTTAATCACGCTCTTGAATCTTGCTGGAGGCAATACGCTTGTATTTGATAAATGGTCAGGACATTGGCTTGCTGAGAATAAAAACGCTTTGCAGGACTTTATAGACGCTTTTGATGGCTGGGTATATTTTCAGGTTGACGTAACAGAATATCGTGCCGATCGAATTGATTCAGCTCTGCTTCAGAGTCAGAAAGCTTATTTTGACAGCTTCTATCTTGGCAATATGGAGTATGCCATGAATATTCGTCCGGTACTTATTCAGGATGTTTATTATTTGGATAAAGAGGATTGGCGTACTAAAATTGTCTTGAATAAGGTTGATACTGGAGCTGCACATGATCAATCATTCTATCAGTATTTGAAAACTATTGATGAGCTGTATGATGAGTTTCGTAAGGCTTTTTCAGACAATTTCACTGATGATGATTTTTACGATATGTGTGAGGCAACTGCCGACATCATCGAAAATGCTTCAGCTGCTTATGATTTGAGCGATAACTATGCTCCAAAGTATGATATGACCCCCCAAGAGCAAGCAAAGTATGGAGATACTTTGACTATGTTTCATAGCTTGATTGAAGATGGCTTTAAGAGACTTGTGCCTGAAGGTCAGGAGGAAGTCTATCGTAAACGTGTCGAATATGAGAAATATGTTATTGAAAGCACCGATAATGTCGATTACTTCTTGATTCAGAGAGATGAATTGAACTGGGCTCAGGAAAATGGTATTCTTACAGGCATTGGTCGAGGCTCTGCCGGTGGCTGTTTGCTTCTTTATCTCATGGGTATCACTTTCATTGACCCTTTGAAATATGACTTGATTTTTGAGCGTTTCCTACTGCCGGAGCGCGCCGGTCTGGAGCCGGATAAAGTAACAGTAATGGCAGAAGATATTCAGTCATCCGATTACTTTGAATTGGTATTGGATGACAATAAAAAACTCTTGCTTGATAAAGATGCGGAGTTAGTGGTCATCAGGAATGGTGAGCAGCTTACCGTATATGCAGACCAGTTGCAAGAAGGTGATGATATTCAGTTTGATAACTGTGATTTACTTCACACTTTACCAACTAAATTTCTGCATGAAGATAACAAGCATAAAGCATAAGAATGATACTACGATTGTATCTGACTGTTATGCCGGTGACGGGTATGTTAAACGCAATCATGGTTCTCTGCCTGATATTGATTCAGACTTCAATGCAGAGCGTCGTGAAGAAGTTAAGGCTTATTTGGAACGTCGATATAATAAGGACGGGATGCAAAGGGTCTTTTCTGCCGGCACATTCACGACAGCAAAAATAAAGTCCGCAATCAAGGACGTTGCTCGAACACATAAGATTCCACAGGCTACCACCAATTATCTAACGGCTATTCTGGATGATAATATGTCGTGGACGGAGCTTATGAAAATGGCATATACGGATAAACGCATGAGGGATTTTATTCAGAAATATCCTGATGTGTTTGAGGAGATTGTGCCTATTATGGGACAGGCTCGTTCTGCCGGTATTCATGCTTCGGCGCTTATCATTACTCCTGAGTATGTCAAAGGAGAACGTGTCGAGTGTTTTGATTTGCTCCCTATCAGAAAGATGGGTGATCTTCTCGTGTCTGAGATTTCAGGTAATGACATTGATGCCATTGGTATTCTGAAAAACGACGTACTTGGCATTAAGGAACTTACTCGCCTTTCAGATACACTGAATCTGGTTGCAAGTGAATATGGAGTGAAATATACGATTTTGGAGATAGCCTCTAAGTACCTAAACGATGAGAAAGTCTTTCAGATTATTCGTGAAGGCAATACTCAGGGTGTGTTCCAGATGAGTGGTGAGGGTATTACAAAATTCATTAAGCGACTTGCACCAGATAATATTAATGACCTGATTGCATCTGTAGCGTTGTTCCGTCCGGGCCCTTTGGATTCGGGTGCTGCTGATAATTATGTTCGTGCCAAAAGAGGTGAATATGAACCTACATATTTATGGGGAACTTATGAGATCCTGAAAGACACATTTGCTCAGATGGTATATCAGGAGCAGATTTCTCGTGTTGCTCAAAAAGTAGGTGGATTGAGCCTTGGTGATGGTGTAAATCTGGTAAAGGCACTGAGTAAGAAGAAATTGGAGAAAGTACGTAAATTCCAAGCAAAATTTTTCTCAGGAGCTAAACAGAATGGTTGCCCTAAAGAAGCTGCCGATCAGATTTGGAGTAACGTGGAAGATGCTGCAAAGTATTCTTTTAATGCTTGTATAGCCGGACATGAATATCTGTGGGGGCGTCATAAAGAAAAAGGACGTGGTACCAAGATTAACATAGGCGATATGTGGCGTACAATGAATGATTATGAATGGGCAAAAGCGAATGGGCGACTTTCTCTCAGAAGCAAATATCGCAAATTTGGTTATGGCACATGTTGGTCTCTGAATGAGGATGAAAAGCTTGTGGTAAATCGAGTTGTGGATATCCGTTATCAAGGTGTGCGTCCAGTATATCGCATCACCCTTGCAAATGGCAGTACGATTGATGTAACCGACAATCATAAACACCCAACCCTTGATGGTCAAAAACGTACTGATGAATTGATTCCTGGAGAGGATTTTATGTATATCCGTGTCGGGTGGATTAAAGAAAATACGTCCTATAAGTTCACTGATAGAGGAGAATTGAATAATCCTCGTTATCATTCAAATGATAACGTAGAATCCTATAGCATCAATGCTCAAAAGGGATGTCAGGGCTTTCAAAAGCGTGATAGCAAATATACAAAGCTGGAGTATTATGAGAGTCATCTTAAAAAGGATTATTGTGAAGAGTGTGGATGTAGAGATAAGCGTCTGGAGATTCATCATGTAAACGGTGATCATTCTGATGTCGGAGAGAATTATTCCAACGTCAGGACACTCTGCGCAAGCTGTCATAAGAAAGCTCATTATGAAATGGGGCGAGTAAAGATGGGACGAAAGGGTTTAGGTACTGCTGTCGTACAGGTGGTATCTGTCGAATATCTATGTGACACTGCTGTATATGATGTAGAAATGGAGCATCCCTACCATACCTTCTTAACCGGTAAAGGGGTGGTTACTTGCAACTCTCATGCCACAGCTTATGGGCTGACGGCTTATGTCGGCGCATGGCTTAAAACATATTATCCTACTGCTTTTTATACAGTAGTATTAAGAGACCAGGATGAGGATAAAATGGCTGTTCTGATGAATGAAATAAAGTCTGTTGGTGGTACTGAATTGGAGAAACCGAATATTAATATCTCAGGTGAAAATTTTACTGCTGACTTCAAGAACAATAAGATTTACTGGTCTTTGTCGCGTATTAAGCAGCTTGGTCCGAAAGCAGTCAAGTACATTGTTCAGGAACGAAATTTATATGGAGAGTTCTTTAACATGGAAGATTTTATCAAGCGCATTTTCAAAAGCAAGTTCAAAAGTTTTGAAGATGATGGAACGGCTGAGGTCAGGGAGCGTTGCCCGGTTACAGCAAGAAGCGTCAGAAATTTAATATTCGCTGGTGCTTTTGATCAATGTGAGAATGTTGGTTCAGTGCTTGAGCGATATGGGTTGCTTGAAAGAGCGGCCGAACTGTTAGGCTTTAAGTTGACAGAAAAGGATATTCCAGAAGAAATGCGTGATAAACATTATTGGTGGAGCCGTCAGCAAATCGCCGTATCGGGTCATGGCACTATTGATTATCGACGCATATATGATAATATGGAGAAGCCAAAAAGTCTTTCTGCATATAAGTATATCGAGTTCTCTGACCTCAACAATCTTTTCTATGAAGTGAGAAAGGGTGTAATATGTGCTGCAATTTGTTCGGTTACTGACAAATCTTATAAGGATAAAAGAACTGGAGAAACTAAGCATTTTGGTAAGATAGAGCTTCAGCAGAATACTGAGACTAACATTTTGACCATCTGGGATGATTGGGATGTTTGGAAAAAGGAATTGAGAAAAGCTGAAGGACGTATGATTGTGGCTGTGGTCAATATCAAATGGAGTGATTATGATGAAAAGAATACGCTTCAGATTGGTAAAAGTTCTTTCTTAAAATTGATATGATATGTCATTTCTGATAGACATAAAAGAAGAACTGGATGATCAGGTTCAAGAGCAACTGAGAAAGTTCAGACATGAATGTGCCGGCACCGGATATAATGGATGGTATCGGATTCAAGCTGCTATTGCCAAAGCACGTGACCTCAACATATATCATGATAAGGTTGAAAATTATATCATGCCAAATCTCTTTGATGAGAATGGAGATGCAATCGCATGGTATCATTGGAGAGACCCACAGCAAGTTCAGGTAAATATGGTTAAACGGAATTTGTTGACTTCTTCGCATTACAGTCGCAAGCGTGGAAGGGTCACTCCTACAAGATTAAAAATGTTGATGCGTGAAATACTAAATCACCGTATTAATGAATACTTAAATCCTCAATTAGATATGGAAAAACTTAAAATCTTATGTATCGTTGGTGGCTCCGGATGTGGTAAGACACTTGCCTCATTACATCTAAAACATCATAAGGATGCGAATGTGATTTGCTCCTTCACAACAAGACCTCCAAGACCAACGGAAGTGGAGGGGCGCGACCATCATTTTATTGACATAGTGCCTGATAAAACTGAACTGATTGCTTACGCTCATTTTGGTGGATATTACTATTACGCTACCAAGTGGCAGGTATTTGGTCCATGCACTGTCTATGTTATAGATGAAAAAGGGCTTGAGAATCTTCGCAAGGATTTCGGCGATGTATATGATATATATACAGTGCTTATTAAGCGTAATAAATCATTACGTCGGAAGTCTGGCGTAGATGAGACCAGAATACGTCGTGATGAGCGTAGAAACCTGATTGATAAGGACTATGACTATGTAATTGAAAACAATGGTAAGAAAGCGGAGCTATTTAATAATATAGAGCGCATATACGAAGAAATCAAAAATAAATAACAATGGCAGCACCTGTAGAAAAAGGAAATGTCATTACTGCAATAGTATATGACTTTGAGACTGGAGGATTAGACTGCACTGTTTGTGCAGCAACTCAGATATCACTTCACGCTATCCGTCTTGATACGTTTGAGGTGATGGAGAAATACGCAGCATACATATATCCGTATCATAAGAAATCTGAAATTGGGAAGCCAAAACGTAAGGTTCTCAAAAATAAATATGAAGATGACGGTGAAGAGTTGATGGACTATGATGAAAAGGCTCTGAAATACTCTAACATCACAATGGATATGCTCTATTCAATGGGTAAGCCGCTTGAAGATGTGTGTCAGGAAATCTGCGACTTTATTAAGCGCAATACGTTCCCAGTTGTAGCAAGCAATAAGCCTTTTATGATTGGGCAGAATCCTTTGTTTGATAAGAAGTTCATGCAGCAAATCATGTTATATTCTGGATTGTGGCCCGAATTCTGCAAGCTGGTAAGGGGTGAAAAGGACTTCTGGGGTAACTTCCAGCCGGCTCAATTAGACACGATTATACTCAGTCAGTTGACTTTTGATAATGACAAGAGCATTACCACATGGAAGCTGGAGGCAATGGCAGAGCGATTAGGCATTGATTTGGATGATGCTCATGATGCAGATGCCGATGTTACAGCTACCAGAGAAATTGTAAGAGTGCTTACTGCCAGGATGCGTGAACAATCATCTGGTGGAGGTAATGCCGTCGGCAGTTTGTCTGCTGAGAAGAAAGAAAAACTTAGAGATCATTTCAAAATATAAAGCTATGAGTACAATTCTGTATATCCTTGGTACGACCATGTGTTTGGGAGCTGTCATGTACAGCATAATGAAGTCAGCAACCAATAATTACGACTATGAAGCATAAGTTTCAGTTCGATAAAAAGACGGGCACTATGGTGCCTACCAGTGACGCCGTAGCTCAGGGGCTTCAAGCCAATGTACATAGAGACGTAGTGCAGTCCAAACCTGACGAAAACACCACGAAGCCGGTATTTCAGCAAGAAAACCGTATAGAAGTTAAGGGTGGAACTGCTAATGTACGACAGAATCAAATTGTGCGTATGCAGCGTGTTAACCATCCAACCCCTATTCAGTTGGTGGATGAAAATGAATTGCCCGAAGCATATCTGGATTCCATCACAACTGGAGTGATGATGTTCAGAGAACTGGAGGACTATGACATCTGCCAGATTACTGATGAAAAAACCGGCAAAGCACTTGCATACATTGGGGGATACGCTCTTCAGATCAATTTTAATATGGCAGAGCTAAATACGATGGAGCGTATTGAGCAGTGTTTACAAGGTATTGTAAAATTGTTCCGGCATAAAATAATGAGCCAAAATCTCAGAGAAGATTCTACTGAAAAATGATGTGTTGAGCCTTTGTGAGCTTATTTTCTATTATCTATAAAGAACCAATGTATTTATAGCATAATGGAAAAAAGTAAGCTCACAGACTTAGAAGAGAAGTTCTGTTTGGTATATGCCTGCGGGCCTTCTCCATATAACGGCAATGCCCAAAAAACATTTGATCTTGTTTTCAATAACAATACTGGGCTATTGTTTGATCCAGATGAAGTTGAAAGCAATGCTCGAAAAGATGTAGAGGTTGCTATTCAAGTTAGACAACTTATGTTACGCGACGATATAAGGGAGCGCATCAGCCAGATTCAGAATGATAATTTGGTTGATGCAGCTACCCTTAAACCTCGTTTGACTTCTATGTTGCTGAAGATTGCAGATGAATGTTCCACACTGATGGTTTGTGACAAGTTTGGTGTCACTCTTTCTCCGGCGGCATTACGTGCTGTGTCTGTTAATGCTGCCAGCAAACTGATAGATATGTACGGTATCAAAGAAGATATTGCGCATAAGGTTATGCTGGAAGGTGCAGATGGCGATGGCATTACATTTAATCTCATTGTTCCTGAAATCAATAAGGACAATAGTGTTGATAAGGTGATTGAATAACTCATTAATTTTTAACTAACTATCATGGATAATAAGACTAATTCAATCATCGGAGACTTTGTTATCAACAATGCCAAGACGATTTTTACCTTCATTGTATTTGTCTGTGGACTTTATATTCAGTATCAGGCAAGTATGATGAGAATAGATCAAATGGAAAAAGAAATTGCTCAGATCAAGGTGCAGGTCGATGATCAGTATGTGAAACTTGACAATATGAAACTTGATAAGGCTGTATTTGAAGCTACCATGCGGTCTTTTGCCGATATGTCAACTGATATTCGGCAAATAAGAGACAGGTTAGAAGATATTCTGGGGGATTACCCACACCGAAATTCACAACAGCATCCAAATCAATGAATGAATTAAAAATCGGAGATCAGATTACTATCCGATATTCAAAAAAATTGGAGCAAAATGGGAATAGCCTTTTGACTAACCGGACTGGTGTTGTGACGAGGATTCTCTATACTGGAGGCAATTTAACCGGTGCTTATGTCGATGTCAAGGTTATGAGAAGAATCAGAAATTATTACATACCTATTTGCTCTATAGAAGGCCCTGATAGAATTAATCGAATGAGAACCCTAAGTATATTAAAATCAACAATATTATAACATCATGGAAATATTAAAGAAGGGCAGTAGAGGTGAATCTGTTAAAACTTTACAGAACGCTCTTCATCTAATGCCGGACGGCATTTTTGGTTCTTTGACAGAAGAAGCGGTCAAACAACATCAAAGGTCTTATGGACTTAAAGTTGATGGTATTGTTGGACCAAATACTTGGGCTGTATTGAGAACCGGCGAAGTGACTCAACTCCTTAAAAGTAAACGCAAAATCAAAGAAATCATCGTACATTGTTCTGCCACTCCAGAGGGTAAGGACTTTACAGTAGCTGACATTAGAGCTTGGCACTTACAGCGAGGCTTTTCTGATATTGGCTATCATTATGTGATTTACCGTGATGGCTCTGTACATAAGGGGCGTGACATTAATATCTCTGGAGCTCATTGTACCGGTCACAATTCTATCAGTATCGGTATCTGCTATATTGGTGGTCAGACTGCCGATGGTACTCCTAAAGATACGCGCACTGATGCTCAGAAGAAGGCTTTGCTGAAGCTTTTGAAAGAACTGAAGAAACTATATCCTAATGCTACAATACATGGTCATAAGGAATTTGCAGCAAAAGCTTGCCCATGTTTTGAAGTAAAAGACGAATATTTTAAGCTCTAATTTATTGTTTATGTGGAAGTTGATATTAAATAAGGTTGGAATTTTCCTTGTTATTGGTATTCTTTGCTTTGCTCTATATGATGCAAATCGTAAGGCATCAGCATACCATCAGAGGGCAAATACTTTAGAGACCACTATCAATGATTTGAATCAAGAGATCGAATATACCAAAATTCGCTTGAATGATTCAGTAGCTTTATATCAGGCAGAAGTCAAAAGTCTGAATATGACACATGACAACCTGAAAGCGAAATATGATAGACTTTTGGCTGCTTCTAAGGTTCGTCCTAAAGATGTAGGTTCTGTTACGGAAGTTACTTCAGTTACACAAAGTAAAGACACTGTGATAGCAGTTGTTGATTCCTTTGGTGGATTGACAGCAAGCTTAGAAGATTCGTTTGTGAATATTGATGTCGAGGTATTACCAGACAAGAATACTATTATAGATTATGAAGTGCGAGACAGCTTGACCATACTTAATGTTCAGAAGAAGCACTCATGGCTTTTCGGTTTGATTAAATGGAAAGAACATAAAAGTGTCCGGGTCATTAATCATAATCCTAAAGCAAAGATAGTCAATTTACAAACTATTGATGTAATAGAATAATGGAAAAGAAAACAAAACCCGTAACACCGCAAGGTCTCAAACAAATCGGCAAAAATATTTCCAACTCTTTGAATAAAGTCAAATGCAACAGTTAAGAAAGATTGGATTTTAGGTTTTAATTAATAATTTGTTATTAAGCTTGATCCACTCTACTGTGAAGTAGGGTGGATTTTTATTGCCAAACTATTATTAGTAAAAGAAAAACATGGCAAAATTGGAACGACCTCGTGGTCTCAAAATAACTTTCAAACCATCTGCAAGGCAATATGAGCTATGGACCGCACTGCAACCTAACCATTGTGATAAGTGCGGAGGCAAGCTTGTAATGAAGCCTAATGGGTTTGATAAATTAGGTCATCGTATATATCAAGCTACTTGTGAGCAATGCGGAAATACAGACATTCCGGAACAAGTATTGGGTGGCGGTTCTGCCGGCGGTGGCAAGTCTTATATAGGTTGCTGCTGGCTGGTGTGTAGCTGTATGCAATTTGAGGGGATCCGTATGGTTGTCGCTCGTAAGGTTCGTAAGACATTGTTGGAAACAACTTGGGTTACGCTTAAAGATGTGCTTCGGACATGGGGCTTGAAACAGGATATTCATTATCACATCAACAATGTTACTTATGTTATTACCTTCTGGAATGGGTCTGAAATTATAGCAATGGATTTGACCCCCAGTCCACAAGACCCTGATTTTAACTCATTGGGTTCTTTGGAAATCACGGGAGGTTTTATTGACGAGGTATCTGAGGTGTCAGAAAAAGCTGTGGAAGTTCTTACATCTCGTATTCGTTATAAGATTGCTGAGACATTTGTCGTCGGTAAACTTTTTATGTCAACCAACCCCTGCTTGACTTGGGTGCGCTCGACCTTTGTGATGACCGATGATGGCGATCCTGTGGAATTGCAGACCGGTTATCGTTACATTCCTTTTAGCTTATTTGATAATCCTAACGAACAGTTCCGAGCTATCTATTACAATAAGCTCAGTAAACTGCGCAATAAGGCTGACCGTGACCGTCTGCTTTATGGGAACTGGTTATTTACTACAAGTAATAAGATGGCTGCATATTGGAATTTTGATGGCGATAAGCATCTGATACATAATCTTCGTGAACAGGCATACGACCCTTTGAAGCCGCTTATTCTTAGCTTTGACTTCAATGTTAATCCATACATGAGCTGTCTGCCGATGCAGATAGATTTTGATGAAAAGATTGTTTATGTCTTTCCTGAATATGTTGGTTATCCTAAAGATAAGCGCAACAACACTCCGGCATTTACACGATGGATTGCTTCTCAGCTTGTAACAGACGGTCAGATTGGCGGTGTATTACTGACTGGAGATCCGGCTGGTTTATCACGCTCCACTCAAACTGAAGAGGGTGTAAATAACTTTACGATTGCCAATAAGAATATGACCAATGCTGTATTAAAACCTAAAATACAGTTATTGAGCAAACAGCCGGCAGTAGTGACACGACTGGAATTTATCAATGAATTGTTACACAACTTTCAGGGATGGAAAATCTATATTGATGCCCGTTGTCATAGACTGATTGAGGATTTTGTATATCAGAAAAAGAATCCTGATGGCACTAAGGAGAAAAAGAAAATTCTCAATGATGCTGGTGAAAGAGTAGAGCGTTGGGGTCACTTTTCAGACTGTTTTGATTATGCAATGATATATTATCTCAGTCAGGCTTATTCCAAATACAAGACAGCATCGACCGAAATAGTAACCACTATTGATTCCAATGACACTGTTTATGGTGATTTTGACTATTAATAATAAACATCAAGAACAATGGCATACAATCGTTTTCTGACAAATAGGGATTATTGCTCCATTGCTACTGAAGAGCACATGAAGCAAATCATTCGTGATGTTCCGGACCGCATACCGCAAGCCGAACAAAGGGCTGAAATGCAGATACTGGAATATCTTGATCAATATTATGAGATTGAAAAAATTTTGGCAGTTGGTAAGAATATCCGTGAATACAATGTTGGCGTTTCTTATCCAGGGCAGGTATGGATAAGAAAGGATGAAGAGATTTATAAACATCTATTCCGGGTTGAGCGTAAAATTTGAGTGCAAATTTTGTTTACCGAGTGAATGTTTGAGAACTGACACATTGATTAAACTACATAAAGCCTTGTAGTTCAACGGATAGAACGAGGGTTTCCTAAACCTTAAATCGGGGTTCGATTCCCCGCAGGGCTACAAAATCAAGCCTCACCTTTTCCGGGTGGGGCTTTTTTGTTTCCTCACTTTCCGCAAAAAATGACTAATTTTGCGTGAGAATGTTCTACAATAGTTCTACAAGAGAAAATGGCAACTTTCAAAGCAGAGGTGTATGCTCACCAAAAGAGAGCTGACGGCACTTATAACATAAAAATCCGCGTTACTCACAAGCAGCGCAAAAAGTATCTCTCTACTCCGTGGTATGTGGGTAAAGAGGATTTGACACGCGCCCTCAAGCTCAAAAACCAAAAGTACATCGACATGGTAGAGGATACATTGCGCCGCTACCGCGCTATATGTAACAGTGTGGGCGAGGGTCTGGACGATATGACCGTGGAGCAGGTCGTTGAGTTGCTGGCAAAGGATAGAGAAAAACCCTTTGACTTGGATATTGTAGCCTACACCGAGGCTTTCATCGCCAAGCTGGAGAAAGACGGACGAGGCGGGACCGCTAAAGCCTATAAGGTGGCAATAAACAGTCTGAAACGATTTGCCGAGCGTGAGGTTGTAAGCATTAAGGAAATCACGGTACAATTCCTCAATGACTGGATAGCATGGATAGCCAAGCAGCCACCACGGAAAGACTGCAAGAAAGGAGACCGCGCCCAAAGCCTGTATCTCGCGCAACTCCGGGCAATGTATAACCGAGCTAAGAAAGAATTTAACGATGAGGAAGCCGGAATTATCCGCATACCTTTCTCTCCGTTCAACAAGGTAGAGATACCAAAGCCCTCGCTATCCCGCAAACGCGCCCTAACCCTGGAGCAAATGCGGGCCTTTGCTCAAATACCCTACACCACGATTTTGCAACCCGGAGTAAACCGATTCAACTTTGCTAAGGACGTTTTTCTTTTGAGCTTTTTTCTTATCGGCATGAACGCCGCCGACCTATTCGCCGCGACCGACATCGCGGACGGCCGCATAACCTACCAACGCCAAAAGACGCGCAACCGCCGTGCCGACAAAGCGGAAATCTCCATAAGAATTGAGCCGGAGGCGCAGGCTCTTGTGGATAAGTACCACGACCCCACGGGGCAAAGGGTGTTCAATTTCTATCGGCTCTATTCATCCACCGACACATTTTGCGCTGCGCTCAACAAAGGGCTGAAACGCATAGGCAAGATTATCGGCGTTGATGATTTGGAGTTTTACGCGGCCCGGCATAGTTGGGCTACGATAGCCAACAATGACGCTGGAGTTGACAAATATACGGTGCATACCGCCCTAAACCATGTTGACGAGAATATGCGTGTAACCGACATCTACATTCGTAAGAGCTGGGATAAGATAGACGCTGCCAACCGCGCCGTGCTTGATTTTCTGGCATTGGATTTACCGAGTGTTGACGAGCCTAAAAAATAGAGTTTTGCCTAAGCAAAATTTGTAACATCTTGAATATCAGTAGTGCATTTTGATAATTTTGCCTAAGCAAAATGTTCCACGGATATTTTAGGGCGAAAATGGCTTAAAAATAGACTCTCAAACACACTTTTTTAACCTCGTTTTGCTTAGGCAAAATTTTGTAATACCGCATAAATCAACTCTTTAACAATTCGGTTTTGCTTAGGCAAAATGTTCCACACCCTAAAATTTTGCTTAAGCAAAATCGCAATATCTTGACAATCAGCACGTTTTAACTTTTGCCTAAGCAAAATCAGAAAATTACCGTTTTGCTTAAGCAAAATTTGTAAGTCGCTGAAATTCAAGATACTTTTTAGGCGGTTTTGCTTAAGCAAAATTTTGCCTCGCGCCTGCGCGCATAATGCGCCTGCGCGCGTATATATACACACTATATTATATTAAGAGTATATGTATATTGAAATAGGGGGTGTGGGGGAAAGAACAAAAAAGAGCGACATCCGAAAATGCCGCCCTTTCTTTGCTTACTGTTCAAACATCTTGCCGGAGCCTGTCAAGAGCCATTTGGCGTTAACTCCATACTCGGTTATCATTGGCTGGAGCCACGATACTTGAAACCACCCCCTATCCAAGTCTTTCCGATTTGCGATAAGGTTGCGCCGGTCTATCTCGTATAGTCGGCAATAGGTGTTCACGCCGCGAATACGTTTCATGGCGATTATCGCGTCGAGGGCGCAATAAAAACGCTCCATGATTTGCTTACTTATCGGAGTATTCATTGCGGCTCTATTCTCGTTATGGCTGTAAGGTCATCGTTAAGATACCATTTCTCTTTGTGGAGTACCTTAGCCCCCATTGCATTGTTGGCTCTATAAGTATGCTCGACAAAACGAAAGAGAACGCTATCCGGGTTGCTGCCTAAGCTCTCAAAGTAGGGTCGTATCTCCATTGTCTTGTTGAAAATTGAATCGGCAGACCATCCCTCAGCTCTCCCCTTTGCTCTAACCTGTTCCATTGCGTATAGCACAATGGTATATTCTTGAGGCTTTCCAAGCTCGACACACTCGTAGCTTTCCGGGTCGTTGAAATTTTGCTTAACGTAATCATCAACGGCCTTTTCATAGGATTCTTGGCAGGCAGTGAGGGCTATCGCCAACACTAATATTGCAATTAGCTTTTTCATAGTCCTACTCGTTCAATGCTCTCACAAGCTCAACATCCGCTTTAAGCTGGTATAGCTCATCAAGGGGCTGGCCGGTGATTTTTGCAGTTGTTATCGCTTTCTCTATCTCTATCAGTACCCGGAGGCTTTCATCGGGATTTACCCGGTTTACGTTGGTGAGGCTTTCCTTGAAAAGCTCAATCACCATTCGGTAATATTTGTTCATGCCATTACGATATTTAGTTTCTGTTCGATTATTGACAATAGGCGGTTAACCTGTTGCTGCGCCACGTCAACCTGCGCTTGCGCTCGGTCAACTTGCGCCTGCGCCCTACGGGTTATCTCGTGGGCTTCTTTGGTAAGGCTTGCTTGGGCTGTCAACGCCTCTATCACCTTGTCAACCTCAAAGCCAAAGTTGCATGGCGGGTTGTTGGTGAAATCATGGCCGGCGAATTGTGGGTTATCTCCCGTTATCGGCCCGTGGAAATGTTGACCGCCGCCGTTGTTGTCTTGGCTTATGAGCATAGCCCCCTCGCCTTTCTCCAACCATTCAAGATTGAGGTCGGGGACTAAACTCTTTAATTTCTCGGTAAAGTTTTTAGGCTCTACTACCTTGCCATTGATGAGCTGGGAAAAGGCAGATTCGTTGTTGTAGCCCAATTTTGTGCCTAAATCCTTTTGGCTGGTCGCTATCCCAATGCTTATGAGGTGGCGCACTAAAATTTTGTATCTGTCTATCTTGTTCATTATCAGCTTGTTTGAGATTTGAGCAAAAATTTTTCCTAAATTTTTTACCTAAACATTTGGCTGTGTTGGTAAAGTTCTTTATCTTTGCACCATAATCAGTTTTGTAGTGTCGCAAAGATACAAAAAATTGTGCTTACGGAACACATAACACTATAAGAATTATAATGGAGAACAAGAAAAAAACAAGGTTTCGCCAATTCTATGACGCTCTGCCCCCAAAGGCTGAGGTAGCCCCAAAAACGGCTTTCGTTAAGAAAATCGCCGCTTTGTGTAAAGTGCATGAGGTTACGGTACGCTGCTGGATAGCCGGCACTCAAAAGCCGGATGCACTCAAAACCTCTATTATTTCCAAAGAGTTAGGTATTCCCGAACAAGAATTATTCACATAAAAATTGCAACACCGATGACAGGAACACAAATTTACAACACCGTCTGGCTCTGCATTTGGCTCTTATGCCTCGCCGGGGCTATCTGGGGAGTATGCGCCGGTAATCCGATGCACTGGCTTTTCGTAGCCGCTTCTCTCTATTTTTCGGGCTTACTCTTTCTCGACAAAGAGGACGGGGAAAGCCTCAAGGATTTGCTTATTCGCAAAATCAAAGCTCACAAAGCGCATAAGGTAGCAAAGCAATGACAATCACAATGGAATTGTACGAACTGAAAACGCTATGCGCGAATATGGCGGCTCTTGGTGTTGCGACCTACCAAAAGGAAGCGGCTCCGGCAAGCGACCTTATTTCTCAACGTGAGGCGTATAGTCAATTCCAAGAGGTGAGGGTTAAACGCTGGGTGGAAAGCGGATTGATAACGCCACAACGTAACGGGTCCGCAAAAAACTCCAAACGCTACTATTCACGCGCCGAACTGATGGCAATCAATCAAGCCGAAAGGTTAAACACAATAATTCACAGATAGCATGAAAACTATTAAGCTAAAATCGCTATCGCTCGTAAACTTTAAGGGAGTGCGAGAGTTTCATGCCGATTTCACCAATGCGGTAACGCTGGTATCTGGCGAGAACGGCACGGGCAAGACCACGCTCTATGATGCTTACTTGTGGCTGCTATTCGGAAAGGATAGCGCAGGCCGTGGCGATGGCAACGGGGGCTTTAATGTCAAGACCCTCGACAAGAACGGAAAACCTATCTATCGTCTGGAACACTCCGTAACAGGTGTGTTTGACGTGGACGGGAGAGAGATTAAACTGCAACGCTGCCTTGTGGAGAAATGGAACAAGGTAAACGGCACTACCGATGAGGTGATGAAAGATGAAACACAGTTTTTCATTAACGATGTGCGTTGCGGCACCAAAAAGGAGTATCAAGCCGAAATCTCCGAGATTATCCCCGAAGATGTATTTAGGCTGATAACCAACCCCTACCTATTCCCCCGCCTGTCGGCCGAGGACCAGAAAGAAATGTTGCTCCAAATGGTAGGCAACATATCCGATGACGAGGTGGCCGCTTTAAGCCCGGAATTTATGGCGTTGCTCGACCATATCAACGGCACGTCCTTAATCAAATACGCCCAAGAGGTAGCCGCCAAGAAAAAGAGTTGTAATGACGCACTCACAACCATACCCTCAAACATCGAAACTGCGCAAAAGTTAATGCCCGAAGATGAGGACTGGGCCGCGCTGGAAAGTGAGCTTGCCGACAAGAAAAAAAGCCTCGCCGACATTGACGCTCAACTTTCCGATGTGAGCGCAGCGGCCAATGCCGCCAACCAGCGCAAGGTAGAACTTATGCGCTTACAGGGAGAAAAGCGTCTGGCGTTAGGCAACCGTCAGAATGAAATCCGTGTGCAAGCCAATTCCGACCGCAACAAAGCTATCTCCGACTTAGAGGCAATGGAGAGTGAGCTTGCCACAATGGAGCGCAACATTGCCACAAAGACCCGTGAGCTTGAAACCGTGCAAGGCACTATATCCAAGCTCGACAAGGATATTGTAGGCTTACGCGAGGACTTTAAGGCCGTGGCGTTAGAGGTATTCGTTGAGCCGACCAAAGAGAGCCTCGTCTGCCCCACTTGTGGCGAACCGCTGAAAGGTGATAATCTCGCCAAAACGCTTGATAGAATCCGTGGCAACTTTGAGCAGGACAAAGCCAAACGCCAAAAGGAGATACAGGCTCGTGGAATACCAATGCGCAAGTCGCTCGACCAAGCAAAGGCTGATGAAACGCGCCTTACCGGGCAAATCTCAACACTCCAAGACCGGGTGCTGGAGCTGAAAGGCAAAATCGAATATGCCAAAGCGCATATTCCCGCCGCGCTCAATGTTGAGGAAATAATCGGAACCGACCCTCAATGCGTTGCGCTTGCCAACGAAATAGAGGAACTGAACAACCGGATTTACGCCGATGAGAAGCCGGCCGACACAAGCGAACTCCAAGAGGCAAAAGCCATGTTGTCGGAAAGTATCGCCGAACTCAACCGCCGGCTGGGTAAGCGTGAGGTAATCGCCCGCTGCCGAAAGGAAATCTCCGAGTTAGAGGAAAAGCGGATTGCCAACAATCAAGCCATAGCCGATTTGGAGTGCTGGGAGGACACTTACACGCGCTTCCTTAAAGCCAAAGATGAAATGCTCTATGAGCGTATCAACGGCCTTTTCAAGTACGTTTCTTTCTCTTTCCTCAAAGAGCAAAAGAACGGTGGTGAGAAAATCACTTGTGTATGCACGGTGAACGGCACCCCCTATCCCGATGTGAACGCCGCCGGAAAGCTCAATGCCGGACTTGACATAATCAACGCCTTATGCGTAGCCAAAGGCTTTTCCGCGCCTATCTTTATTGACAACCGCGAAAGTGTCAATGAGGTAATCCCCACAATCTCGCAGGTTATCAATCTGCGCGTGAGCTATGACAGAACTCTAACAATTCAATAGTTACCACAATGACACAGACAAGACAAGCAGCTCCGATGACTGCACCCGCGCCGGCCCCACAGACGGCACCGGCAAAGAAATCGCCTGTCAATCAACTTAACGAGGTGCTTAACAATGGTGCAATCAAAAAACAATTTGAGAACGCCCTCCAGCAGAACGCCTCAACATTTATGGCGGCCGTTCTGGAACTTTTCAGCACGGACGGCAAGCTCCAGCTATGCGACCCTACCCTCGTAGTGAAAGAAGCCTTAAAAGCGGCCGTTCTGCGCCTGCCTATCAATAAGGCTCTCGGACAGGCTTTCATCATTGCCTACAACAACACTGTTACGCTGCCGGACGGCTCCAAGCGCAAGCAGTATGAGCCGACTTTCCAGATAGGCTATAAGGGTTTATATCAACTCGCAATGCGCACGGGTCAGTATCGCATTATCAACGCCGATGTGGTGTATGAGGGCGAACTCAAAAAGAAATCCAAGCTCACGGGCGAAATCGACTTAGACGGAGACCGCAAGAGCGAAACCGTGATAGGCTACTTTGCCTATATCGAATTGCTCAACGGCTATCACAAGGCACTCTACATGAGTGTAGAGGAAATAGCCATACACGCCAAACGCTACTCAAAAGCAATTAAGGGCAATCGTGATGTAACCGTTCAATCGCTTATGGAACTTTCCAAACTCCCCGTGGTAGCTGATAGCGGCTCTCTGGGCTGGCTCGGAAACTTTCACGGCATGGCGATTAAGACCGTGCTAAGGAATCTACTAAGTAAATATGGCTATCTCTCCGTGGAACTCCAGCAGGCACTTGATAGCGATGACGGGGCCGCAACACAAAGCGTTGTCAAAGCTCCGACCGCTGACACTGCCGGCGTAGCGACCGCACAAGCGGTTGATGCAACTACGGTGGAGTATGAGGACATTACCCCTGCCCCCGCTGAGGTGGAGAGTGAGGAAGCCCAAGTAATCGAATGTGGATTTTAACACTATGGCAATGGAGATTTGGAAAGCAGTTGTAGGCTTCGAGGGATATTATGAAATATCCTCTCTTGGTAGGCTGAAATCGTATGTGCGTAACTCAAAGGGCGTTATTCGCTCTTTGAAAAATGGCACAAGCGACTATATCCGCATATCGCTTATGGCAAATGGAGCTAAGAAAACGGCTCTTTTGCATAGGTTAGTTTATGAGGCTTTTGTCGGCCCGATAGCACCCGGTATGGAAATTCACCATAAGGATGGAAATCGTCAAAACAACTGCATTTCAAATCTCCAATGTCTTTCAAAGAAAGCCCATCATGTTGAAACAATCCGCAAATCTCCGACTATAACAAAAGGAATAGTGGAGTACAACACCCTAACAAAGATTAAAGCGGTTGCGCAATACACACTTGATGGTATTTTCGTTGCCAAATATCCCAGTATCAAGGCTGCGGCTCATGCAACCGGAATATGTGAACGTAACATTGCACAAGTTGCTAATAGAGAGGAATACAAATCGGGTAAAGTGCGGAAACAAGCAGGTGGCTTTAATTGGGAAATAGCAAAATGAGTATGGAACTTAAAGTATTAGGGTCAAGCAGCAGCGGAAATTGCTACATACTTGATAATGGAAAGGAGGCTTTGATAATCGAAGCCGGCATACCATTCAGCAAGGTAAAGCAAGCTCTTAACTACAACCTGCGGAAAGTTGTCGGATGCTTGATAAGCCACGCTCACAACGACCACGCCAAATATATTCGCAACATGGTTGATAGTGGAATTACGACACTGGCACTGCCGGAGGTGTGGACTGCAAAGCAGGTGGCCGGCTCTCGTGCAATAGCCATACAACCGGGCAAAGGCTACAAGCTGGGCCGGTTTAAGGTGTTGCCTTTTCCCGCTTTCCACGATGTTCCTTGTGTGGGCTATCATATCATGCACCCCGAATGTGGCCGTTTGTTGTTCCTTACAGACAGTTGCGATTGCTTGCAAACATTCCCGAATTTAAGCCACTTGCTGATTGAGTGCAACTATTCCAACTACAAGTTGCTTGAGGCCGTGAATAAGGGTTACACGCTCAAAAGCCAGATTGAGCGACTGCCTAACTCGCACATGGAGCTTGACACTTGCAAGCGCGTAATTAGTGAGCATGACCTATCTCTCGTTCAGAATATCGTGCTTTTGCACCTATCCGCGCAGAATAGCGACCGAGAGAATTTCATTAGCGAGATAGAACGATTGACAGGTAAGGTTGTGTATGCCGCAAATCCGGGCTTGACCCTTGACATTACCAAGTATTGACATGGCAAAGGTTATGGTAGAAAAGATAAGCGGGCGTTTCAATCTCCGACCCCTATACGAGTGGTTTGCGCAGGTATGCGATGGACTTTACCATATTGAGGTTAAGAAAATCCGCAAGCCGCGCACCAACGACCAAAACGGTTGGCTCTGGGGTTGTATCTATCCCATGCTTTTAGACGCTCTTTTAGAGGCGGGCTGGGAGTTTACCACGGTGGAGCAGGTGCATGAGTTTTTCAAATCAATAATCGCCAAAGAGAGTGTTGTTAATCGACATACGGGCGAGATAGTGGAATTTCCAAGCTCGACCGCCACAATGGACACCGTGAAATTCTCAACCTATTGCGAAAAGCTGCGGGAGTACGGACGTGAATTTCTCGGTATCGAAATACCTGACCCGGATAAATATTGGCGCACAAATGATACCGGTAGCTGACAACGTAATATCGGAATTGGTAAGACATATTCCTATGATATTAGACCTCTTGCCACCTAATCCGACAAAGAGCCTTAGAGTGGCAAATGCAATACGAATGACTAAAATTAGCATCAATAAACTCAAACAATTAGACGATGAGCGAAAACAAAGAACTCAAAATCACAAGCGCGAACTATGAGGCAGCTTATGCAATGGCCGATGACAACACGCGCAAAATTCTCGCTGTTCTCGTAGGGGATAACGAAACAACTGCAACCCCCTCCCAACCGGCACCAAGTCTTTCAGACTATACCACAATTCGCTCCTACGAGGACGCTTGCGTTGCTCTTGGCGAAAGTATGGACGTTGAAAAGCTCGTAGCCGCCGGAGTACCTAACCATATTATCGCCCAAATGAAGCTGGAGCATATTTGCAAAGCTCTATGGGGCGGCGAGAACAAATGCCAGCCCACGGCTGACGGTAGCAAAGTGTGGTGGTACCCGGTAATGGCACTCTGGACCCCCGGCGAAATCTCCAACATGAGCGATGATGAACGCCGTGCCCTCCTGTCTGCTATTGCGGATCCTGGAGCGTTTGCGGGCTTCGGTTCTCTGACTGCGACTTATCGTTCCTCGTACTCGATTGCGTACGGTGGCTTCCGCTTGTGCCTTGACACCGAGGAAAAGGCAGAATACTTTGGCAAGCAATTCGTGGAATTGTGGGCTGAAGCCTATGCCTACAATTTCACCGTGGGCGGCCACCTTGAATAAACTGCAATTCACCCCAAAAACATAAGAGATATGCAAGATGTAATGTTTCCCAATGACCCGGTTGAAGCTCGTGAGCAAATGCTGCGCGACAACTGCGACCAGATAGAGCCGCGTAGTTTTACGCGCTCTTTCAACCAAGACGAGGTTAACGACCGCCGCGCCGAGCTTGAATCCGTGTCAATCCAAGTGGCCGAGCTTGAAGATGAGCTTGCACAAGTGCGCGCCGACATCAAAGGCCGTATCAAGCCATTGCTTGAACGCCGGGGCAAGATACTCGATGAGCTGAAAGCCCGTGGCGAATGGGTAACGGCCGACACCTACAAGATTGTGGATGTTGACGAGGGTAGAACTGCCTACTACTCCGCTGACGGCTACAAGATAGAGGAACGTGCCATGACACCCGAAGAAAGACAACGTAACATCATTCAGGCTGCGCGCTTTTTGCGCACCGGCACGGATGATTAACAATTCACCAACTTAATCCTTACAACAATGGATGAGAATAGCAAAATCAATCTCACAATCGAAAACTACACGGGCGAAAAGCCTATCGTGATAGTTTACCGCGAGGGCGTGGCTGGCAAAGTGCTGGATGAGAAAGCCCCCGTAAGTACGGACGTAGCCGGTGTTCTCTCGACACCGCAGGACTGGCTGGAAAAGCGAGTTGCCACAATCGACCAGAAAAAGGCAAAAATTCTGGTAGAGCGTGAAAAGTACACAATCACGCTTATTGTCAATGAAAGCGACCCCTACAACAAAGCCACTATCTCCGGCACCGCCGAACTCTCCGAGGTGTTCAAGAAATTCGGTATCAACGAACCCAACGCCGGCTGGGTACCCGCCAAACTGGGGCAATTCATACGCCTCAATCGTGCTGCCTTTGAGGACAAAGAGCAGTGCATGAAACTCGTATCGGCCCTCAAGAATTTCAAAGCCAACGCCCAATCTCAAATCGAAAAGCAGCATGACCCGTCTGGCTCTCGCGCCGAGGTCTATCGCCAAACGGTAGAAAGCAACCTGCCCAAGTCGTTCACCGTGAAAATCCCTATTTTCAATGGGCCGGAAAAGACCACTTTCGATGTGGAATTTGACCACTACCTTACGGACGGCGAGGTGTTCTTACAGCTCGTATCGCCCGGCGCAAAGGAAATTTCCGATGAGTGGCGCGACACGGCCATTGACCGAGTGCTGAACGAAATCCGCGGGATAGCCCCCGACATCGCCATTCTGGAGGCATAAAGACTGAAATCCCCTATGGCAAACAAGCGGAGCAAATCCCTAATGCCTATTGATACGGGGGAATGGTTAGACAGCCCCCGTATCAATAATCTCTCTTACGAAATAAGGGGGATGTGGCTAACTATGCTTTGCTATCTGTGGGAAAGCCCCACAAGGGGGATAATGGCATATCCCAACGGAAAAGCCTACACCAGAGAGCAGATATTAAGAACTTTGGATATTGACCCGATAGCACTTGAAATTCTTATTGAGAACGGGCTATTGGCGGTTGATGACAAAGGAGCTTACTACTCCCCCGAAATGGTGAGAAAAGAGCGCATAAGCGCAATAAGGCGCAACGCCGGCCGCAAAGGTGGCGAGATAACCATGCGCAAGATTGAGCAACAAACGGAATTACCCGAAACGCCTGCGCCCGTAATCGTTGAGCCTCCCCCCGAAAACAAGCAAGAGCCGCCACAACCTCAATTATTCGATAATGAGGATGTGCCTCAAGCTCCCCCAGAGCTAACGCCGGTACAAAAGGCAAAAGCGGAGAAAAATAAAAAATATCAGTATGCCGATTATGTTTCAATGACGCAAGAGGAATACGCCAAGCTGTGCGAGAAATACGGCGAGGACGAAACAAAGGGCATGATTGACCTACTGAGTAATTACATAGGCTCAAAAGGCTGTTACTCAAAATACAAAAGCCACTATCGCGCTATTTTGTCGTGGGTGGCAGACGCTTATTACGAAAGACAACAAAGATATGGAACTCGACCCCCAACAATTACGACTACCCCGAAATCAGCAGGAGGCACTCCAGCTACTACGGGATATGCAACAGGAGCGTTACAAGCTCCAGCAGGAGCAGGCCCGCAATCTGGTGATGCGCAGGAGGAAGGCTATGCTGAAAGGTTTTAAGTATGACCTTACAGACGAGCAGGAATACCAAGTACACGCCAACATGGTTATCGGCATGGGTAACAACTATATGCTGCGTGAGTTTTCACGTTTCATGGTTGATGAGCATAACAAGGATGTTTTGCGTTTTCTGTTATACTACTTCAACGACTGCCCCCTCGCCGAGCTTGTATTTCCAAATGAGAACTACAAGATACACAAAAACATACTCTTGATAGGTGAACCCGGAACAGGTAAAACATTGCTTATGCAAGTGTTCGCCGACTATCTCCAAGCGACAAACAATGTGAATCAGTTTCGCAATATCAGTATGACCCAGCTTATGAACTATCACAAGGTTTTCGGGCATATTGACAAGTACACCTACAACGAACTGCAAGGAGCGAGCCGCCAAGAGGCTTATGACGGTGTGGACCCGTATAACATTTGCCTTAATGACTTAGGACTTGCAACCGAGAATCAAAAGAGTTTCGGCACGTTGCTTACCCAGATAACGGATGAATTTCTCTTTGCCCGTTATGAGATATACCAGCAGCACGGCAAACGCTATCATATCACAAGCAACCTTACTGTCAAGGAGCTTAAACAACGCTTTGAGGGCAGACTTGTTGACCGTTTCAAATCTTTCAACGTGATAGAACTGCACGGGGGTAGCCGCCGGCGTTAATTCTTTTCGCCCTATAAGTGTATTCACCAAACAGCTTTATAAGAAAATGGAGCATAGATTTAATTACAACTGGACGCTCAAAGACGCGATTTTCACCAAAGACAAAGGCAAGGTTTTCTCTTGCTTTGCTTGTGGTGGCGGCTCGACTATGGGCTATAAACTGGCGGGCTTTGACGTGATAGGCTGTAATGAGATAGATATTCGGGTAATGAACCTATACGAGAGCAACCATCACCCGCGCTATAAGTTTCTGGAGTCAATTCAGATGTTCAAGGAAAGGACTGCATCTCGATATTCTGGACGGGTCCCCGCCATGCTCCGCTTTCTCGATGGCTGGTAGTCGTGAGGAAGCATGGGGCGTTGAGAAAAAGTTTCGTGAGGGGCAGGCTACGCAAGTGCTTGATACACTCTTTTTCGATTTCATCGAGGTTGCGCGTAAGCTCCAGCCGAAAGTGGTAATCGCCGAGAACGTCAAAGGCTTGTTGCAAGGCGATGCGAAAAAGTATGTGCAACGTATCTACGCCGAATTTGATGCGGCTGGCTATTATTGCCAACACTGGCTTTTAGACGCGCAGAATATGGGCGTACCACAAAGGCGTGAGCGTGTCTTTTTCGTGTGTCTGCGAAAAGACCTTATCGACTATGTGCCGCAGACCTACAACCTTTTCGATGTATTGCCTCGTCTGATACTTGATTTCAACGAGCCGGGTATATCATGCGAGGAGGCCGGCCTTACGTTAGGGGACCCGATAACTACCCCGTGCTATTCCGAGGAATACGACCGCCTCAAGAGAGGATTGCCGAAAAAGTATCTCCAATGCGCCCTCGTTCAGAAAACCGACATACACCCCACGTTGGTTGCCGGATATAGGGCAAAAGCCTCTCCTATGCCGGATTGGGGCAAACAATGGCTCTCAGTGTCGGATATATGCAAAGTATCATCTTTCCCACAAGACTACGATTTTGGCACTCAAAAGCCCGAATATATCTGCGGAATGAGCGTACCGCCAATAATGATAGCCCAGATAGCCACACAAGTTTACGAACAATGGCTAACCAAATTAACCAAGTAAAAATGGAACGCAAGAAAGTAATCCTTACATTGTGCCGGGTATTCCCAGCCACACACTCCAAAAAGGGCATAAACACCCTCTTTGCGGTCAAGCTCTTTGCGGGTCGTAAGATACACACCATACGCGCCGATGAAAAAGGACAATGGGCGCAAAAAGTGGCCGACATCAACGCCGGAAACAAAATCTTATGCGTGAGAGAATGGACGGGCCGACCCTACAACTCCGAGCAGGCCGATATAAAGCAGTTTGTGTCGGTAGGACTGCAAGACATCACCATTACCTACGGAGTGGATGATGAAAAGCCCCAAGCGTGGGTTGACGGCAAGCCAGTACCTATTGAAACTCTCGCCAAGAATGACGGCCTCGAACTGCCCGACTTTATAGAGTGGTTTTTCGGGAGTGTTCACACCGGCAATGTGTTCAAGGGCAAAATTATTCATTTCACCGATTTTCGATATTGAGCATGGATAGCTGCGTGATATTGGGCGATTGCAAGTGTTTCAACGCCGACTGTGAAAAGGTTATGGGTAATCTGCCGGATAATAGTGTGGATTTCATATTGTCGGATATTCCATACGACTTAGACCTTAACGGTGGTGGTGTGCATGGTGATTTCTGCACCCGTAAGCAGATACAGTCGCGCAAAAACAGCTCTCTATATTTCGTGTCGCAAGGCATTGACTACGACAAGATTTTCAGCGAGTTTGAGCGTATTTGCAAGCGTGTGAATATCTGCGTGTTTTGCTCAAACAAGCAGATAGGGCGTATAATGACATGGTGGGAGCAGCGCGGTTATGTAGCAACTCTTTTGGTATGGGATAAGCCTAACCCTATTCCACTCGGAAACGGTTGCTATATCAACAATCTGGAATTTATCGTGTATGTGCGTGAGAAAGGCGTCACATACAACTCTCTCGGATATGATATGCAACTGAAAACCTTTCGCAACCAGCCGCCTCAAGCAGCGCAGCGCATACATGAAACCGAAAAGCCTGTGAGCCTTTTGCAACGTCTATTATTGCTCCATACAAGCGAGGGCGATGTAGTCTTTGACGCTTACGCCGGCTCTTTCTCGACCGCCATTGCCTGCCACAACGAAAAGCGCAAGTTTATCGGATGCGAGATACTGGAAAAGTATTTTGAGCCGGCCATGAAACGCCTCCGTGGAGCTGTCGCTCAAAAAAGTTTATTCTAACGTACAACAAGTTACTACAATGGAAACTAACTCTACCAAACGCAAGGATATATTTCTTGTGGACCCGCGCAACATCGTGGTTGTGGACGGATTTAACGTGCGCCGAGATTTCGACTTAGACGAACTCAAAGAGCAAATCAAGGAAAAGGGGGTACTTAACCCTATAACCGTTATCGCCTACAAGGATGAAAACGGGGTGGAACGCTATAAACTGGTTGACGGAGAACGCCGCTATCGTGCGACCATGCTTGCTATCTCCGAGGGTGCCGACATCCCTTATGTTCCGGCTCTCAATGCTCCAAAGGATGCAAGCGTGAAAGACCTCTACATTGAGCAGATGATGAGGAACGAGGGCAAGCGTTTTACCGAGCTGGAATGTGCTATAATGTTTCGCCGTTTCAAAGAGGAATTTGGCTATTCGCAAGTACAAATAGCCGAAACTTTCAAAAAATCCCCAGCTTTCATTAGCAAGTGCCTGGCATTGCTCGACCTGCCCCAATATCTACAAGACAAGATAGCGAGTGGTGAATTGTCGGCCAAAGCAGCGCGTGAACTCGCAAGCAACTACGCCGACCCCCACGACCAAGTGAGAGCCGCCAAAACGGCCGTAAGGACTGCAAAGGCCGCCGGACGCTCGACCGCAACCAACAAAGAGGTGCAACGCTCCCTCAAGGATGCAAAGCAAGGTAAAGCTATCGCTGACGCTCTACGAAACATTGCCGCGTATCTGGACGGTGAGCCGACCGTTGAGGTTGACACTCTGATAAAGTTGCTCGACAAGCACGGCACACTCCACGCTGCCATGAGAGAATATAAAAAGACAATCACAAGCAAAAACTAATATCGAATGGAACTAAACGAATACCAAGCGGAGGCTCTCTCTACGGCTATCTACCCAAACGACAACAAAGTTGAATATCTCGCACTCGCTTTATGCGGTGAAGCCGGCGAGGTAGCCGACAAGGTGAAAAAGATAATCCGCGACCACAACGGGGATTTCTCCGACAAGGACACACGGAACCGAATAGCCTACGAATTGGGCGATGTGCTTTGGTACGCCGCCAATCTTGCAAGGGCAATAGGCTACTCACTTTCCGAGGTAGCAACTCTCAATCTCGCAAAAATAGCTGCCCGTAAGCTCCGGGGTACAATCCACGGCACGGGCGATAACAGATAAGCAAAATGAAACCGATAGAATTTCCAGAACAAAACGCAATCGCCTCAAGCAATGATGCGAATGTGCAACCGCTACCCTGTCGCATATCCGAGGACGGGCCCAAGTAATATCTTGCTGGGAGTTGACCGAGGCCGACTTTGAACGCCTCAAGAGAAAGCCACGGATATATGTATCACAAATGACGTATGGGGGTGCTATCCCGCCTCTATTCGTTACAACCGACAACAACGACTTATTCACATACAAAAAGACCGAGAAAGAATGACACAAGACATCAAAGGGGAGTGCATACGCACGAAAAAGCCCCACAAGCCTATACGCCTACCGCGTAAGCTCAAAAAGGACATCATCAAGAAATCCGGGCGCGAAGCCTATTGGCAAATCATAGCCACAATCTATATGCAAGTGCTTATGGGCGGCCCGCAATACATCAAAATTCGTAAAATCAAAGAATAATACTCTAAAAATGAAACTGTTATTTTTCGACTTAGAAACGACCGGAACGCTCGTAAACAAGCATGGAATCCACCAGATTTCCGGCATGGTGGTAATAGACGGAGAGGTTAAGGAAACTTTCAATCTCCACGTCCAGCGCGCCGACATGGAGAATTTCAAGCAGGGAACAGTAGCCAAGACCCTCGGCATTGCTATTGACGATAGCAAGCTCCACGATGCGCTCTACGACATAGAGGTGTGCAAGGCTATCTACGACAAAGTTTGCGCCCACTACTGATATGATACACATTGGCATTGATACCGGCACCCACACAGGCATAGCCGTGTGGGATAGCCGGAGCCAGTGTTTCCGGGCTATTGAGGATGTTGCAATCCACAAGGCAATGGAAATGGTGGCTCAGTACAAGAGTATAGCCGACCAAGAGGGCGTAAGGCTTTATGTGAGAGTTGAGGACCCGCGACAAAGAACGTGGTTTGGTACGGAGAATATGACCCGCGAGGAAGAGCGTAAAAAACTGCAAGGCGTTGGCTTTGTCAAACGTGATGCGTCTATCTGGGAGGCATACCTCAAAGACTTAGGCGTTTGGTTTGAAATGGTTGCTCCGAAACGCAATCTTACCAAGATTACGCATGAAACTTTCGTAAACATTACAAAGTGGAAAGGACGCACGAATGAGCATAAGCGTGATGCCGCTATGCTTGTTTTCGGGAGATAGTAAATTTTCTCACCTAAAATGTGTTCTGTAAACGCTTTATTTTGTATCTTCGCATCATTAACCAAGTTAATATTACACGCATGGAAATTTCGGCCCCACACGTTGGAGATTACGTTATGATAGCTTGGACCGTTCTGGCGGTGGTGGTTGTCTTATATGCCATTTGGCTTGTCGGAGGGCGCGAGTGGATAGGTGAAAAAGTCGCAAGGCTATTGCCCCACGAAACGCTCTCTAAGGGCGATAAAGCGCATATCTATCTCAATGGCCGCTACAATCGCACCGCGACACTCTCAAAAGTTGTGGCCGATGCGGTGTATATCTACGACAACAAGGTTAAATTGCCTTTGGACTATCGCGCCCGTTTCTATGGAATGGGTGTTGACCTAAACGATGGTAGCCGACTGGTTTTTATCGCCAATCGCCGCCACTATCGCCTTATTCGCGTGGCTGAACTTATCCGCAAGGTGTTCAATCTGGCCGAGGATGAAACAAACCTCAATCCCGATTACTCCGAGGATGAGGAATTGTTAACTGAAAAGGCTGAGGAGGGTGCAGGGGACGATGAAATGTGAGCCAATGAAATATCGCAAGGTTGCCGACCTGCACCCTCTGCCAAACAATCCGCGAACTATCGACAAGGACGGGCTGGCTCGTGTTGTTGATTCAATCAAGCTCAACGGATTTTGGGAACACCGACCTATGGCGATTGAGGAACAGGACGGCCGCCTCGTTGTGCTGGATGGCAATCAACGCCTCAAGGCTGTAAAAAAGCTCAAAATTAAAGAGGTCCCGACCGTGCTTTACTCCGACCTCACGGACGATGAGCGCAACGACCTTATCCTGCGCTCCAACATAAACAACGGAGAGTGGGATTTTGGCGCATTACAGACTGACCCCGCTTTTGAGGACGTTGATTTTTGCTTTATCGGTCTGGAATTTCCGAAAGAGAGTGCAAGCAAGAGAGGCGGAGCCAAGACTGCAAATGCGGCTCCTTTCGACAATCCCGATGATGAGGACGTGGACGATGACAACGACATAGACGATGAGCAAGGCGATGATGAAGAGGCTGATGAAAAGGAGGCTTTCTATCGCTCCATGCTTAAAGACGTGTTGTATGAGAGCGACAACATCTATGAAATCCCCAATCTCTTGCTTGAAATGCAAGCAGGCAAGGTTGAGTTACCGCTTAATCCGTGGGGAGCGAATAGCCGCCTAAGAAAAGACGTGGCGACTTATCATTTCTATGTGGATGATTACCGCTTTGAGGCATTATTCAAAGACCCGATTAAATTGCTCACAAGCGGTTGCGAGGCCGTGGTTGAGCCTAATTGTAGCTGCCACGACCAAACGCCTATCGCATACGGCATAAGCCTTATCTATAAAAAGAGATGGCTTTGTCGCTATTTGCAAGAGTGTGGCATTAAGGTTTACGCTGACCTCAATGTTGCCCACAAGTTTATCGAATATAACAAAATGGGTATTCCGAAAGGCTACAACGCCTTTTTCACTCGTGGACTGGACGGGTGGATGGAGAGCCTCAAGAGCGATTTGCAAGTGGCGCAGGAAATAAGCGGTCTGGAACGCCCCAATTTGGTAGTCTATGGCGGTGGCGATGAGATAAAAGAATTTTGCCGCCAACATGGATTACTCTATATCCACGATTTTATCAACGCTAAAAAGAAATAACGACTATGGGCAGAAACTCCGGGGGCGTTAATAACTACGCCAAAGCAGGCACAACGGGCATAGCGGTCAATTCCAATGGCCGCAAGCTCACCCCGAAGCAGGTGGCAAAGATGACCGCTACCGCAACGGGCACAAGCTCAATGCAGCACCGCGACATGGAAAAGCAAATCAATCGCGCTATCTCTCGTTATGAGGCAGTAATGGGCGTAAGAGAAAGACACGTCCGCATTGCCGACATATCGGGTGCTTATGGCGTTACCTATATCGGGCCTAATGGCTCACAAGGCATATATCTAAGCCGCCGACACTTTGACACGTCAAAGAGAAAATTTGAGGCCGCCTACAAAGCCTCCAACTACGCCAATGGGTTTAAGAACGTTACCAATCGCGCAGCTCAACACACGGTTACGCATGAATTAGCACACGCCACTTGGACCAGTTCTTACACCTCACCAAAGCACAAGGCCGCCGGCAAAGAGATACAACACCTATATCGCCAATGGAGCAAGGACAAACGCAAGAAAGGCTACGGCTCCTATGGCAAAACAAGTGTGGATGAGTTCTGGGCCGAGGTTATCACCAAAGGCATACATGGAAAATCCGACAAATATACTCGCCGGGCAATTTCGATAGCTCGCCGTTTCAAATTATAACGTAAATTTGCAATATCAAATAAACTACAAGAATGGAAAAAATAGAATTAACACCGCTGGAGCTTTCCATGCTGGAACGAAATCTGAGAGGCGAATTTTTCCCTCCAGAGCAGACCGATGAGGAAAACGCCGCTTTTGCAAGGGTAATCGAAAAGGCCGATACTCTTATGGAAAAGTTGGACGCTTACGATGAGCTTGGCAATAGCCTTATGGAGTGGTACTACAACAAGTACAAGGAACAGGAGGCTAACGCCTAACTCCACACCAACCGCGTAAAGAGCCGGGCAGTTTTCGGCTGTCCGGTTTTCTTTGCAGTCAATGTGTGTCTGACAAACACGGAATAATAAATCAACGGAATCACAACGAATGGCCCGCTTTGAAAAAGGAAATAAACAAGGCAATCGCTTTACGTCCGAGAACCAGCCCAAACGCAAAGGGCGTGGCAAACTCTCCGTGCTTAATTATATCCGGCAGACCACGGGCAAGAGGGTTGACCCGCAGAGCAGCAAAGAGGAAATCTTAAAAGTCATTCAACACATTTACGAAAGCTCACCCTCCGATCTGGAGCCGCTGATTAAAGACCCCAACGACCCCCACAAGCCCAATCCCAACACTCCGATGTGGGTATTGAGCATAATATCCGCTATTAACACCGATATGCGCTATGGGCGCACGTCAACTATTGAAATGCTTTTTGACCGAGTATTCGGCAAGGCTACGCAGACGATAGAGGGCGAAATCAACACCAATGTTAACCCGGTTGATTTGTCGGTGCTGACTACCGAGGAACTATTGCAATACAACGCTCTTTTGGAGAAAATAAAGACAGGCAACAATGGCAAGGAATAAAGACATATCATTGCCGTTGTCGCTTGCGGTCAAAGTTGAGCTATTCAAACGTGGGTGTTTCGACTTTATAACTTGCAAGGACGGCAAGAGGCACGAAAAGCAGGGGCAGGCTCTCGCAATCCTCACTGACAACGACCATGTAGAGGTGCTGTATGGTGGAGCCGCCGGCGGCGCGAAATCATGGACGGGTGCCGCATGGTTGCTCTTTATGTGTCTTGCCTATCCGGGTACGAAATGGTTTATCGGTCGTGAGGAATTAAAGCGTATCAAGCAATCGACATACATAACATTCAAGAAAGTATGTGCCATGTATGGTTGCACCGAGGAACTTTACAAGTACAACGCACAGGACAACTATATTGAATTTTACAACGGGTCCCGAATAGACCTGTTGGATTTGCAATACAAGCCCTCCGACCCGCTGTATGAACGCTTTGGCTCTTTGGAATTTACCGGGGGCTGGATTGAAGAGGGCGGCGAGGTGAATTTTGGTGCATACGACACGCTCAAAACCCGTGTGGGCCGACACCTCAATTTGGAGTATGGGATTGTGCGCAAACTCTTTATCACTTGTAACCCCAAAAAGAACTGGATGTATGATATATTCTACAAGCCTTATAAAGCCAATCGTCTTGAGGCGTACCGCTACTATATTGCTTGTCTAGTACAAGAAAATCCATACATAGACCCGGCTTATATTGAGGGATTGAAAACCACAAGCGATAAAGTCAAGTTTGAGCGACTGTTTAAGGGTAATTGGGATTATGACGATAACCCCAACGCCTTATGCTCTTACGATGACATTTGCGCGATATTCGGAAACAATCTCTCTATCCGCACCGGCAAGTTTTATATCACTGGCGATATTGCGCGTTTCGGTGCCGACTATGCGCGTCTTGCCGTTTGGGATGGCTATCATATAATAGATTTGATGTGCTTTCCTAAAAGCAAGCTCACCGATATTCAGCTATGGATTACAACCAAGCAGCGCAAATATCGAATACCCAAGCATAGGTGCATTGTGGATGAGGACGGCGTGGGTGGTGGCGTGGTTGATAATTGCGACATTCAGGGATTTGTCAATGGTGCTTCGCCTTTTGCCGGCGAGAACTACCGCAACCTACAAACTCAATGTGGCTACAAGCTGGCCGAACACATTAACGCCAATGAGGTAGGCATTGATGAGGAACTTGTGAGCCAATCCGACCGAGAGGAAATCATAAGAGAGCTTGAACAACTGCAAACGTGGAAAGGGGATAGTGACGGCAAGCTCCAATTAAAGCCCAAAGAGGAAATAAAACTTGATTTGGGTTGCTCCCCGGACTGGCGCGATATGCTTTTGATGCGTTGCTGGTTTGACTACAACGAAATCGACATACCCGAAAATATAGAACAGATATTAGGTTTAACGTAACATCCCGATATTATGAGTTTAATTCAAACAATCACCAACAACATTAAGGCGGCTGTCGGCTACCAACAGAGCTTTGATGAGTTGCTTGCGTCTAATGACGTAACACGGGCCGTTGCAATGATGACCGCACACTCCGAGAGAGCGATGCGCCACTTGCAAGAGTACGAGATAAGCACTCACAAAGTAATGGAGCGCAAGGATAGGGCCGTGCTTGATAGCAAGGGTAATTTCCTGCGTTGGAGCAAGCGCAACAAAATTCCTATCCCTTACCAGAAATTCATTAACGAAATTGCACTGGTATTTCTCTACGGCCGCCCCGTGAAATGGACGCAACTTTCAGAAAACACCGATTACGCATACAGTTTTTACAAGGAGATTATGCGTGAAATCCACTTTGATAGCTGCGTGAGGCAGGCTAAACGTGTCGCCGGTGCCGAGGGTGTGTCGGCTATCCTGTATCACGTTTACCGCGAGGAAGCGACCAATAAGCCAAAACTCTTGCTTAACGTGTTGAGCAAGAAAAGCGGTGATGACATATACACGATAAAAGACCAATACAAGCGTCTGCGCGCCTTTGGCTGGGGCTACTATCTCACCGAGGAGGGAAATCGCACCGTTCACCATATCGACATATACACAGCCGATACTATCTACCGTTGCAAGCAAGGCTCTTTTGGCTGGGAAGTGGAACGCCGACCCAATCCAATAGGGAAAATCCCCGTGTTGCTTTTTGAGCAGGAGCCGGAACACTCCGATGTGCAACCGCTTATTGAAAAGGTTGAAAACTCCGAGAGTGTGGAGGCTGATGTTATCGACCGTTTCGCCAACCCCACAATGGTAGCGACCGCCGAAATACTCAACTCCCTACCCAAGCAAGAGGAAGAGGCGAAATTGCTTATCCTCAAAAATGGCGGCAATGTGTCTTACCTCACATGGAATGAGGCAAGCGAGAGCAAACGCAACCAATTTGAGCGACTGGATAAGCATATTCTTTCCAAGTCGTTCACGCCCAACATTGATTTTGATAACATGAAAAGCCTCGGCAACCTGTCGGCAAAGGCTATCCGCAAAATCATGTTGCTGGCGATAATCAAGGCCGAAAAACATAAGGAAAAGCATGATGAGTATATGAACCGCCACGCCTCCCTTATGTGTGCCATAATGGGAAATGTTCTTGACTACACCCACAAGGCCGAGCATGACGCACTCGACTTAGGGCATGAATTTCAAGAGCCTTTCGGCGATGACGTTAGCGATATGCTGGCTGACATATCCAAACAATTCAATGATGGCGCGATGAGCCGTGAAACTTATGTAGAGCTGTCTTACTTAATCAAGGACGTAAAGACCGAGTTGAAACGTATCAAGAAAGAGCAAGCGGAAAATATGGAGCAGCAAATGGCATTACGGCGCATGGACGCTTTTGAACCCACGGACTAATGGACTACACAACAAAATTCAATCCGGGCGATGAGGTTTGGACTATGAGCCAAAACAAGCCCCACAAATTCCAAGTGGCAAGTGTGGAAATCACGCTTACTGCCCCTAACTCTCCGATGCGAGGACGCACCACCGAGGTGCTTGTTGAGCTTATCAACACGGCCCCGCGAAACAATCCCCAACGTCTAACCTTTGACGCGAGGGGTTGCTTTGCAACCAAGCAAACGGAGCGACCAGCCTACACCTGTAAGGACTGCAAACACTCGACCGACTGGCACAACAAAGGAGCAGACGGCAACATGATATTTTGCCGGTGCCAATTCCAAAAGTGGTGTAAATTCCTCAAATACGATTATTGCGACCATTTCCAAAAGCGATGAGCGAGAAAGCAAGAAATACGAAATTCATTAAACGTGTCTGGCTCAACGAGCCAGATTCGCCCTCAAGCGGGAGTGTCGTTGCTTATGACGGTGATGTAATTGACTACGACAACCAACCGTATCAATCCACCTTTTTGCGCGTGTCTGACTGCCACGTTTCTGCCAACATACACAAGGCGGTCTATGACAGCGACAAAGAATTTATCGCCAAAATGAAGCGAATACGCGATGTTATCGATGAGTTTATAACCCACTTGGAAAACGAATATAACGACTAATGGCAAAGCGGAAATACATAGATTACAAAAAGCTCAACTCCGAGTTATTCAAGCGTACCGAGGGCTACGCCGCCAACGTGGCGGCTGTCTATCGGTCTGCGCTCTCTGAAATAATTAACTTGGTAAAAGGCACGGAGCTTGAGGCGGGCAAACCTTTCTCTTTCTCCGAGTATGGCTATTCCGATGAGGTTACGCCAATATTGCGCACTATGTATTCTCGCGTTTATCAGATAATCCGTACCGGGGTAGAAAAAGAGTGGCTAAACGCCAACGAGCATAACGATGGACTTGTCAAGGCTGTATTTGGCGAACACTCAATAGAGGATAACCACTTTGCCCGATTCTTTCAACGCAACATGGACGCAATGAAAGCGTTTTTTGCGCGTAAGACCGGCACGGGGCTTAATCTCTCTCAAAAGGTATGGAAATACACGGGGGTTTTCAAAGATGAGTTAGAGGACGCTTTGGATTTGGCTATTGGCGAGGGAACTCCGGCTAATAGACTTGCCACTCAAATTCAAAAGTATCTCAATGACCCCGACCGCTTTTATAGGCGTTTCCGTGTCAAAATCGGCGAGAACGAGGATGGCACGCCCAAGTATGGGCGCGTGTGGAAAAGGCGCGTCTATGACGCTGAAAGCGGGTCCTACAAATGGGTTGATGATGACCCCCGCAAGTACCACCCCGGACGTGGCGTATATCGTAGCTCTTACAGGAACGCGCAAAGGCTGGCGCGTACTGAAACAAATATCGCATATCGCACTGCCGACTACGAGCGTTGGCAGCAAATGCCTTTCGTTATCGGCATTGAAATCAAGTTGAGCAACAACCACCCGGAGCCTGATATTTGCGATGACCTCAAAGGCATATACCCCAAAACATTCAAGTGGAGTGGCTGGCACCCTAATTGTCGTTGTTACCAAGAGCCGGTATTGGCAAGCCCTAACGAGCTTGATAAAATGTTGGATAATATTCTGGACGGGAAAGACCCGGCCGGCGTTGATTGTGCCAACGAGGTAACGGCCGAGCCGCCGACATTCAAGGCGTGGGTTAAGGACAATGAGGAACGTATCGACAAAGCGACCGCCGCCGGAACTCTGCCCTACTTTATTAAGGACAACCAAAAGGCGGTTAACAAGATTCTCCACGGACTGACCCCGGAACAGCAGGCGGCCCGGTCTATGGGTGATTTGCTTGATGACCCTATGGGTTTGTTGGCTCAACATGGACTTGAAAGCCTCAAGCAACTTTACGCCGCCGTTCAATCCAAGCTGGGGCAGATGTTGACCGGCTCACTTGAACACCAAGCAGACACCCTCAAGTTTGAAATTGACTGGGTAACTAACCACAAGAAATATCCGACTTGGGAGGGAGCAGCCAACGCATACAAAAAAGCTCTACGCAATGTTGAGCTACAAATGCGCCGTGAGCGTATGGCCGCCGACATTCAAGGCGTGGAGGCTTTTGTCGCGTCTAACAATGTGGATAAGGTCAATGCACTCTTTCCACAACTCAAAGCGGCTTATGACGCTGGCGATGTTGACACGGCCCTTAAATTGTTGGGCGAGGCTCAAAAGGCTATTGAGGAATACAAGAACGAGCTTTTAAGGCAAGGGCTTAACAGTACGACCAAATTAGAGAAATATTGCGACAAGCACCGCACCTTTGAAAGCAAGGTCAAAAGTGATAAAACCTTTGTGCCTTTCCAAGATAGGATGACAGCCGATTGCGCCCCGGCATGGCAGGCTGGTACAACTGAGGCAAGGCAAGCAGTAAGTAGTTATACCAACGGCACCTATGACACAATCAATCGCTCTTATTGGCGTGATAAACGCGCACACACGGACGGTACGCTTATGGATAGTATTCTTGACGGTTGCACTCTATCAAAGGACACTGTTCTAAGGCGAGGTTGCGACATGGCAGAAATGGGGTCTATCTTTGGCGATGACTTTTTGCGTATGGTACGGGCCGGCGATATTGACGGCCTAAATGCAGTCGCTGGCTGCCGAGGTATCAACGAGGGCTTTATATCAACCTCTTTCGATATGAACGGTGGCTTTTGGAAAAGCGTTGATTTGCGCATATACGCTCCCAAAGGCACACAAGCCTTATATGCAAAGCCTATCTCCGGCTTTGGTGATAGGTACGGCGCAGGCTGGGACGGGTCCACGGCAAGCCGGACACTCGCCAAAGGTAGAGAGAACGAGGTTATTGTGCATCGTGGTTATGAGTATCGTTTTATCAAGGCTGAGGCTGGCGGAAAAAAAGGCAGCTCAATAACTATCTATGTTGAGTTACTGAGCCGCGATAAGAGATTGGTTAAGTGATAGGACTTAGAGCGCGAAATACATTGCTTGAAAATCTATATCATCACGCTTAATCTTTTGGAGTTTGTCGAAGATAGCGAGCTTATAAACCTCTTCCGCTTTCTCCGCTTTGTTGGCAAGCTCTTTGGGGCGTGTGCGTTTCCATGTATCATACCACCACTCAAAGCCTCGTACAACGGAATACTCCGCATCCCATATCTGGAATTTGAGATATTCATTAGCCCATTCGGACGGCTTTACACTGTCTGGGTCGTAGGGGTTTTTATCTCCCCCTTTGTAGAGCTTGCAAAGGCTCTTTACCATTTCAATTATGTTGCTCTGCGCCATATTGTTTTGGGGATTGGATTATATTCCAGTATAGATAAGATGGATTACACTTTGCATTGATTTGGGTAGATAGCTCATAGCCTTTTCTCCAAAAAGCCACGGAACGCCCCACCGAGCCTCTGCGATTGAGCCGACAATGGCCGCTATCGTGTCGCTATCGCCACCCCAAGCCACGGCATTTCTTATAGCGTCCTCAAAAGATTCTGCCATACATACCATGTAGAGAGCGAGTGTAACGGTACCCATACACGTTTCATCAAACTTACCTCTTTGGAGATTGTCGAGTGAAAAGTTGGGGTAGTAGTCGTGTAGAATGTTTGATAGGTCAACATTCGTGCCACCATTACGCAAAATCCATATAGCGTGAGCCACGGCCTTAGCTCCCTTAATGCCCTCCGGGTGATTGTGTGTCGGCAATGCAGTCTTTTCAGCCTCCGCCAACACATCATCGAGATTGTCAAAAGCCCACGCCACCGGGCTAACTCTCATTGCTGACCCATTGCCAAAGCTATTATATGGCTGGGGATTGTTTGAGTGAATCCATTGTGCAAAGCGGCCGCCATAGCCGCCCATAGGATTAGGGTATGAACGACAACAACGCAATAGGCTCTCTTGATAGCTACACTTGCGCAATATCGCGTCCGCAATAGCTACGGTGCATATTGTATCATCTGTAAAGCTACAATCTTTGTGGAATAGCTCAAAATCGCTCCTATGCGTATTGTTGAACTCAAAGCGTGAGCCAACTATATCTCCTATTATTGCGCCTAACATAATTATTTCTTTTTGGAGTTTGTGGGGTAATTGCTCATCGCGCATATTGCGCAATTTCTAAAAACATGGCTGGCATATATGCAAGGCCGTTGTGTGTAAGGGCAATTCATCAGTCGCTTCCTTTCTTACCTCTATTTGTGGTTTTGCTTACTAACTCTCTTTTTCGGATTGTGGCTAACGGGCCGTGGTAGGTGTTTGTCGAGCAAAACTTATTCCAGAGCGTTGTAAGACTTATGCCGACAATCTCAATAGGCAGTGTGTCGTAGATAGCGGCCGCACTCCCGAAATAGTAGTTGCGCCGGCCTTTGTATGGCTCTTTCAGCTCAACGTGGATTACTTTGCGTGTCTGGCTCATGCTTAAATGGTTTTATTGAATACTCGGTGGTATAACCGCCAGTTTCATTTTTATATACACGATTATAGTAAGTGGGTATTCTTACCATAAGAACGCCATTCACTTTGACTACACGCCACTGATATTTTAGGCGGCTATCGTGAAATATCACTCTATGTTCTTTCTTGGGTCTATCCATTTTGTCTTGCTTGTGTTCTATAAACGCAAAATTACGAATTATATTTAATATAACAAACTTTTGGGGCTATTTTCTTTTATTAGCCTCGTTATCTTGTGAGCTTAACAAGGCTTTGAGCCGCTTGTTTTCCTCTCTAAGCCTTTTATTCTCTCGTTGGAGCTTATCTATTTGCTCCGGGTATGATAACGGTGCATTGCAAGTGCATTGTGATATATCGCCACTTTCCATGCGCCAGAAACGCCCGATTGTAAGTTTAATTCAACTTTTCTTATCATTTTTGAGTAATTCTGGATTGTCGTATATGTTGCCTAACACCTCTATACTATCGCATACCAAATCAAAATCCATAAGCGGGATAGTCAGATAAGGCGTTTCTTTTAGAGATTCCATTAGTGGATATTCCGCTTTATAGAGCCTTATGCCATAGCAAGCCAATTCCGACATATAAACTACTACGCCCTCGCAGAAACAATCTTGGTCGGGTACGACACCACCATTGCATATATCATCATACTTATAGTCAATGGAGATATAATCACCCTCGTATAGCTCTTTATCGTGCTGGTCGTATAACCCGATAAACTGACCTTGTGTATTGGCATCCACGGGACCGGCAAAGCCGTGTTCATGGTCGCAGATACATAGTTGTAACCCTTTGGCTGTGCTGACCGGATATAGATAACCATAAGCCCAATTATCGGCCTTGTTATTATTTAAGCATTTTGCCCTGTTCTTGATTGTTCTATTCATGGTCGTTGGGGAGTTGTGGCAGGGGCTGCCAGTGGGTAACTCGTGAGGCTGTGTTCTGTGCGCTCCAATACCATACGCCGCTTTGCGCCTGTCCTAAGAGCTTTGCTATCCTTATCATGGAGCGACCGGCACCACTCTCTACGATAAGGACGCGAGTTTTGAGTGGCGGGAGTGCCTCGCTTGTGCTTATCCAGCCGTTGCAGTTTTTGTTGTCGGTCTTGCTCATTTTGGATTCCGTTTATAGTTATCACATTGGTATCGGCCGCGAGTGAAATACTTGTCGAGCATGGAGCAATACAAGGTTGCTCCATATATGCGGCAGTGCTGACAGTTTCGGCAAAGGGGGATTTTAGCCATTGTTCTTTTCGGATTTTAAGTAGCGTTCACACTTATATTTGTTGTTTTGTTGCGTCCAGCACCGATAGGAACAAAAGTAGGAGCTACCATATCGGGACCCGTGGCGGCACGAGGCGCATAGGGATTTACTTGTTGCCATTGCCAGCCTCCTTTCTTGCCTTGTGAACGCCTTGCACATAGCCTCGCTCAACTCGGCGTATGTCGTTATACTTTGCTTGCGCCGGCGTTTCTATCACTCTTGCTGGAGTGTCTAAGAAACGAATATCGCGGCCCGTGCGCTGTGCTTCCTCGGTCAGCACTTTGCGGATTGCATCTTTGAGTATTCCCATAGTTGTTGGTTGTTTGTTTATTTCGGAATTTGGTACGCTGGCAAGATTGAGAAGAAATCCCATCTTAAAGTGTATATTGAGCGCGTCAAAGCCACAACGATTGATTATGTTTATGATTGTTTCAAATGCGCTGGTGCTTGCTGGGTTATACTTGGCTATAACCGGTGCAAAGTCCATTCTTGCTTTGGGCGATAACGCCATAAATTCGGATATTTCCATGCTCGGTGAGTTAGTCGGTGATACGATAGTAGTATTGCAATTCATCGCCCTCTAAGTTGTCATAGGCATAGTCATTGACTTGCTCCCATAACTCGCTATATAAAGCCGCTATGCGATTGCAACGCGCGTCCATAGGCTTTTCGTGGTCGTAGAAATAGCCTATCTTGTGGTTGAGTACCATAGAAAGCTCGGTAAGGTACTTGTAGTTGCTTTTCCACTCGCGGAAAGCGCGTATGAATGTTGATTTGATTCCGTTTATCCCGAAGCGGTCGGCAATAGAAAAGTCCTGCCAAAAGGTTGTGATAGGCTTGTAGCCGGTCATTTGCTCAACCGGCCAAGCGGGGATTTTGATTTGAAATTGTTGTACCATATTCTTGTTGGTGTTGCGTTGTTGTGTCAATGTTATTTCTCCCAAGTGAGTTGCCAATTTTTGTAGGGATTGGCACCGTGAGCCACGGCCACCTCAGCAGCCTCCGCAATGGTTTGTTTGCCTGTGCGGATAACCTTTTTCACCATGCCGATATGATGACCGGCTAAGTCGGTTTTCTCAACGTAGAATGTTACGGTGTATTGCTCCATGTCTTTATGCGTTTCTTGTAGAGTTACTTGTTAGGGGTGATTAAAAGCATATCGCGGAGGCCGTCAACGTAGGCGGCAAGCTCTTTGAAAGAGCGTCCAGACGTTAGGGCTATCGGATTATCGTTATAGCTTACGAAATAGCCCATTTCGTTTTTGCCGATTGTGAACGTTGCGTTAACGCGCTCTCCATAGATATTGAGGCGTTCTTGGAGTGCCTGTCTATTTGTCTTTGCCATTTTCTTGTAGTTTTTATCGGTGTTGCTTTGTCGGTTTGAGTTGCTGTATTTCTCAAACACATTGCAAAGTTAATGTGTTTTATTGAATACGCCAAATATTTTGGCAATTATTTTTCGGAAAAAATTACCCAGTAAATTTAACTCGCTGAAAATTCGGAGATTTACCCGGTAAAATTTTTTCTGTGTTTTATAAACACATATCGTAGAAATTAGCTATCTTTGTGCCTAAGAACTGAAAAGCCAATTATTAACACCCCCTTTCCGGGGCATAACAACAACCGATATGAACAAAGCACTTAGGGCAAAAGTCAAGGAAAAGACTAAGGACACCCGCCTATCGGAGAAGTACCTCGATAAGCTAACCGAGCAGCTCGGTGGAGGCATTGAGGATGATTCTACCGATGAGGAGGCAATCGAAAAGACTGCAACCCTTATAGCTGATGTAGCAACCGAAACTCAGGGTGAGGCTACACGCTGGGCGCAGAAAGCAAAGGGCAATGGAAAGACCAAGCCCGCCAAAGATGACGATGACACGGACGATGACACGGACGATGACACCGCCACCAAAGGCACAAAGGGCAAAGGCAAGACAAAGCCCGGTGATAACTCCGATGAGCGTATTGCCGCAATGGAAAAAGAGCTGAACGACTTGAAAGCTGAACGTAGCCGCGAGGCGCGTAAGGCTGAAATCAACGCAGCTTTTGAAAAGCACAAAATCCCCGCTTTTCTCCGCGACCGCCTCGGCAATTCCATTGCTGATGATGAGGACGTGGAAACCGCCGTGGCAGCACTCCGACAGGATTGTATCACAAACGGCCTTATTTCCGACAAAGCCGAGGGTGCAAAATCGGCAAGCGAAAAGCAGGTTGACGAAGCCGCTGACGCATTGCTGGAAACAATAACCGCTAAATAAAAATTTTTCAAGATGAAACGCAAGACAGCCTCCTTTGTGGGTACGCGCCCGATTTTTACGGGTAGCCCCTCAATCGTTATGGGCGGTTTTAACCTTGATGTTACGGGGCAGAAATTCCGTGTCGGTGATGTTATCCCCGCCGGAACGCTTGCCATTCGTAATGAGGAAACCCGTCTGGTGCAGGTTATCAAGACTGCAAAGGTAGTAGAGGTGGATGCGGAAAACTCAAAACTCGTTTCCCTGTATGTCGATGAGTTTTATGCTCCGTGTTTCGCCGAGGGCGAGTTTGTGGGTATCGCCGGCGCAGATGCCGTTGCAATCGCCTCAGCTCCCAAAATCTCCGCCATTGAGGAAAAGGGCAACATTTACCGTATCACTCTTTCCGCTGCCATTACCGGGCTGAAAGCCGGCGATGTGCTTGTGGAGCTTGTGAGCGATGGTGCCGCTACTCCCAAGACCAAAGAACGCGGCCTCGCAAACTCAACCACTATCAAGGACGTTGTGGTGAGCGAGTTTGAAACCGCCATTGACGTAACCGCCGACACCATGCAATACGCGCTCTACGAAAGGCGTGTATCGCCTATCCCCGACAGCCAGAAAGACGAAACCGGCGCTTTCCTCAAAGCCAACCCACACGTCAAGCTGACAAAATCGCTGTAATATCAACACAAAATTTTAAAAAACCATGCCTACAAAGTCAATTTTTACAACTTTCACTGGCTTGCACAAGGCCGGCTCTCCGCTGGACTTACTTGCAACGTGGCGTAAGTCCTTTGACAAGGCTTCGGAGCGTGAGGTTGCTCTTTTCCAAAAGATGTATACCGATGGCTGGTTTACCTACAATACTCCGCAGATGTCGCTTACTGCCGAGGCTATTGTCGGTAAATACCAGATACGTTTCATGGCTACGCTCTTGGGCGATGAATCACCCTCGCCCCTGCGCCGGTCGGACGGCTTCGATGTCTGGACAAAGGAAATTCCCCGTGTCGGACAGACTTTCGTAATGTTCGCCCGCGATTATCGTAAGCTCATGGAGGTTTACGAGAATCCCCGCCTCAAGGAGGCCGACAAGGTAAAGCAGATTGAAAAGACGCTCAAACACCAGATGCAGGACGCATATCTCGGTTGCAAGGACGTGATGGACTTTATCGTTCTCATGGCTTTCTCCAACTGGGGCGTGGCTAAATTCGTACCCGCTATCAACAACCCCGGCGGCCGTGCCTACGAGGTGGACTACACCATGCCGGACGCAAACAAGCTCGTGAGCGTTCTGAACTGGACCACTGCAAACACAAAGGCCGGCAAGCTCAATCCTATTCTTTTCCTTTCCGTCCTCTGCGCCGCACTCCGCGCTCGTGGTATCGAGCCGGGCGAAATCCTCATGTCGCAGGAACTCGCAACATGGCTGCGTATGGACAGCACAACTCGCCTGTTAGCACATGGTACCGACAAGCAGGCGCAGACCGTCACCAAATCGGAATTTTCCGCGTTGCTGGAAGAAAACGAAATCCCCCCGATTACCGTTATCCGGCGCAAGATGGGTATCTCCCCGGACGGCAAGCGTCAAGCTATTGAGCCGTGGAATCCCAACTTTATCGCAATCAAGCCCGCCGGCGTTATCGGCGAAATTCAGCCCGCTATTGAGGACTCCGAGCTTATCGAGGAAGAGAATGTGGACTATCTCAACGCCGGCAATGGTATTCGTATCTCCAAGTGGCGCACAGGTGCATCCACGGGTCAGACCGCCGGCGAATACACCGAGGGCGCGGGCCGCTTGCTGCCCCTTATCACCGAGATAGGGCAGATTGTTTGCTTACAGGTACGCGGCATTACCGAAAAGGAAGCCGCCGTCGATGCAAACGGCACCACTACCTACTACCGCACCAAAGCCGACTATGACGCTGCCGTAGCCGCCGCAAGTCTTGAAACCGTCTAACCCTTTTGCTTTGCTATGAAACTGAAAGTAATTAAGCCTTTCAATGGCAAAGCAGAGGGTAAGACCCTTTGCCCCGGCGAGTTTATCCAGAGCAACGATGTTGAACGCATCAATGCGCTTGTAGGGCGTGGTTTTTGCGTTATCGTTGCGCTGGATGACGCGCCGACTGCCTCCGAAACCGCCCCTACAATCCCCGTAGAGGTGGTAAGCGATCATGTAGAATTTCAAGGGGAACGCTATCACATAGAAACCATTAAGGCCGCACTGGGCATTATGGGTATTCGTGTGGCTCACAATGCCAAAGAAAAGGCCGTGAGCAACGCTCTTTCGGCTCTGACCGATGAGCAGGCGCAAACCCTTTCCGAAATGCTCAACAACAACGAAACCGCCGACCCCAACCCCGAAAAGGAGTAAGCTATGGAGATAACCGTTCTTGAGGCATTAATGGCCGAGCTGGAGCCTTACACCGCCGCACAGGTGGTATGTAAGAAAGCTCTTATTGACGCTGGACTTTCCGAGGTAGCCAACGACACCCCTTATACATCCGACTGCAAAAAGATAGTGGCAACCGCCGCTATCAAGGTGCTTAAAAAGTTTCTGGTGTTAAGTAGTGAAAGTTTAGGCAAATCCTCACAGTCTTACGACACTAAGGAGCTGAGAAAGCGTATCAAAGAATTGTGCGCTGATGCCGGACTTGATGCCGATGAGATTTTGGAAATCCCCACAATCACGGACGGCTCTATGTATTGGTAAGATATGAGATACAACGGCTCTTTTGACTATTGGCATGGTGGCGAGGTTTTCACAGACCCCGCAACCGGCTTTACTGTTCAAAGCGACACCGCCGCTTTTGAAGAGGGTTGCGAGTGCCAGATTGATATTTCTATTCCTGCCAAGCACTACATAGGTACTGACGGGCAAGAATACACCTACACTTACGATGTTTTCATTTCAAAGTATTTCCGAGGTGAAATAAGTGTGGGTGATACTATCCGGCTCTACAATGCCGACAAGACCATGATTGCCGAGTTTAAGGCGCAAGGGGTAGATACGTTGAACCGAAAATATATTGAGGTATGGGGATAACTCCGATGTTTGGCAGTGGATTGATAGCCGCCCAAGTAGCCGCGTTTCAAAATCGCGTTGAAGAGGCTGCCATATTCCTTTGCAAATACTTGGGTGAGGAATTAGTCAAGTATGCAAAGGATAAGCACAACTATACCGACCGCACGGGTAATCTCACAAACTCAATAAGCTATGTTGTAGTGAAAAACAAAGACATAGTTTTCGGTCCCGCCGACCAATCCGACAAGCCGCAAGAGGCCGCGCTGAAAGCCGCAATGAAAATGATTGCGACACTCCCCGATTGTATTGCACTCGTGATTGTTGCCGGCATGAACTATGCCGCCTATGTGGAGGCAAAGGGCTACAACGTGATACTCCCCGCCGAACTCAAAGCCAAAACCGACTTTCCAAAGGCAATGCAAAAGCTCATGGATAAGGCGAAAGCCAAAGCAAATGAAATGTTTGGAATGACAATATGATAGCGACCGAGGAAATAGCTGTAAGGGTTTACCAAATGCTCCAAGAGAGCGAGGTTAAGACCATGATAAGCGGTGTAATCGACTACGAAAGGAACGACTACACCAAAGAGGACGTTATCATTGTTCCTCACACCATAGACGGCGAGGGGAGTGTGCGTTACGGACAAATCAACGTGAATATCCATGTGCCGGACATACAAAAGCCGATGACCGGCGGCAAATCCGTGTTTCGCACTAATCACTCACGATTGATTGCCATTCGAGCCAAAGCCATAGAGGTACTGCAAAACCACTATGAACACGGGCAAGGCTACAACTGGAATGTGGGGCTAATCAATCCCCCTATCAAAGAGCCAGACCATGACGAGCATTTCGTTTCATTTGCTCTGGAAATCACCGTGAGAGATAAAACAAGTAATCAATAACAACCAATTTAATAAGACCATGCCTATATTATCGACAATGGGGCTTAAAAAAATCTTTATAGCCCCCGCCGGCACAACCGCCGGCCAAATGCCCGCAAAAGGCAATGCGTGGCTTGACTTAGGCGATGTTTACAAAGACACCTGTCAGCTTGTAGATGACGATGTGGAACAGACCGTGCATGAATCGGAAACGTCCTCAAAGAAAATCACGCTGATGGGTAACTACGTTACCGCCGTCAACCTCACACTCATGGACCCGTCGCTGGAGCAGCTATCCCGGTATTTCGGTGGCACAATCACCGGTTCCGCGCCCAAGCGTAAGTGGCTGCGCCCCCTCAAGCCTGTTTACAAGGAATGGGCCGTATGGCTCATGCCGGAAGAGGGCTTGTTTGTCGGCTGCCCCAACGTAGTAGTCGTACCCAAGTTTGAAATCACCTATTCAAGCAAGGGTATCTGTCTGGTGCCTCTCAAAATCAATTTCCAAGACCAGCTCTGCATAGACGAGGAAATGACTGACCCGACACAGACCGACCCGACACAGACCGCCTAACAACGGGCCTTTTCGCAACGACTGCGCCCCCTATCCCTATTCGGTTAGGGGGCGCATTTAATTAAATCGCAATGGAACAGCAAGAGCAACAAGAACTGACACGCGAGCAGCGGTTAGAGATAGAAGATAAGGCAATACAAGCCCTCCTATCAATGGGGGCTAAGTTTACCGTGCCTTTGAAAATTAACCCAGTTAAGCCCTCAAAGTGGTTTAATCTCAAAAAACGCTTATTCCCAAAGCGCAATGTGGTGTGGCGCGATAAGCAGATACCCAAAGACTGGGATGTAACGCTTACCGATATACCCGATGTTGAAACCGGCACGATGAAAGAGGTGTATATGCGCAATTTCCATATCAAGCCTCTTTATCTCGGAACTATCGACCGCTTGCGCCAGCTCTATATGCTCATGGAATACAACGAGGATGTTGTGCAAGCGCAACCTATCCAAGAGAGCAAGCGGCTATTCAAGTACATACCCCAAATGGCAGAAATAGCCGCCGTTGCAGTCATCAACGACCCGATTGTGGCCGACCTCAAAAACAAATCCGTGCGGGACCTCAAACAATTCTTTATGGAACACCTAACCGTGGCACGTTTACAAAAACTCGCCGAGGTTATTAACCAGATGATGAACCCCGCGGGTTTTACATCCTCTATTCGATTGATACGGGAAATGGGAACGACCCGGCCGAAAACCGAGAACGACCGAATAGAGTAACCGGGTTGAACTCTCCGTGGGGTAATCGTGGCGAACTACTACGAAACTTTGGGTGGAGCTATGAATACTTGCTATGGGGCATTTCATGGCTCAACGTGCAACTGATGATTGCGGATGCGCCGAGGGCAAAGGAAGTGCCACTTGATGAAAACGGCAACCCGATTGATGAAAGCCAGACAATCACCCAAGAACTCACAACAAAAGAAGATATTAAAAACTATCTCAAAGGTTATATGTAATGGAAAACTTAGGCGGCGCGTTAGGATTTAGGGCAACGCTCAATATAGATGATTTCAATGTGTCGGCTCAGTCAATGGAGCGACAGATTAGAAATTTCTCCAATACCGCTATTAGCGAGGTTGGAGAGGTTGAGGATTCATTTAGAAAAATGGCCGAAAGCGCAGGGCGTTATATCTCCTATTACCTTGTAGGACAGGGTATGCACGACCTTGTAAATTCCATTATACAGACACGCGGACAATTCCAGCAACTGGAAATTGCCTTTGAAACAATGCTGGGCAGTACCGATAAGGCTACTACGCTCATGCAACAGATGGTTGACACCGCCGCCAAAACGCCATTTGACCTTATGGGCGTGGCTGAGGGCGCAAAGCAGCTCATGGCTTATGGTGTGAGTGCCGACAAAGTGAATGACACGCTTGTAAGGCTTGGAAACATAGCCAGCGGCCTTTCCATACCCCTCAATGATATAGTTTACCTATACGGTACAACAATGGTACAGGGCCGGCTCTATGCGCAAGACGTGCGACAATTCACGGGCCGTGGTATTCCACTTGTAAAAGAGCTTGCGGAGAAATACCATACAACAGCCGATGCGATAAATGAAATGGTGTCGGCCGGCAAAATCGGCTTTGCCGATGTCGAAGAGGTCTTAAACAAGATGACTAATTCCGGCGGTCAATTCTACAACCTCATGGAAAAACAATCGGCCTCTCTCACGGGACAGATTGCAAACCTACAAGACGCTTGGGACACTGTTCTTAACGACTGGGGTAAATCCAACGAGGGCTTATTCTCCGGGGGTATTGCCGGTGCCACATACCTTGTGGAACACATGGATACGTTGGTGCGCATACTGAAAGCGGTTGCTATCGGCTACGGGTCTGTGAAAGCCGCTATCGTACTCAATAGCGTTGCAACCAAAGGCTACACCGGCATTGCAGTGATTGACAACACCGTAAGGAGCGCAAAACTCGTACTTATGAAAGCCGAGGCAGCTCTCAACGGCACGGCTCTTGCTCAAAAGAAAGCTATGACTGCCGCCGAAAATGCACATTTTACGGCATTGGAGGCTACCCTAAGCGCGGAACAACAAGCGGCTATTGTCAAGCAGCTACGAATAGGGGCTATTACGAGCCTGTTGACTGTTCAGCAGCAAGAGTACCTATCCAACATCGGACTTACTACATCAAGCGCAGGATATGAAGCCGCAGCGTTGAGTGTCCTTTCGGCCGAGCAGCGTTTGGCATTGTCAAAAATGGATTTGACAGCCAAAAGTGCGGCCTATCGAGCTGCCGTTATTCAAGAGGTACAATCCAAACGGGCAAGCCAAGCGGCCTCTTTGGAAACCATGCGCACAACCGTAAAAGAGGCGGCCGTGGCAGTTGAAGCCGCCAAGTCAAAGGCTATATCCGCGACACAAGCGGTTGAGGCGGCCCGTTATGAGGTGTATTGGGCGCAACAATCAGGAAATGCAACAGCCATAGCTGCCGCACAAAAAAGGCTTGAGGCGGCCGTGGACCAGCAAGCTATTACTAGCAAAGCGTTATTGGCGGCTCAATCGGATTTATATGCAAAGAAAAAACAGTTTGAAACTCTTGCGACCACACAAGCCCGCGCCGCCTCGGTAGCTGACACTGCCGCCAAGACTGCACAGACAGCAGCCACAAGCATATTATCGGCCGCTACGGGTAAATTGACAGCAGGGTTAAAAGCTCTCTGGGCTACAATGGTAACTAACCCTATCGGCGCAATCTTATCGCTTGTGGGCTTGTTGATAAGTGCATTTACAATGCTGGGCGATAGTGAGGATGATGCGGCCGAAGGTATGGATAAATTCGGAGAGAGTGGAGGCAAACAAACCGGGCATTTGTCGGCTCTCTTTGGTGTCCTAACTGCCGGAACAAAAGGTACTAATACCTACAACAAAGCATTAGAGGAAGTAAACAAGCAACTTGCCGAACACAACATGGCTTTGTTGGGGTCTGAAAGTACGATGCAAGATATAGAAGAGGCTCACAAGCGCATTACTGAAGCCATAAAAAAACAATCGGCTGAAACAGAACACGCAAACGCTTTGCAAAATATTGGCGATGAATATGCCAAGTCGCTTGATGATGTGGCTGCCAAAATTCAAAAAGAATTAAAAGAAGCTCACCATTATGTAGATTTAGGTGTTGGCAGCATTTCGGTAGATAGCGATGACATTCAGCAAAATGCGACAGCCTTAGCCTCTCAAATTCGTGGACTTATCGAGGACTCATTGCCCGAAATGGTAAAGCTGGATGATAGCAAAAAAGCCGAAGCAAAAGCTAAGTTGCGTCAGCAGATTACAGATGTAATGACTGCGGCCGGCATTGATAAAGAACACGCTGAATTGATAACTGATTATTCGTTTATTGATGATTGGTATTATGACGTGTTTTCAGAAGATGGCGGCATTATAGACCAAGCTCTACAAGCTCGTGATGCGTTTGATTCACAAACCCAAGCAGCCAACAATGCCTACCATGCTATTGTGGGCTTTGGCGAGGGTGCTGAGGAAATAATCCCCAAAGTGGATTTATCCAAACATTCATTAGAAGAGCTACATGATATTGCCGCTAAACTTGACGGAAAAGAGGTTGGCATTGACATTAAGGTCTATGGCTATGCGGATGCTATGCAAATGCTTGCAGATGTTCAAGCACAAATCGGGCAAAAGCAAAACGACCTCAATACTGAAACTGGCATAAATAGCGAAATCCAAAATCTCAAAAAGTTGCGCGGCGAGGCTCAACTGGGAAGTCAAGCATGGAAAGACTACAACACCCAAATTGATACACTCCAGAAAAAGTTGGATTCCGCCACGGGCAGAAATAAGCGCGGTGGCGGGCGTAGTGGCGGCCACAATGGAGCAAACGATGCGGCCCGTGCCGCTGATACTTTGGCACAAAAGCAGCTTGAGGCTGAAAAGCGTGTCGAAGAGGCCCGTATTGTAGTCATGGAAGAGGGCTATGCCAAACGCAAAGCTACTCTTGACCTACAACATAAGGAAGCTCTTGACCGTATCGACAAAGAGGAAAAAGAGCTTATAAAGGCTCGTAAAGCCGCAGGCAAAGGCGGCCTATCCCAAGAGGAAAAAGACGGCTTTGCACAACGCCGCGCCTATGAGAATCAAAGCTACCAGCAATCCACAAACAAACTCTTTGAGGGAGAACTGGATTATAAGAAAAAGCAATACGAACTCTATTGGCGTTGGGTGGAGAATATGGGTAAGGATGTTGCCGATAAGCAATTTGCGTCTTTGCTCCAATCGGGCAATTCTTTCAAGCAGTATCTTGAAAAGCAAATCGCCGAACTCCAAGCCAAAAAAGCCGCCGGAACAATCACCGAGGGAGAGAGTAATTTTCTTATATCCCTTAACGTGCAATATGATGAGCTTACAGGTGCAAAAACGGCTCTTGACGCTTTCCGTGAGAGTGTCAATGCCGCTATCAATCGTAGCCAAACTCTTGCCGAGAAACTGGCAGCGGTGGCAGATGCAAAACGCAAGCTGGAAAATGGCGAAAGTGGTATTATAAGCGATGATGACCGAGTCGCCGCAAGTCTGGACCTATCCCAAAGGGAGGCCGAACTCCAAAAAGAGGTACATGAAACCGTCCTAAACGATTATCGCTCTTTTGAGGAACAAAGGCAATCTATCACCGACCAATACGCTTTACTCCGAGCTGAGGCCGAGCGCATGGGCGATGAGGAACGCATACGCCTTATCAACAAAGCTGAGAAAGAGGCATTGTCGGCTTTGAATACGGCATTTCTCCAGCAATCCGATAGCTGGAAAAAGTTGTTTAGCGACCTAGATACTCTTTCCGTGGGGCAAATCTCCAAGCTGATTAAGGATGTTGAGCAACAGTTGGCCGCCGGCAATCTCCAACTCTCGCCCGTGGACTTTAAGGCCGTTATTGACAGCCTTACACGAGCCAAAGAAAGGATTCAGCAACTCAACCCGTTCTCTGCCCTTGATACGTTCTTTAATGACTATCTCAAAGCGAGAAAGAAACTCGCAGCAGCCAAAGCTGCGTTAGCCAAAGGCGAGGGTAGCAAAGAGGATGTAGAAAATGCCGAGCGTGAGGTAAAAGCCGCCGCCAATGGTATTACAGAATCCGTAGAAAAGGTAACGGATATTACCACAGAGTGCGCCTCTTCGCTACAAAGTATGTTTGACGCACTGGGCATGGACGGTGTGGCTGACGGGCTGGGAACTGCAATAGAACTCATGGGGCAGTTGGGTAATGCCGCTGCCTCGGTCGGCAAGTTTATGAGTGGCGATATTATAGGTGGAGTTACTGGCATGATTTCATCTATAACATCTGTTATAGGTATATTTTCCAAGCTCCATGATGCAAAGTATGAGAAACGAATACAAAACCTACAAAAGCAGATTGACGCGCTGGAACGCTCATACAATCGACTTGAACGGGCCTTTAACAACACCTATTGGGTGTTTAATGATGAGGAACGTGCTGGTTTTGAGCAAAACATTAAGCTCATAGAAGACCAAATAGCCGCATTGGAGAAACAACGCGAAACTGCCCGTCGCTCATGGGATTTTGCTCAGTATGCAAAGTTGACAGCCCAAATTAAGGACTTAAACGGCCAGTTGTCAAAAGCCAAAGAGGGTGATGATATGCTGGGCTTATATGAGCAGCAAAAAAAATCTCTCCGTGAGCAACAGGATTTGATGCGCCAACAGATAGACGCAGAACGCTCAAAGAAAAAGACCGACAACGACAAAATCCAACAGTGGAATGACGCAATAGAGCAGATTGAACAGCAGATTGAGGACTTAGACCGGCAAATGATGGAAACCTTTGCCGGGACCACAACCCAAGAAGCTCTCGACCAATACGCAGACGCTATTGTTGACGCATATTGCGCCGGAGAGGACGCGGCAAAGGCTCTTGGTGATACCACGAGAGAGGTATTGAAAAAGGCTGTAATAGATGCGCTCAAACGCCAATTCTTAGCTAAGGCTATGGACGAAGCCGTGAAATATCTTGGAGAGGCAATGTCGGACGGTGTTTTGACTGACCGCGAGAAAGAAACATTTGAATTGATGACAAAAAGAGCCGGTGAAACATTCACTAATGCTCTTGACGCGGTAGGCGATTGGATTAAAGATGTTGAAGATGTCGCAACAGACCCCTTGACGGGTGCCGTTACCTCAATGAGTGAGGAAACAGGCGGTGTGATTGCGGGCCGTCTTAACGCTTTCATCATAAACCAGACCGAGCAAACAAGTGTGTTGCGTGAACAGCTTTTGGCACAATCGGCAATCGCTCAAAACACTGCAACCGCCAACACTATTCTCTCCGAGGTACGCGATACTCTCAAACGGATAGAAACCAAAGACAACTCTTTACTCTCACAAGGAATATCGTAAGGTTATGGAACTGATTCAACAACTCAAACAAGACGGCATAGACAAAGGGCTATGCCGCCTATGGCAAGGGAAACTCCGAGCTGGGCTTTCAACCGAGGAACTTGCAAAGCTCTACATTAAGGGCATTGACTTTTGTATTTCCGAAGATTACCCTACGCTCAATTTTCTCCGGGAACATTTCAAGGGCAAGTGTGAGCCTTTCGGGGTGTATGTCGATGATGAGATACCCTCGACCGCCAACAAGCCCGATATGGTGCTTAACGGGGCTTGCAAAGCCATGTTGGAGTATGACGATTTTTCTGTTTCGCGTCTATATATGCGCCATGATAGCGAGGCGGCCGTGATTGTTTCCAACAATGCCATTGTTACCATTGACCTATTCGATAATGCGAAAATACATATCTCCGTAATAGGCACCGAGGCGCGTGTCAACATCAACGCCTATGGTCGTAATACCACGGTAGATTATATCGGCATTTCATCGTTTGCGAGAATTAAAACAATATTTCACGATAAACCCACATACTGATATGGTTGATAAAAATTTAATCTTGTATCTGCCTTTTGATGACCCGGACGGCTCAAAGGCTTACGACTACTCCGCGGGTCGCCATGACGCAACACTTTCTGGTGGAGCGATGTTTACCAAACAAGCAAAGGCCGGTAAGGCTCTTGACTTGTGCGGTGGAGAGGTAAACACTGAGCAGAATATTCCATTTACGGGCGATTTTACCGTATCACTCTATGTTCAGATTCAGCAGAGGCGTTTGGGCTGGCTCTTGAATTTACCCGGTATAGAGCAGCACAAAGAGCAATGGGTCGATGTGGTGCCGGGTGAGTGGTATTTTATTTCTTTTGTGCGCTCTGGTTCTACGTTCAAAGTCTTTCTCAATGCTGATTGTACATACGTTGGCAATCTGGCCGCTAATCCCACGGGGCTTGCTCTCTGCACCGAGGAACTGTTAACCACGACTGCAAAGCTCGATGAGGTGCGAGTGTTCAACGTGGCAAAGACCGAGAAAGAAATCCTCAAAATGCAAGCCAACAACGATGTTGAATACTATGTTGACGGTCACAATTTCAAGGACTACGGCGTGTATGTGTCGGCCTCTGACGGGCTTGTTGGCAGGCTGGCGCAGAAAGAAAGCCTATCGGTAGACTACGACAACTACCACGGTGTTGTGCGCGACCGCAAGCGCAAGCGTTTCAAAGAGCGCACAATATCGCTCAAATGTTTCATTGAAGCCTCAAGCCGTAGTGCGTTTGTAGAGTGGCTTAACCGCTTTCTCGCACTCTTTGACGGCGACCATACGCGCCGCCTTACCGTAGAGTATGACGGCAAGGCAAAGCCCCTTGTGTATGAGGTGGATTTGCTTGATGATGTGGCAGTTGATAAAAAGTGGGGCAGCTACAACGAGGAACTAATGGTAGGCACATTCACACTCAAACTAACAGAGGACGAGCCGGTGAAAAAGGTACTACGCCATATCTCCAACAACAATAACTCAAAAGCCACTATCACCGTGTCAACCTACAAGTACCTTAACATCTACTGGGGTGATGGCACTCACACATTCAACGTGGGGGGCAATGATACTACCGTGGAGCATACCTACGCTCTCCCCGGCGAGTATGACATTATCGTAACGGGGGTGATAGAAGATATTGAAAAGTTTGAAACCAACGCCATAATGGTATGGGAATTACTCAAATAATCAAACGCAACGGCGAGATTATCAAGCTCAATACAAAGGAGCCGTTTTGCGTAGTCAAGCAGGCTACGCAAAATAGCTCCCTTATGGGCGATGACAATATCACATTACAAATCGTTTCCTCCGAAATGCTCTCTTTCAGCAAGGGGGATAAAATCGTTGTGGACGGATTCGACTACACCATAAGGACTACAACAACTCGTGAAATTCAAGGCGAGGATTACAACATCTTTGAGCCTGTTTTCTACGGCCCGATGTACGACCTTATGAAAACCATATATCGAAATTGCGACAAAGACGGAAAATCCGACCGCTCGACATTCGATTTGACCTACACAATTAAGGAATTTGTGCAGGTGCTTATCTACAACCTTAACCGCGATTATCCGGGTATGTGGGCTTTCGATGAGCTTAATTGCCCCGAAACCGAGGCTATCACAATCCAATTCTCCGGGGTGAATTGCTTGCAAGTGTTACAGACGCTTTGCAACAAAGACAATTTCAATCTGGAATTTCTTATATCCCAAAACGGGAATGTAAGAACAATCCATATCGGTAAATTCGGGCAACGTGTCAATCCCCCCGGCGGAGCAGAATACTTTGAGTGGGGCAAGGGCAACGGTCTATACAAGCTCAAAGAGCAAAAGGTTGATGATAAGGCTGTGATTACTCGCTTGTGGGTAGAGGGTGGCACAACCAATATCCGCACAAACTACCGTGAGTATGCCGAGAGATTGCAACTGCCATATCCACGCCGTTACAATCGTAAAAGGCACGTCCTTAGTGACGGCACTGTGATTGAGCCAAACACCGAACTTATAGGCATAACAAACGACAATGACCGCTTTTTAGAGGACGTGGCATTGCGCGACAAAATAGGCAGCGAGGAAGATTGCAAGACCTATGACAAAATTTTTCCTACCCGCACGGGGCGCGTGACTGCACTGGTGGCCGGCGATATTAACGCTTTCATTGATGACACTATGGATTTTGACCTTTGCAAGAAAGATGACAAAGGCACCGTTTACTTAGTGAATGAGGTTAGCGCGAAAATCACTTTTACCAGCGGCCGACTTGCTGGGCAGCAATTTGAGCTTGAGGCTAAGAATGGCTATGACCATACGACAAAGAAATTCCGATTGATTCCTTTTACCGACAATCGCGGCCTAACTACTCCGACTGTACCATTTGAGCAAGGTGGCGCATACCCTATTGAGGTAGGAGCGACCTACAAAATTACCGACATATTTTTGCCCGAAAGCTACGAGGAAAATGCTGAGGAAGATTTATGGTATGCCGCTATGGACGATTTCAAGCAGGCTACACAAGCTAAGGCTCAATACAGCCTAACACTGGACCGTTTGTATTTCCTTGAGGCGTTGGAGCGAGGCGTTGATGTTTGCCTTTTCAAAGTGGGCGATTATGCACCTGTGCGTGATACTCGCTTTGGCATAGAGAAACAAATACGCATACAAAAGATTACCCGCAATCTACTTTTGGAGCAGGATTATCAGCTCACGCTCTCCGATACGACTGCAATTTCAATCTCGACCCAGACCGTTCTCTCTGTTATCGACCATGAGCGGATTATAAATAACAACCGCCTACGGGACCTTAACAAAGCCCGCCGCGGGTGGCGCACCACCGAGGACTTACGCAATATGGTGTATGACACGGACGGCTTTTTTGATGTTGATAACATTCGCCCCAACTCTATTGACACAAATATGCTCACTGTCGGCTCAAAGAGCCAGCAGTTTGTGTTGACGGGTGTAATACTCCAAGCCAATGTAAACGGCAACCCAAATAACTTTGCCGCCTCCGCCGGCATATTATCACACCTTACGATTGACCCAAGCCGAATAAGGGCATGGCAAATGGGCGCACTCACATTTGAATTGCCAAGCAATGCCGGATATTATCTCTTTGCCAAATGCTCTAAGACTGGAGAGAGTGGCACATGGATAATGGCCCAGACGCAATATAAGTTTGAGCCGACCGATGACCCAAACAATTACTATTTCCTTGTGGGTGTTCTTTCAACGCTCTACGCAGATGACAACTTCCGTGATTTCACAACCACTTATGGATTTACGCGCATAAACGGCAATACTATAACCACGGGGCGCATTATTACGAGTGATGGAGAGTGCTATCTGGACTTAGACGGTAATAAATTCCGCATAGGCGATAGGTCAAGTTCTATTGATTGGAATGTGAGCCGAAACAACACTATAACTCTCAAAAACGTAAGTGTTATTAGTGAGAGTGGCGATGTTGCACCGTTGGGCGTATATCGTGGCGTATGGAACGTCAATTACACATACTACAAGAATGATGAGGTAAGCTATACCGATGAGAAAGGCGCGATTGCAACCTATCGTTACATTCACAATACACCGACAAAAGGTCACAAGCCTACTGAATCTGTGTATTGGGGAGTTGTGGCAAAGGGCATAGACGGGGTTAATGGCGATGACGGAAAGAATGGCGATTTTACCGAATATCGCTATGCTGTGAGTGGCGGCAAGTTATCGCATGGAAAGGCATTTACCGCCAGCGATAGAAACCCCGGCAGTGACTGGACAACTGTAATGCCCTCTGTTGGCAGCTTGCAATATCTTTGGCTCACTACTGCAAAAATCAATGGAGAAACCAATGCCTTGAGGGCGAATTGGACTACTCCGATTCGTGTAACCCCCTATGATGGTGTGGACGGTACTCCGGGTAAAGATGGTGATGTTGGTCCCGCTCTTGTATTTCGTGGCATATATAGTAGTTCAAAATCATACGTTGGCTCTGATAAACGTGTTGATGTCGTAAAGTACAATAATCATTATTATGTTGCTCGTACTGATGCGGGAACATTTTATAACGTATTGCCAACAAACACAGCGAAATGGAATGATTTTGGAGCGGAGTTTGAAACTATCGCAACCAACCTACTCCTGGCGGAGGGTGCCAATATCGGAGATTGGTTTATGTCTAGAGGTAAGATTGTATCAACACTCTCTGGCTCCAACAATATCACTCTGGATGCGTCTGTAGCTCAAATCCTCATAGATAGTGCCAATGACGGAGGAGGCTACTCAATGAATAACTTTGGCACGATCATTAAATTGAATGCCAGCCAGGGTATGCTGGAGGTACGAGCCAAAAACTCTCCCTCATATTCTACTGGTACTGCCTACCTATCTCCAAACGGCATCTTTGCAAACCTGGCTGGTACCAATGCAATGCCATCCTACACTGGCTACACCCACCGAGGGGCTATTGTCGGTATGGGGTTTGCCAATGTCGCAAAAAGTGATTGGCAGTTGAATGCTTTGGAAACCATTGTGGCTGGCGTGTATGGAAAAGCATCCAACTCTGGGACTGCACCAGCATTCGGAGGATTCTTCTATGAGCTCTATGCTGGAGGTCTGACACTGGGCAAGAGAGCTATATCTGGCACCAAGAAAACGGTATATCTGAATGCTGCCGATACTATGATCATAGGCTACACCTCTGATACCTCTATTGTTTACCTCCCAGCAAATCCCAAAGAGGGGCAAGTTGTCTGGGTGAAACAATGGTGGACTGGCACCATGAGGGTACGCCCCAGGACTGGGCACCACATTTATGATGATAATACCGAAAACGAATACTACGATTTTGATTGTGGCAGAGCTGGAATGTTTGTGTTCACGATCGGTTATATCACCTCTGGAAACACCAAGACTAAAAAAGAGGCGTGGCTGGTATCTGCATGGAAATGGTAACGAATAATCTAAGTTATGGTAGAATACGGATTTATAGATAATGATGGCTATCTAAGGGTGAAAGCCCTGGAGCCAGTCACATTCCAGGAAAGAAACCCCGATACTGGGGTACTGGAAACTAAGGTTTACACCGTGGAGGATCAGATTAATGATCTGCCTCCAGGGTGGAAGCCCCTGGAGCGGATTGATGATGATCAGATCCGCAAAGCCGATGATGGCTACATGGTGACTGCCATTCCTTATGATGCTGGAGAAACTATCTCATATCACTATGAGGTGGTGCCCGATCTCCAGGCTATGAGGAGGCGGATTGAGGATCTGAAAGCAACGCTGGCAGATTCCGATTACCAGATCATTAAGTGCTATGAGGCTGCTTTGATCGGTACTCCATTGCCCTATGATGTAACGGAGTTGCATAACTCCAGGCAACAGATAAGGGATAAGATTAACTCTCTGGAGGAGATCCAGGCAAATATGATGAGCTTATAAAAGGGCACCAATGCTGGACGGTCTGGCTGGGATCTGCTCCTGGCATTTATGGTGATTCCTATATAGAAAGGAGGTGTCATATAACATAATTTTTGAGATAACAAGGATTTTCGCCTTAAAATGTGTTAGTGGAACACAGATTTTGACTATCTTTGCAGTATAATTTACCAAGTTAATTTTATGGAACATCCAATGTATAGCTTACGGATCCTTTCAAAAGGTAGAGTTTCAGACCTTTCAAAGGGTTTCACGCTCGGAGGAGTGCCGTTTTCTGTGTTTGTCAGACCCAAAAAGGCAAGCATGGAAACCAACATTCTGATGCCGTGCAAGCTCATCTGCGATAAGGAGAGCGGAGCTTTCCCCGTGCCTGTGGGTGATTGGACTCCCGGTAAGATTGTGGCTTTGCCCCCCAACGCTATTGACACCGACAAGTATGAGATTTTCTGGGGGGCGAGTGAAGCACCACATTTAGAATACTACAAATGATATGGGACTTATTTTAGGCAGCGGCTCAACCAAGCCGCAATATCCGTATGATATGTGGTATGGGGTGCAAGGCGATTTTACCAGCAAGGACTACAAGCTCACTCGCATAGGTAATATGGACTTACACCGCACACTACCTATCCAAAAGAAACTGAGGCGTTTCGTGGAAAACACGGATGGCTCCGTGAAATACTATCTCCACCAGAACGATTCCCGTAAAAAGGATTCTGGAGCGGCGGCAAAGCTCGACACCACGGACGGAAACGTGATGTTGGAAAAGCCCGAATACTACGCACGCTTTGAGGTAGAGGGTACAAAATGGGCTATGTGTATTTCCGAATATGCCCTCCCCGGCTTTGTTCGCATGACACGAAAGACTTGCTCACCGTGGTATGGCACTATTGACATTGCCAACAACATAGCCGTTTCCGGCTGTTGGTTGCAATGGGTAGGTAATGAGATTAAGCGCGATGCCAACGGCTTTGTTTCATTGCTTGCAAGCGCAACAAATTTCCGTGGTGGCAGTGGAGCGAGTGATGCGGCAAAAGATGGCACATACAACTCAATGCTCGGTATGCCCCGCACCTCAATCTCAAAAGCTGGTGTTCGCCCCCTTTGCAAGAATGGTACTCACGCGGGGGCGGGCCGTGTTTATACTGAAATTGCATGGCTCCAGCGTATTGAATACGCCTCAATGCACTGCCAAGACACCTACAATGAAACACTCACCGCCGATGGCTTTCATCAAGGCGGCCTCGGCAATGGCACGTCCGTTAATGGTACTCAATGGAACACATGGGGAGGCTATCGGCCTTTCATCCCCTGCGGTGTTACTGCAATCCTCGGCAACAACACTGGCCGAGTAGCCTATACAATCAAGGGCTGGACCGGTGGCGATAAGGTGGTGCAAGTTGCATCATATCGTGGGCTTGAAACACCCTTTAAATATCTTTGGCTGCTTGCCGATGACATTCTTATCCATTGCTCACCCGAAACAGCCGATGACCCCGGACATTGCACAGCCTATGGTTGCACCGACCCCACAAAGTTTGCCTCTCCTGCCGACACGTCAACCGCCATTCCTGCCGGGTATGAGCGTATCACTGAGTTACCCACCGCTGAGGGCTATCAATGGAATTTCGGCTTTTCCTACGATGGCTTTACATTCCCTACAAGCGTAGGTGGTGGAGCAAATCAAGGACTTTGTGATTATTTCTGGCGCGTGGCAAAGGCAACAGCTAATGGCTGGTACGGTGCCCTCCTGTCTGCTCCTGCGACTTATGGAGCGCATGCGGGCTTCGGTTCTCTGAGTGCGAATGCTCGTTCCTCGTACTCGCATGCGTACAGTGGCTTCCGCTTGTGCCGTTTTTAACGGGACTGCAAAACACGGCTCACGGAGCAACGAGAATTTACCAAAACCAAAACGTAAGACAATGAAAATAAACGAATAACAAAATACGGGTGTCGGCGGTCAGGGGTGCCCTCCTGTCTGCTTCTGCGAATTATGGAGCGCCTGCGGGCTTCGGTTTTCTGACTGCGACTTATCGTTCCTCGTACTCGAATGCGAACAGTGGCTTCCGCTTTTACCGTGGTTTCAACTTTACAAAGATATTTCAGACTGTTGACCGCCGACACCTTACCTCTTGGTAGAAAAATAGTGATTAACGTAGTGTTAGTAGGAAATCGAAAGCTCTACATTAGACTAACGGCACTATGGGCTTGAACGCAAAAACATATCTCGCGGATTACTCCGACTTTGAGGATTGCGGGCTTTACATAGGCGATACGGGCAAGATGTTCCACTCGCCGGGTAAAAAGCTCAAAAACATCTATTGGCTGCTATACACCAATGAGAATTTGACGCTATCCCAATATACCGCACAAAAGGGCAAATCCGACCATATACGGGTGGGTTATCGGGTGTAGTGAACAACATAAGGAAAAAGTCTTTAACATCATTATTTCAAAAAATGGCAACAACAAGAATCTTATCAACCGGGCTGTTGGCTAATGAACGCCCCAATGTGATTGACCCGTACAACAACGGGCAGGGTACCGTCCTCTATAACCATAACATCACTGAGGTAGATGTGGTGGTTGATGAAATGGGCGGCGTATCAATCACCGATGACCCCAAGACTGCAACCGGCAAGATGTACCGCTACGACAGCCTCCGGGTGGAATACCCCACAACCGCCGACAACATTTTCAGCACCCTCCTTTCGGCAAAGTTCCCTACCAACACTGAGAGAAAGCTGGTGAACGAGTACCAGAGCGCAATGCTGGGGCTTATGCCCGAAACCGCAAAAAAGCCCTATGAGGACTTTTTGCGCGACCGTCTGTCTATCCGCGAAATGGTGGATAGCGATTGTAAAACCCTCAATATCCCTATGGACTTATGAACGACTATATCGAAGATTTTGTAGAGGATGAATCCGCCGCATCCTCCGACCTTTTCGATTGCGACTACACCCCGATAGACGCGGTGGTTAACCAAGTCACTGTGTTTACCGGGTGTACCACACGCGCAACTGAAAACGGAGACCGTATGGTTGTCGCTTATGGCGAGGGAGCTGCCAAATCAGCATTTTTCATAGACAGCAAGAAATTGAAAAATGTGTTTGGTAATCCCAATCGTAAATATCCTTTCCGCGCTGTAATCAAAGTGGTAAGCTATGGCAATATGTATGGCTTCAATGTGTTTTCACCGAACACTGAGATAACGGCCGATGATGAGGCTAATTTCAGCTTTTACAAAAGCTCCAAAAAACGTATGCCGCGATGAACACAGTACAGGACACAATGACCGTGGCGCAAGGCATTACGGATTTAGGAATGATGGCTATCGTGGCCGCGTTCTTTCTGGTGCTTTCCGCGCTCCTATGGGTTGCGTGTTTCCGCTGGTTCAAAGGTATCATTGACGGAATGATTAAGGGCAATACCAAAATGGTTGATGACCTCATAGGTGAAACCCGCAAGCAAAACGATATGCTCAACGACATATCCGAGGGCTTGCAACCCGAAACCCAACTAAGGGTTAAGAATTTCACCGGGGTTTACTTTGACTTAGCCATTGAAAAGGTTTGCCGGATAATCAAGAAAGTCAGAGAGGAAAACCACATAGCGGATAAGGAGGCAACCCGTACCAAAATCCGTACCTTACTGCACAATCTCCATGAGGATAGGAACAGCCGGTTTGATAGTTTCCGCTATCGTGGCAAAATCCTCACAACCTATGTTAACCATGACTGGGTGGATTGGGTAGCTGAGGTTGTGGAGCATGAGGTGTATTCCGACACGGTTAACAACGGACGCGCTTACACCAACGTGCAAGCCGTTTATGAGAGAATAAAAATCGACTTTTACCATAAAATGAATCACGAATGAAAATCCTTATTGACAACGGCCACGGGGCCGACACTAAGGGCAAACGCAGCCCTGACGGGCGATTGCTTGAATACAAGTACACCCGTGAGATTGCCGGGCGTGTAGAGAAAGAGCTACGCGCCAAAGGCTACGATGTTCAACTTATCGTGCCGGAAACGCACGATGTATCACTCACTGAACGCGCCCGCCGCGTGAACGAGATATGCGGTAAGATTGGCACCGCCAATGTTATTCTTATCTCTATCCATGTGAACGCCGCCGGCAACGGGCCGTGGATGACTGCAAGAGGCTGGAGCGCATTTACAAGCAAGGGGCAGACTAAGGCCGACATACTGGCTAATCACCTCTATGCCGCTGCTGAAAAAGTGCTGGCCGGCCACAAAATCCGTAAGGACATGAGCGATGGTGACCCGGATTGGGAGGAGGGCTTTTACATTCTCCGTAAGACCAAATGCCCCGCCGTACTCACTGAGAACCTATTCCAAGACAACAAGGATGATGTGGATTTCCTGCTTTCCGACAAAGGCAAGGAGGCTATTGTCAAACTCCACGTTGACGGTATCGTAAGTTACCTCAAATCCATTGGCGCATGAAAAAGCCTATCATTCTTATTGTAGCGGTGCTGGTGATTACTGTATGCTCCTTATGGAGCAAATGCAAGTCGCTTTCAGAGGACAATGAGAGATTGACCGCCAACAACACCGCTCTTATGGATAAGGCAACCTACTTTGAAACGGAGGCCGGCAATTCGGCCGCCTCCGTTCAAAGGCTGGAGTTATCCTATTCCGAGTTGGAGCGCAACTATCAACACGTTTGCCAAACGGCTGATGAGTTGGGTGTGAAAGTCAAACGCCTCCAAGCCGCCGCCACGACTGCAACCCAGACCGAGGTTAAGGTTGTTACTGAAATCCGGGACAGCATTGTATATCGTGATGGATTGCTTGATAGCCTCAAGGTGCTAAGGTGGCAAGACCCATGGGTTAACGTTGCTGGAGAAATCCGGGGGCGTGATGTTGAGCTTGATGTTGTTTCTTGTGACACTATCAAGCAGATTATCCACCGGGTACCGAAAAAGTTTTGGTTTATCAAGTGGGGGTGCAAAGCTATCCGGCAAGAAGTAGTAAGCACCAATCCACATACCAAAATAACTTATACTGAATATATCGAATTAAAAAAATAATTTTCTTGTAGTAACATTTATAGTTAGAGATAGGGGGAGGCCGTGAGGTTGCCCCTTATTTTTTTTGATACCATTATAAAATATATAATGCGTTTGGTCGTTACAAAAATAAGAGCTAACTTTGCACTACCGATTCTTGTAATCGGTGTTGCAAAATAATCCCCGTTAGCTCCAAAAAGGCGCGGGGATTTTAGAATTTAAGCACAAATTCTACAATAGTTCTACAAAATGCCGATTTAGCCTCGTATCTGGTTGATAGTCAAAGTTGAGTTAGGAGTTTCATAAAACTCTGACTTGTATCAATGGATATAAGAAGCCGACAAAGACTGAATATTGGCGACAGGTGGTTGACTTTATTGACCCCCGACTAATTGAACACGCTCGCAAATACTCTCAGCTAAGAATGTTCTCAAAAGGTGAAGTCGTCAGATTTGGTACGGAATACTGGCAGTGCCTGGTTCCTCATGGATATGAGGCTGGAGAAATCCATCTTCCGGGTGTCAAGGCTTGGCGAGAAGCTGAAATCATTCCTTGGGAGCCTAATCTTGAATGGGAGAAAAATCAAGTTTGTTCATACAATGAGCAATTCTATCAGTTCTTAGATGAACCAGAGCCTGCTGAATCCTCTGAGTCTAATCCGGATGATGGGGTTGTGTCAGTTAATGAAGATGATTCTGACATTGAAGAAGAACCGACTGCACCTAATCCTCCAGTGGAAGAACCTGTCCTTACTCCGGAAGAAGATGACCGATGGGGACTTATTGGTGAGTATTCTGAGGAATTGGAGTATGATTATTCGGAAAATGCTCGTGACTATGTTGTAGCGGAAGGAACCGTTTTCTATCCGGTTCTTAATCCTAATCCAGATAAATTGGTTGAGGGCGTAAATATTACGAGGGATGATCCCAGAAACGCTAATATTGTGGCCCACATGAGCCGTATCGCGCTCTATCATCTTCATTCGATTATTTCACCTACTAACATCTCAGAAACCCGCCGTTGGGCTTATGAAGATTCTATACAGTGGCTCTACAATGCCTCCAAGTTCAAAATCAACCCTCAGCTTCCCCGTAAACGTGAACATGATTCTTGTATGCCTAAAGTCGATTGGGCGTGTGCGACATTCCAGAGGGATTATGACCCCAATGAAAATGCTTGGTTGATATAAAAATATTTTCTTTTCTGCCTGGTTAGGCGGTTGGCTCACTTCACAATGAACCAGCCGCCTAAATCTTTAACTATATTTAACACTCAATAGGGCTTAAAATTCAAATTTCATCGAAATAATAGGGTTTGAAATTCAAATTTTAGATGTAATTTTGCGTCACAAATCGCGGTGTTGTGTCGCAACTTGTGCATGAAGTTTGACAAATCTAAAAACCGTCAATGCTTTAATTGTCTGGTTTTCAATTATATGACATAGCAGAGTGAGGCGTGCCTCGTCCTCTCCGCAATAAACGCTGAAAATCAGCAAATTGCAAAGCAAACACCCAATTTTACATTCTTGGGTGTAAAATTGGGTGTTTTTGTATTCTTTAAGATTGATAGTATGGGAAGGTAAGTGGAAAACCTCCCTTTTAACGTGCAAACCACTTGTTTTTTCTTGGATATAACGGGGAATTTACGGATTAATCTCAACTATTAAAAACTGTCATTCAACAAGTTCAAATTCACATTTTCCCGATTCACATCCATTGAATATAACAGCAATCTGATGAATGCCGGGATAAAAAGTTCTTGTCGTTATGGGGCGAAACGAATGTTTCCTATTGACTTCCGTAATGGAGTTTCCTTTGTATTCCTTCTCACTGATTTTATAGACTTTCCTCGTCATCTCTCCATTCATTTTCCGATAATAGATTCCGTATTCCAATCTTATTGTCCGTTTTTCCGTATTATAATTGTTTAGATTAAAACAAAATTCAACAGAATCACCCATTTTTATTCTTTTTGTAAGAATCTTAAAGTCACCTATGCTGATATTGTCATTCAAACTCAGTCCAAACAGGTTCAATATCTCGTGATTCCCCTGCTTAAGCAATGTTCGGCATCCATGCTTGATAACCCAATCAATATTCTCTGATTGCCCTTTCCATTTTTTAGCCAAAGCAATTACGATTTGTGGATTATCCTTTGAAATATCGTTCAGGTTATTGGCAACACTCAACCTTACAAACCTGGATGGATCGTTTTTCAGATTTTCCATAATCGGAATGATGGGAGCTGGATTTTCTTTTAATTTAGGCAATGACATCGCCCACGGCAGACGAGGTCTGCACCCTTCCGATGCAAGCCTCCTTACCCCCCAGTGCGGATGTTTTGACCAAGCCAACATCTGTTTCATCATTTCATCTTGATATTTCACAATAAAGGCATGGGTCACAAATTCGCAAGTCGTGAATTGCGTAATTCGCTCAATGGCTTTCACTGATGTCTCATAGTCCTCTATTCCATATCGCTCCACATAATGGTCCAAAATACCCCCATATTCTAATGTCAGCAAATTGAAATTTTTATCGTCTATCTTTGAAAAATCGAGCAGTCTAACTTTTACACAGTCTAATAATTTAAAGATTTTCGCAACAGCTTCTTTATACTCGGTTGGCATAAACTTGTGCAGAACAGTAGTTATGTGTGCAATCCGCTGCTTATAACCTCTGTTCTCCCATTCTTCATCCATAACTAAAGTTACAAACTTGTCTACACTCATGTTCTGGAGAACAAGAGACAAGTCGTTGACAAACCTTCCAAAGAATGGCTTATCAAACATATTTTTAAAAGATTCTGCCATTACTTTTATCTTACTACTATACCATTTTCGATGTTGATTTCAATTTCATAGTCCTTTATATCCTTGATTCCGATGCCGCTATGAGTTCTTTATCTGCTTCGATATTCTTCATCTACAAAATAATACAATGCTCCATAGCACGATGGAGCGATTTATAAATGCAGAAGCACAAACTACTGATGCAACACTCGAAGTCGAAAGTCGTAGGAAACCTTGTGTACAGATGTAGAGGTAGCAGCCCATGCTGTATGCGTGAGAACCACTATGCAATCCCAGTACACTGGTGAATTTCCTACGTTCTCGACTTACAAGAGAGCATAACGCTTCTTATTTTCTTATTTCTTGGAAAGAGTTGCCCCTATCCGAATGCAAAATTAGTTATTTTATTGATGTTTTGGATTATATAGAGCGGAATTATAGCTTGAATCCTCTATTTTTTCTTGGCTCTTCCGCTGACTGTCGTAAACTTTGCCGTAATTTATTCCACTGTTCTTTGAACCATTCGTCCATCGACTGCTTGTTTATGGTCAGTATCAGTTTGCTATCATCGGTTGGATTCTTTTCCACCTTGAAAATATCATTCTTGATGTCAAACTTCCGTCTGTGTTCTTCGGAATAAATCCTGCCATTGCACCTGATAGCCTCTTTCTTGGTCAGGAGGCTCTCTGTCATTTCTTTGGTGAAGCCGATGGCAGCACACAATTTTTCCATTCTCAACATCTCCCTGAGCATCGGAAACCACTTGAAAGCCTTTTCAAGCAAGGTATTCAGCCGTGATATTTCCTTGTCTTTGGCTTCAAGTTCCTGATTGTGTATTCCTTGAAGATTACGAATCTGTTTGCCATGCTGTTCCTGCATCTGTTGCATACGGACTTTTAAATCGTCAATGCTTTTGTTCCGTTTGGCAATCTCCTGATGCAGTTCCACATTGCTATGCTCCAGCTCTTTCAGTTTTCCGCTGCCGAAAAGAGAACCTACACCGCTTGCTATGGCTGTGGCAGCATCGGTGGCTACACTTTTGAGTTTGTCAGTGCGTATCTCCGATTTTACTTGTTTGAGTTCCTGTTCGGCAAGTTCCACCTGTTGTTCTTTATGCCGCTTTGCAGCATCTATGCGTTGTAGTTCGGCTTTCTGCTTCTCAATTATAAAATCGTTTCGTTCCAAATGCTCCTTACCAGTAACATTTTTTGATTGACCACGTTCCATCATTAGAATGTCTGATGCCAAAGTCTGCATTGCTGCCATATCCTCGTCATTGAGTTTACGGCTCTTTCCTGTATCGTGGTTCATCCAGTCAAAAACAATATGGGCATGATAATTCGGCTTGAACCATTTTCCACCCACTTGGAAACTCTCCTTGTCTTCTGTGTCAGGTTTTCCACCCAGCCAATGCCCCTCATCCTTATGCAGGAATATTTGGAGTGGCGTGATGCCCCAGCGTCTTTGGCACTCTTCGCCAAATTCACGCACATCAGCCAGTGTGGTTTCCGGTCTGATGAGCAGTACACCCTCACGAATGGGGGAACATCCTGCCACCTTGATTATTTTACCATTTTTTCCTTTGCGTTCCCGCTCTTTTTCCTGCATGGCACGTCCGGTCTTTTCTTTGACCATCCGTTTGATATTGTCGTAGTGCGTTTGCAGTTCGGGAGTGCCGAAGTTCGGGTTTATCCATTGTTCGTTGTCGGCAGAAAGTTCGGACACAACAGGGTCAAGCCGAAATTCCGGTGCATTTGTTAAAATTCGAGAGCTGAAATGTTAA